>CBIHLM010000001.1:0-203414 GCA_966210515.1 uncultured Pedobacter sp.
CAAACAACGCACTTGTTTCTACAACTGGTGTTACCTGGTATGATGCAGCTACCGGTGGGACTGTAGTAACATCTCCAACATTAAACACTATAGGATCTATAACGTATTATGCAGAGGCGGTAAGTAGTTCTACTAACTGTTCAAGTTTATCGAGAACTGCCGTTACTTTAACTATAAATCCAGCTCCGGCTGCACCGGCACTTTCAGGCTCAGCTGCTATCGTTCAATGCCAGACAAATCCCACTCAAATTCTTAATGCAAATAATGCACTTAGCTCAACTTCCAATGTCAGCTGGTTTACCTCTGCAACAGGTGGAACCCCGATTACTTCACCAACTTTAAATACTATAGGCTCTGTAACGTATTATGCAGAGGCAACTAACACAACAAGCGGATGCCTAAGCCTGACAAGAACAGCCGTTACTCTAACCATTAACGCTGCTCCGCCTGCGCCTGTATTATCAGGCTCATCAACTATTACACAGTGCGAAACAAGTCCTATCCAAACTCTGGATGCAAGAGCTGCGTTTGCTTCTTCAACAGGAATATTATGGTATACTGCAGCCAGCGGCGGAACCGCTATATCTTCGCCAACCTTAAACTCTGTAGGAACCATAACTTATTACGCTGAAGCAATTAATAATACCAGCGGATGTTTAAGCTTATCCAGAACTGCGGTAACTTTAACAATTAAACCACGTCCTGCAGTTACTTCGCTTTCTGATGCATTTGTTTGTAATAACAGTACCACAGGTCCAATATCATTTAGTTCAAATGTTCCTGGAAGCACTTTTACCTGGACCAATAGTAATCCCTCCATTGGACTTGCAGCTAACGGAACCGGCAACATCCCGTCATTTTTAGCCACTAACTCAACAAATGGAGCCCTAACAGCTACAATCACTGTAACGGCTACGGCAGACGGATGTACAGGGCCGGCACGTACCTTTACCATCACAGTTCCTAAACCTATTATTACCAATTCTCCTTTATCACAGGAAATTTGCTCAGGAACCAACACAACGGCAGTCGTACTTACATCCAATACTCTGGGTGCTTCATTCCAGTGGTCTGTTAGCAGCTCAACAGGGGTTTCAGGTTTAACTGAAAATAGTGGAACCGGCACAATACCTGTTCAAACGCTTTATGCTACAGGAGCCAATACAGGAATAGTTGTTTATACTTTAAGCGCTAATGCAGATGGATGCCAGGGACCGACAAAAGAATATGTTATTAATGTTTTACCGTTACCTACCCCGGCCCAAACTTACGGAGACCCGACAAAACGATATAATATTAATACTCCGGCTCCTTTAAAAGGGAATCAGGCAGTAATAGGCACGGGTGTATGGAGCCAGTCATCGGGCCCTAACATGGTGTTAATAAATGATCCGACTAATTTTGAAACTGAGATATCGGGACATGTTCCAGGCACTTATGAGTTTAAATGGACGATTTCAAATAAGATCTGCGTTAGTGAAAAAGCCTTGACTTTAGCGGTAAATGCGCCGCCTACACCGCTGAATGACGCTTATGATGAACGGGTAAACACACCGATAAACGGAAACGTTAGTACGAACGATACCGATCCTGACGGAACAGTGCTTACATTTATCAAAGTTTCAGATCCAGCTTCAGGAACCATAACACAGTTTAATACTGATGGTACTTTTACTTATGTACCAGCACCTAATTTCGCCGGCACAGAAACATTTAGATATGAGGCCTGCGATGTGGATGGTGCATGTGTTGAAGCGACTGTAACCTTAAGCAATTATCCGCCCACTGTCGTTCATCTTACCCCAGCTCAATCAGATGTTTTTGAAGGTGGAAAGGCCTGGATCTCAGCACGGCTTGAATCTCCGATACATGAAGACGTAACGATCACCCTGTCTTATGGTGGTGATGTAACCAATGGAGATTATAGCTTATCGGGAAACCTGACGCTTACTATCAAGGCAGGCCAAACAACAACAAACGAAAGGGTTCAGATATTAGCCGTAAGAGATGGAATTAAAGAAATTGATGAAACGCTTTTAGTCAACATCAACCTGATTTCTTCTAAATACGTAGATAAGGGAGAAGGCTCGGAGGTTATTATACATGATGTATTTCCAACTGACGATCCACCTTCGGGTAAAGATGAGAATCCTGATATCAGACCCGATCCTATGACTTCTCCTAATAATGACGGAGTAGGAAACGATGAATTCTTTATTTATAACATTTCGGCCTACCCTGATAATGAGGTAAAAATCTTCAATCGCTGGGGTAATGAAGTGTTCCGGATGAAAAATTACGATAATTACGATAAGGCCTTCAGGGGTAAGGCAAATACTGGTATCTTAGCAAATACTCAGCAAGAGCTTGTTGATGGAGTATATTATTATTTAATTTATACCAAGACAGCGGGGAACGTAACTAAACTTAACAAAGGATATTTCATTTTGAAAAGAAAGAAATGAGGAAACTCTTTTTCTATATTATCCGTAAAAAAGCGAAATATTTAATATTTAGCGCTCTAAGTCGCGACGCCTCTCGTGTTATGTATGACTCTACCTTATTACTTAAGAGAAAAATCAGTTTACTGATACTGTTAATAAGCGCGGTTATCCAGACAAATGCGCAACAAAAAGCGATGTATACTCAGTATATGTTTAACGGGTTAGCGCTAAACCCTGCTTATTCTGCTATGGATGAAGCACTTACAATAACCTCATTATTCCGGCAGCAATGGGTTGGACTTGAGGGGGCACCCAATACCCAAACCTTTTCTATCCATTCTCCTCTAAAACAATCTAATACTTCGTTAGGTGCATTGATTATCCGCGATCAGATTGGTGAAGTAATTACCGAAAAAGGGGCTTATTTTACTTTGGCTCAACGAGTTCCGGTTGGCGATGAAACATATCTGGCCGTAGGATTTAACGGTGGACTGAGTACGTTTACAGCAGACTATTCTCAAAACTATGCCGCAAGCCCTCAGTCGACCAACGACCCTGTATTTGTAGATGAGAGCGAATTGCGCGCAAACTTCGGAATGGGGGTGATGTATTTTACACCAAAGTATTATATCGGGATATCATCTCCTCATTTCTATTATCGCCCGTTAGAAGCTATAAGCGAAATCAAATCGACTACTACTTACCGCCCTCATTTTATTCTTCAGGCAGGATATTTAATGAATCTCGGAGACCAAATAAAGTTTAAGCCTAATTTTATCGCAAATTATGTAAATGGCTCGCCTCTCCTCATGGATTTCAACGCAAATTTTCTGATATCAGAGACCATCTGGCTCGGCGCATCTTACCGCTCACTGGATTCGTTTAACGCCTTGGCGCAGATTTATGTCACCCCTAACATAGCGGTGGGATATTCATATGATTTTACCTCAACCAAAATATCCACAGTAGAAAGAGGCACACATGAGATATCCCTAAAATTCCGTTTACCGGTAATTGGGAGAAATTTTCCGCGTTGTTATTTTTAATATCTATCCTTTCGGATCCAATGCCTGGGTAATCCGATCCGACAAATCCTGCAAATGATAATTGGTAAGTGAATCCGACTGCTTTTGCAACGAGGAACCAATCATACTGTTAATGCTTCGCAGTTCTGCTTTCGCTACAGATATAAGGTCAGAATGCATGCCCGATGCCGTAACTATCCGCCCGCCAGATATACTTGATACCGCGGGATTAACAAGCTGGATCAGTCTATCTACATACATTTTCTGGAGATTCCGCCGATTTACGTCTATTGGTTCTCCAGCTTTAAGTTCGCTGAGGATTGAATTATTCATATCCTTGAAAAATTCGGTAATGCGATAAGCTTTATTCCCATCCATGGCCTCCGCAACGATCAATTTATTTAAAGTATTTGCGGAAATCAGACGACTTAAAGCTGTCTCCTGACTTCGGGCGATTACCTGCAAAGAATTTGTTCCGATGTTATCTAAAATCTCTTTATGAAGCAACCAAGTTGGAGTGGTAAACAATTGCTTATCCAAAAAAGCCATTGCTTCCTTCTGTTTCGCCGCAGGAGTACGTTCATAAACAGCTCCTGGCTGTTCAACCATTTTAGGATTTTCATACACTCCACCAATATTCTTGGTTACGTGCCCTATATATCGGTTAAACTGCGTATGAATCTGGCCATACATATTTTGAAGGTCATCATAATTCGAATTGGGGGTTTTTGTCCATTCCGGAAGTTTCACAAGAATACGCTGCAGGTTCTCAATACCATACTCGCTTGCCTTCATCGCATTGTCGCCTAAATCCTCACTCTGAGAATTTGGATCATCCTGATTGAGTTCTGTACCGAACCACAGGCGCCGGTTTTTAGATTTTTCTATAGTTAATTTATTCAATGCAGACACTTCGTCCCTCGCACTTTTATACTTTGGCAACAAACGATACCCCCACTCGATTGCCCATTCGTCATAATCGCCAATTTTAGGATAAAGGCCTTTTTTTCCAATATTATCTTCTGGTTGGGCTACGTAATTAAAACGGGCATAATCCATTATTGAAGGAGTATGGCCATTTTCTTCAACCCATTTTTTGTTTCGCAGATTTTCGACCGGCACAGTAGAACTCGATCCATAATTATGGCGAAGGCCAAGAGTATGGCCCACTTCATGTGAAGAAACGAAACGAATCAGATCTCCCATTAGCTCATCACTAAATTCCATTTTCCGCGCCCTGGGATCCACTGCCGCAGTTTGCACCATATACCAGTCGCGAACAAGCTTCATTACGTTATGATACCAGTTTATATGGCTTTCTAAAATCTCGCCACTTCTGGGATCTGATGTACTAGGACCACTGGCATTGGCAATTTCTGAGGGTTTATATACTATTGCGGAGTGCCTGGCATCGTCAAGGCTCCATGTAGAATCCTGACTCGGTGTTGGTGCCATTTTCCCGATTATAGCATTCTTAAACCCAGCTTTTTCAAATGCCTTTTGCCAATCATTTATTCCAGCGATAAGATAAGGGACCCATTTTGAGGGAGTAGCAGGATCTATGTAAAATACAATTGGCTTTTGAGGTTCAACCAGTTCACCCCTGCGATATTTCGGCATGTCCTCAAGCTTTGGCTCGAGCCGCCAGCGTTTTACCATTTCAATTTGTTTAACGCCCTGAGGGTTGGCATCAAAATCAGTATAACCAACGGTAAAATACCCCACCCGGGGATCGAAATAACGAGGCTGCATTGGCTTTGCCGGGAGTACCACCATTGAACTGTTTATCTCAATTGTAGACGATCCATTTAAATTAGCCCCCCCGCCCGGAGCCGCAGGCATACCTGACACCGCAGGCAAGAGGGCGTAAGTTTTAACGGTGGTTACTTCCACATTAAGAGGGAAGCTTCTAACATTTTCTATATAACTTCGGTCGGCTATGAAATTGCCTAGCCTGATCCTGCTTTTTCCGGCAGGAGAACTAAAGGAAAAAATTTCATTTTCGCCGTTAATATAGTCGGTAACATCAATAACACTTCCCTTTCCATACGGAGCATAAGCTGCAATATTAAAAGCCGCGGCTATTGCCTGAACATTAGAGCGCTTAACCGCCTGATACATAGACTTAGTACTATCGGGACTATAAGTATTGTAAGAAATTCGCCGTAAAAACATCCGGTTATTCGGACCTTTTTCAAACTGAATTACAGAGCCGCCTATCTGATCGCCCGCATAACCCGCCGCCGCACGAACTTCGGCCCCAGCCTTCGAAATCCTGTTCAAAATCAATATCTCCCTGCCTAAGACCGAATCATCCAATTCAAAATAATATTTATCCTCTACCTTATGAACTTTAAACAAACCTGATTTGGTTATTGCCTTCCCTGTAATGATCTGCTTATAAGGCTTAGGCTGATTTTTAGCTGTCGCATTTCCCTGTAAACCGGTCGTGCCGGCAACTTTTTTCGTAGAATCTGCTGGTGCCGGTTCAGGCTTGTCCTGCGCCAGGGTAGTTTGCAATCCCAATAAGGCAATTAAAAGTGAGATAGGTATTTTCATATTATTCAGTAGGATTAGACTGTCAATATAAGAAAAAACATCTCGAACACGAATCAAATGAAATACAGTTTTAAAAGCTCCACACTTATCTGGATGAAGCTTTGACTCAACAGTTTCCTACCCTCCTAGCTGGAAAAGTAATGGAATGGTGTACAAAACCCTAACCTGGCGGTTATTTTGAATCCCGGGCTGCCATGCCGGTGATTTTTTAAGTACCCTGGCGGCTTCTTCGTCGCAGCCAAAACCAATTCCGCGTACTATTTTTATATCAGTTAAGCGGCCATCCTTTTCCACAACAAAACTTACGAGCACCTTACCACTAATCTCAGCTTGCACAGCTCTGTCGGGATACCTGAGGTTTTTTCTTAGAAATTTCATAAATGCCGACATCCCACCCGGAAATTCGGGGTATTTTTCTAATAACCCAGCTGGTACAAGTTCATTTCCATCACCGCCACCACCAGCTACATTTTCTCCTGTACCATTTCCGCTCGCTGCCGGACTTAGGTTAGCTGTTGATTCAATACCGTCAGAACTTTGACTTGCTATCGCTGAACTTTGCAATTCGTCTATTGTCGGTGGATTTTCTGTTACAGGCGTACTAACAGCTACGGGTTCCACAAAACGCGTCATTTTTTCCTTTACAGGATCCGATTTAGGTAATGACACGGGAGTAGCTTGATTATCTACCGGCTTTTTAAGAGGTGGAAGAGAGACAATAATTATATCATCATCAGCCTTAGGTATGGTATAAGACTTTGAAACATCAGCAATTATAAACCACTGCTGAATTAAGGGATAAGAAAACAACGCTAGTACGAAAAATGATGCAATTAGCAGAGATCGCCCCAATCGTCTGTTATAATTTAGTCGTAATTCATACGCTCCATAAGACTTATTTCTGTTAGCAAATACCAAATCGAGCCACCCGGTCTGATAAATCGTTGATTTAGGGTTTAACATATAGTTAGTTTTTATTGGATGATGATTTATCTTCCCGGATTCCATAAAAAAATTTCGACAAAGGAAAAAACCCTTAATTGTTTTTATTTTTTTTAAACATTAATTGGTGGTATGCTTTAATTTGCAAATCTTTGAATCTCTATAGTTTATAATTTTTTTTTAAAAACACTAATACAACCATGCCAAGTCTTAGATTTCAAGCACTCAATGCCGTATTAACCAGGAATATACCGGAGGTAAAGCTTCCAACAAGGCTATCAGACATATATGCCTGCAACGTTTTCGATAAGAAAAAAATGAAAGAATTTCTTTCAGAAGAAGCGATGGACAGCGTAAACGACTCGATAATTCATGGCGCTTCAATTGAAAGAGATATTGCTGAACAGGTAGCAGCTGCTATGAAATCGTGGGCAATCGGCCTGGGAGCAACGCATTACACACACTGGTTTCAACCGTTAACCGGTTCTACAGCGGAAAAACACGATTCGTTTTTTGAGCCAAACGGTGAAGGTACAGCCATGGAGAAATTCTCAGGCGATGCTTTAGCACAGCAAGAACCGGATGCCTCAAGTTTTCCAAATGGTGGAATTCGCAGTACGTTCGAAGCTCGTGGTTATACCGCATGGGACCCATCTTCACCTGCTTTCATAATTGGCAGCACACTTTGTATCCCAACTGTTTTTATCGCCTATACCGGTGAGGCTCTTGATTATAAAGCTCCTTTATTAAAAGCATTATCGGCTTTAGACAAAGCGGCAGTAGGTGTAGCTCAATACTTTGATAAAGCAGTTGAAAAAGTAAATGCGTCTTTAGGTATTGAGCAAGAATATTTTCTTGTGGATCTGTCTTTGTTCAATGCCCGTCCGGATTTATACTTAACAGGAAGAACATTATTTGGTCACATGTCTGCTAAAAATCAGCAGTTAGAAGACCATTATTTCGGATCGATTCCGGAAAGAGTACTTGCATTTATGCAGGATCTGGAAGTTGAATCTATTAAATTAGGTATTCCTCTAAAAACCCGTCATAATGAAGTGGCCCCTTCTCAATTTGAGTGCGCCCCGCTTTACGAAGAGATAAACCTTGCAATTGACCACAATCAATTGCTAATGGACATAATGGATAAAGTTGCCCGCAGACACAACTTTAAAGTACTTTTGCACGAAAAGCCTTTTGCAGGAATTAACGGATCTGGTAAACACAATAACTGGTCGTTAATTACCAATACTGGCAAAAACTTACTTTCTCCGGGTAAAACGCCGAAAAACAACCTGATGTTCCTTACCTTTTTCGTGAACACCATCAGGGCGGTTTATGAGCATGCTGATTTATTGAGAGCATCTATTGCTTCGGTAAATAATGACCATCGTTTGGGTGCCAACGAAGCTCCTCCGGCAATTATTTCTATTTTCCTGGGTAGCCAGTTAAGCAATGTACTGGATGAAATAGAATCATCTCGTGTTACGTCTAAAATGAAACAAGAGAATGCTCTATGGACAAACATTCCTAAAGTACCACAGATTTTATTAGATAATACCGACCGTAATCGTACCTCTCCTTTTGCCTTTACCGGTAATAAATTTGAATTGCGTGCTGTTGGTTCTTCTGCTAACTCTGCAGATCCAATGACAGTTTTGAACACTATCGTTGCCGAGCAGTTGAACAAATTCAAGTTTGAAGTTGATAAATTACTGAAGAAAGGTGAGAAAAAAGACGTAGCCTTAATGACAGTTATCAAACGATACATTAAAGAATCTAAGGCAATTCGTTTTGAAGGAAATGGATACAGTGAGGAGTGGGCTCAGGAAGCAGAAAAAAGAGGATTGTCAAACATTAAGACAACTCCAAAAGCTCTGGATGTTTTGTTATCTGACAAAACTCAAAAGCTTTTCGAAGATATGGCGGTGTACAGCAAACGTGAAGCACATGCCCGTCATGAAATCCTTTTAGAAAACTATTACAAAAAGCTTCAGATAGAGGCCAGAGTAATGGGTGAAATGGTGGATAACGTAATTATTCCTGCAGCTATTTCTTACCAGACCGATTTAATCGACAATGTTAAAGGATTAAAAGAAATTGGTTTAAAGCCAGAGACTTATGCAACGCAAATAGATATCATAACCAAAATTTCGGAGCATGTTAATTCTATCAACTCGGATGTGAGAGCAATGGTTGAAGAGCGTAAAAAAGCGAATGTACTGGAAGATAACAGGGAGAGAGCAATAGCTTATGATGAAAACGTTAAATCGCATTTTGAGCAAATCCGCTACCATGTAGATAAGCTTGAACAAGTTGTAGCTGATAACAAATGGCCTCTGCCTAAGTTTAGAGAGCTGTTGTTTATTAAATAGATGTGAGATTTGAGATATTAGATTTGAGAAAAGGTTCCGTAATATTCGGGACCTTTTTTGTTAACGGGAGGTTGGTAAAGATTTCTATTATCTCCAAGAGGGGGATTATAACGCTTTAATAACCTCAAACAGGATCTGCTAATTTTTTAATCTCACATCTCATATCTAAAATCTCACATCTAATACCTAAAATCTCACATCTCCTCAAATATCTCATCTCTAAGTCCTATTTTTGCAGTCCATGTCAGATCTTAAATACAATCAACGCGGTGTTTCTGCCGGAAAAGAAGACGTTCATAACGCAATAAAAAACATTGATAAGGGACTTTTCCCAAAAGCTTTTTGTAAGATTATTCCGGATATTTTAGGTGGCGACCCACAATGGTGCAATATCATGCATGCTGATGGTGCAGGCACCAAATCATCTCTGGCATATATCTACTGGAAAGAAACCGGCGATATTTCTGTATGGAAAGGCATTGCACAGGATGCTATCATTATGAATCTTGATGATTTGCTTTGCGTTGGTGCGACAGACAACATATTACTCTCGTCCACTATCGGAAGGAATAAAAATCTTATTCCGGGAGAAGTGATTGCCGAAATTATAAACGGCACCGAAGAAATCCTCTCGGAGCTGCGCGAACTTGGTATTGGAATTTACTCTACCGGCGGCGAAACTGCCGATGTAGGCGATTTAGTTAGAACTGTAATCGTAGATTCTACAGTTACCTGCAGAATGAAACGGGATGAAGTAATATCAAACGACAGAATTAAAGCAGGCGATGTTATTGTTGGCTTAAGCTCGTACGGACAAACAACTTACGAAAAAGAATATAATGGCGGCATGGGTTCAAATGGCCTTACATCAGCCCGTCACGATGTGTTCCATAAATATGTGGCTGAGAAATACCCTGAAAGTTACGACCCTGCCGTACCATACGAACTGGTTTTTGCCGGAAATAAAAAGCTTACCGATCCGATTGAAATTGGCAATGGTAACACAATAACAGCAGGAAAGCTGGTACTTTCTCCAACCCGCACCTATGCTCCTGTAATTAAAGCTTTGCTTGATAAATACCGCTCTCAAATAAACGGAATGGTACATTGCAGTGGTGGCGCACAAACCAAAGTGCTTCATTTCGTAGATAGTCTTCATATTATAAAAGACAATTTATTTCCTATTCCTCCCCTCTTCAAATTAATTCAAGAACAATCAGGCACGAGCTGGGAAGAAATGTACAAAGTGTTTAATATGGGTCATCGTATGGAGCTGTATGTTTCTGAAGAAATAGCCGCTGATATTATTGCGATCGCTGAAAGTTTCAAAATTGATGCGCAGATTGTAGGAAGAGTTGAAAGCTCGGAAAAAAAGCAGGTAACTGTAAAATCTGAATTTGGAGAGTTTATTTATCATTAAGTATATGATACTTCAAATTGCTATGACTCAAACATTTTTTTAGCCAAAAATCCTATACAATAGAATTTATACCGAAAAAAGCTACACAATTTGTAGATTTGGCCCGGTCAAAAAAATAAAAATACAATTCTCATGAATTACGACTTAATAGTTATTGGAAGCGGTCCCGGAGGTTATGTTGCAGCAATCAGAGCTTCGCAGCTTGGTTTAAAAACAGCCATTATCGAACGCGAATCTCTTGGTGGTATCTGCCTTAACTGGGGATGTATCCCTACAAAAGCTCTGTTAAAAAGCGCTCAGGTATTTGAATATATCAACCATGCAGCCGACTATGGTATTAAAGTACAAGGTGGAGAAGCTGATTTTGGCGCGGTTGTAAAACGCAGCAGAGGCGTAGCAGATGGGATGAGTAAAGGCATCCAGTTTCTGATGAAGAAAAATAAAATTGATGTGATCATGGGTACTGCCAAAATTAAAAAAGGCGGTAAAATTGACGTAAAAGCAGCCGATGGTTCATCAAAAGAATATACCGCTAAACACACTATTTTAGCAACAGGTGCACGTTCAAGAGAATTACCTAACTTAAAACAAGACGGTAAAAAAATCATAGGCTACCGTCAGGCAATGAATCTTCCGGAGCAGCCAAAAAGCATGATTGTAGTAGGCTCTGGTGCTATAGGGATTGAATTTGCATACTTCTACAATGCTATGGGTACCAAAGTTACCGTGGTTGAATTTATGGATCGTATTGTTCCGGTTGAGGACGAAGAAATCTCAAAACAACTGGAGCGCAGTCTTAAGAAAACAGGTATCAATATTTTAACAAGTGCTAACGTAGAATCTGTTGACACTTCAGGCAACGGCTGCAAGGCAAAGGTTAAAACTGCAAGCGGTGTTGAAACCCTGGAGGCTGATATCGTACTTTCAGCTGTTGGTATCACTCCAAACATCGAGAATTTGGGTCTGGAAGAAGTTGGCGTAAAAACAGACCGCGGACGTGTAGTGGTTGATGGATTTTACAAGACCAATATCGCTGGTGTTTACGCTATCGGAGATATCGTAGGCGGACAAGCTCTGGCTCACGTTGCTTCTGCTGAAGGAATAATCTGCGTTGAAAAAATCGCAGGACACCATCCAGAGCCGTTAAATTATAACAACATTCCGGGATGTACTTACTGCTCACCTGAGATTGCTTCCGTAGGATATACAGAAAAAGCGGCTAAAGAAGCTGGGTACGAAATCAAAGTGGGTAAATTCCCTTTCTCTGCTTCGGGTAAAGCAAGTGCCGCGGGTACTAAAGATGGCTTCGTAAAAGTAATTTTTGACGCTAAATACGGCGAATTCCTTGGAGCTCACTTAATCGGTGCAAACGTTACAGAGATGATTGCAGGGGTAGTTGTTGCACGTAAGCTTGAAACTACCGGAATGGATATTGTAAAAACAGTTCACCCCCACCCTACCATGAGCGAAGCCATTATGGAAGCTGCCGCTGATGCGTATGGAGAGGTAATACATTTGTAGGAGAATTAGTTGTAGGTTGTACGTTATAAGTACTGCATTAAAAGTTGTAGGTTATACGTTATAAGTACTGTAAACTTGCTAAAGACAATTTTATTTTTTCATAAAGCAGGTATTACTAATTTTAGATTTTTTAAGCTTCCAACGGTCATCTGTTGGAAGCTTAATTTTTTAACCATCCAATCCCACAACCCACAACCTTCAACTCACAACCCTCAACTCACAACCCTCACCCCCCTATGGCATGGTTCTTATTAATTCTCGGTGGATTGTTTGAAGTTGGATTTACGACCTGCTTAAAGCTGTCTAATAACTTCACAAAGCTGGGCTGGAGTATCGGCTTTTTTGTCTGCATTACTCTTAGCTTTATTTTATTAAATAAAGCAGTTCAAACGCTGCCGATGGGCACAGCTTATGCTGTCTGGACGGGCATCGGTGCTGCCGGGTCTGTTATTGTCGGTATTTATCTTTTTAAAGAACCTTCAGATTTTTGGCGTTTATTCTTTTTAATCTTGTTAATCTCTTCCATTTTAGGCTTGAAAATCGTTTCGAAGACCTGAGGACGTGGGGTGTAGAGTAGCTGGTATCAAGTAGCTGGTATCAAGTAGCTAGTACTAGTATTAAGATTAGTAATTTATACAGCTTCGCACATTTACAACGCATTCTGCCGACATTTACTTATTTTCACATCTATGTATTTACCACATTAGAAAGATGAACCTTTACTCCATAGAAACCGGCTTATTTAAATTAGATGGAGGTGCTATGTTTGGTGTGGTTCCTAAAACAATATGGAACAGAACCACCCCGGCTGATCAGAATAACCTCTGTACTTTCGCTATGCGTTCGCTCCTTATTGAAGACGGAGACAGGTTAATACTGGTGGATACCGGCATAGGAAATAAGCAAAGCGAGAAATTTCTAGCCTATTACTACTTACATGGAGACGATTCGCTGGAAAAGTCTCTGGCTGCCCGTGGATTTTCAAAAGATGATATAACGGATGTATTTCTTACTCACCTGCACCTGGATCATGTGGGAGGAGCAATAGAGAGAAAAGGAGAGAATTTGATTCCAGCTTTTAAAAATGCAAGCTATTGGAGCAATCAACAGCACTGGGATTGGGCCGTTTTTCCGAACGAAAGAGAAAAAGCATCCTTTTTAAGAGAAAACATAATCCCAATACAAGAAAGCGGGCAATTAAAATTCCTCAGTCCCCAGCAATCTGATCTAACCGACAATGTCAGTGTTCGATTCACCTACGGACACACGGATGCTATGATGCTGCCTCAAGTTACCTATAAAGGAAAAACTATTTTATACGCCGCCGATCTAATTCCGACAGCTGCGCATATTCCAGTCCTGTATGTTGCAGGGTATGATGTATTTCCCCTCAAATCAATGGACGAAAAAAAGGAAATATTAAACGAAGCCCTTGCAAATGAATACATTCTCTTCCTCGAACATGATGCTATTAACGAATGCTGTACCCTGATTCAGACTGAAAAAGGAATTCGTTTGGGTGAGACGTTTAGCGTTAGTGATATTTAATTTTCCACAGATAATAACAATCGCCCTGAAACGTTATTAGTATAGTTTTGCAGAAACGCAACAAAAAACTCCTCTGAGCTTTTTTCTTTATAGAAAAACTCCGGCCGGACGGACTTAGATCTAAAACATTAGATTTGTCATAACATTTTCATGAAATCTGCTTTTTTAGTTCAACTGGAACGATTTTTGTTAACAAAGCCTTTGATTTTATAATAAATTTTATTACAACTTTTCTACTTTTTTACCGTTAAAAGCTTATAAAAGTTTTTAACTTTGCACACGCTTCAAGAAAGGGGTATCGTACTTTAAATGAGACAACTCAAAATAACACAATCCATTACCAATCGTGAGTCACAATCTCTCGACAAATATTTACACGAAATTGGTAAAGTAGACTTAATCACTGCTGAAGAAGAAGTAATTCTTGCTCAAAAAATCCGCGAAGGCGATCAGGCCGCATTAGAACGTTTAACAAAAACAAATTTACGTTTCGTAGTTTCTGTTGCAAAACAATACCAAAATCAAGGCTTAACATTAGGCGATCTTATAAACGAAGGTAACCTTGGTTTAATTAAAGCGGCAAAACGTTTCGATGAAACAAAAGGTTTCAAATTCATTTCATACGCTGTATGGTGGATTCGTCAATCAATTTTGCAAGCTATCGCTGAACAATCGCGTATTGTTCGTTTACCATTAAACCAGGTTGGTTCTTTAAGCAAAATCAGTAAGGCTTTTTCAAAGCTTGAACAAGAATACGAACGCGAACCATCTCCTGAAGAGTTGGCCGACACATTAGAGACAACTGTAGACAAGATATCTGACACATTAAGTAATTCAGGTCGCCATGTATCGATGGATGCGCCATTTGTTCAGGGAGAAGAGAATACATTGTTAGATGTATTGGAAAACGGTGAACAAAGTACTGATAGCAACCTAATCGATGAGTCACTATCGGAAGAAATTAAACGTTCATTACAGACACTGACAGAACGCGAGCGCGAAATCATTGTTCTTTTCTTTGGTTTAGGAAGCAATCATCCTTTATCTCTTGAAGAAATCGGAGAGAAATTCAATCTTACCCGCGAGCGTGTAAGACAAATTAAAGATAAAGCATTACAGCGTCTGCGTCATACATCAAGAAGTAAGATTCTAAAATCTTATCTCGGATAGATAAATCTTTAATACGGATTGGGAAAAGGCTTGCATTAGATGTAAGCCTTTTTTTATTGTGGTATTCGTTTTAAACTAATTTTAATACTGCGGCCTGTTTAAAATGGCTTCTTTTATAACCGCATCTTCAATATCGAAATCTGCATACTTTTCTTCCTCTCTTTCACTCGCTACAAATTTATGCTTATGAGGTGCATGAATTTCGCGGCCCCTAATCACCTCCTCGACAGGCTCTTCTGGATTGTATAATTCTACAACCTTGGGAATTTTAACACCCGGTTCATTCTTTACTGGTTCTCTAGCCGGGAGCATAGGCTCGTACCTGGGCTCATGATACTTTTCGGGCCCATGTGGTTCCTTATCAAGAATCGACTTTTCTGGAATATACGTTTGCTCATCGCGCCATTCAGAGTAAGTTTCTTCCGATCTTTCCTCAAATGGCTGTGACGGATTACGTGTACGCGCTTCCTCCTGCCCTTTCTGATAATTTTCATATACCTTATAAGCCATATATGCCAATGCCGCAAGAAAGGGTAATATGTTTTCCATCAAAGCAAAGTACAATAAATTAAGATTTTAACACAAAAAATATTAAAAACTCCATAAATTCTATAAATTGCTATTTCCATTAATGTGATGAGTATAAGGCTGTGTGCCTTTTTAAAGAGAGATGCAATTAAACCGGCTGGAAATAAAAGGATTTAAAAGCTTTGGCGATAAAATCACCATCAATTTCAATGAGGGTGTAACGGCCATTGTTGGTCCGAATGGTTGCGGAAAATCCAATGTTGTCGATGCTATTCGCTGGGTTTTGGGCGAGCAAAGCACCCGCATGCTCCGATCGGAAAAAATGGAGAATATAATATTTAATGGCACCAAAACACGTAAACCATCTCAGCTTGCCGAAGTATCTTTAACCTTCGACAATACAAAAAACATACTGCCTACAGACTATTCTCAGGTAACCATCACCCGAAAACTATACCGCAGTGGTGAAAGTGAATACCGGTTGAATGATGTACAGTGCCGCCTAAAAGACATAACTGATTTATTTCTGGATACAGGTATCGGAGCCGACTCGTATTCAATCATTGAGCTTAAAATGATTGACGAAATCATTGCCAATAAAGAAGGATCAAGACGGGCACTATTTGAAGAAGCATCAGGAATATCTAAATACAAGCTGCGAAAAAAGCAGACGTTTAGTAAGCTCAAAGAAACGGAGGCAGATTTAAGTCGTGTGGAAGATCTTCTGTTCGAGATAGAAAAAAACCTTAAAACTTTAGAAAACCAGGCAAAAAAAGCAGAAAGATATTATAAACTTAAGGAGCAATACAAGGCATTAAGCATTATGCTGGCCTCTTTCAAAATTACCGGCTTCAGAGAATCACTGGAAAAGCTGGAAGAAGAAGAATTGAAGCATTCGGTAGATAAAACTGCCATAAGTACTGAGATCGACAAGCTGGAAGCCGCACTTCAACAGCAAAAAACAGAGACACTTACCAAAGAGAAAAATCTTGCTGCTCAACAAAAAGCGACAAATGAATTTACATCAAAAATACGAGCTTACGAAAGCGACAAAAAGATAAAAAATGAGCAACTCAGGTTTTTACAGGAGAAGGAAAAACGCCTGAATGAAGAACTTGAGAAAGACAAAAACCAGCTTAATCATGTTTTATATAATGTTAAGCGGCTTAACGAAGAACAGTTACAGGAAACTGAGCATTTAAACTCCATTAAAACAAGCCTGGCTGATAAAAAAGAAGAACTTGATGAATTAAGAGTTCAACAGCAGTCGGCAAAAGCCGGATTAGATGGGCTGGTTAAAGAAAATAACGATCTCCAAAATCAATTATACAATTCTGAAAAAGAGCTGACCGTACTGAACATCCAAAAAGATGCTCTTACGCAGGAAATCAGCCGGAATACCAGCGACGCTGAATCAAAAGAGGCAGAACTTAATGAATTTAATCGCGCAATTCTGGAATTAGAACAGAAAGTTGCTGTTAAGAAAAAAGAGAGCGACGAACTAGTTCAGCATGAAGAAGAACTTCAACTGCAAATCAGCACCAGTGAAGAACAAATAAATCAGCATAAAGAGAAATTATCCGGCGAAAGCCGAAAGCTTGACTCGAAACAGAATGAGTACAACCTGATAAAATCTTTAGTTGACAACCTGGAAGGATTCCCCGAATCGATTCGCTTTCTAAAGAAAAATGCCGGCTGGGCTAAACAAGCCCCCCTTTTTTCGGATGTACTTTTTTGTAAAGAAGAGTATCGTATTGCCATAGAAAACTATCTTGAACCGGTGATGAATCACTACGTCGTGGACACTCAAGCCGAAGCGATTCAGGCAATCAAACTTTTAAGCGATTCTGCAAAAGGGCGGGCAAATTTTTTTATACTGGAAGCTCTGGAGAAGAATCCCGAGCCCGAAGAGCTGGTTATCGCGAGCAGCAATTTCATTTCAGCATTGAGCATTATTGATGTTGATGAAAAATACAGCCGCCTGTGCAGGCATCTTCTTAAAAATGTGTACCTATCGGTTACCGGCGAAGAGGAAGAATTAGAAAATGAACTACCGGAAAACAACCTTGTAATACTTAGCAGCAGCGGGAAGTTTACTAAGAACAGAATAAGCATGACAGGCGGGTCTGTTGGTTTATTTGAAGGAAAGCGTATCGGACGAGCAAAAAACCTGGAGAACCTTGCAAAAGAGATCCGCTCTTTAGAAAACTCTATCGGCACTCTGAAAACTTCTATAGAGCAAGAGGGACATAAGGTTATATCCTTAAAAACATCTCTGAAAAAGCAGGAGATCCAAGCTTTACAGGAAGAGATAAACCGTTTAAACAACGAACTTATCTCTCTTAAAACACGTCAGGAACAATACGCAGCATTCATCCAAAATAGTCAGAACCGGAAACGAGATATTGAAGAAAAAATACAGTCGATTGAAGATGAGTTTTTAAAAGCCGAACCAAAACTTATCGAATTAAAATCGCAAAAGTTAGAAACCGGCAACCTTCTTATTGAAAAGCAACAGGCATTTCATGAACTTTCGGATCTGGTTACAGAAAAATCCACTTCCTTTAACCAGGAAAATATACGCTTCCATCAACAACAAAATAAAGTTTCGGGGATAGAGAAAGATCTGGAATATCGCGACAGCCAGCAAAGATCCCTTGAAAATAAAATTGAACTTAATTCATCAGAACTGGCTAAAACAAAATCTGAAATAACTGACACTTTACAGCACGTAGATCATTCGGATGAAGATTTGATCAGCATGTACGTCCAAAAAGAGGAGTTTGAAAAAGGTGTTACTGAATCGGAACAAGAATACTATAAAGCAAAAAACCAGATTACGGAATTAGAAAATTCAATTTCCGCTCTGAGAAAAACAAAAGAACAATCTGAACTCATCTCTAATGATCTCAGAGACAAGAAAACGAGTCTGAAGCTGGAATTAAATGCTTTAAAGGAGCGGCTTTCAATAGAGTTCTCTATCGATATTAATGATCTTCTTGAAGCGGAAGCAACAACCGAAGGTCTAGAAAATGAAAACGAATCTGGCTTAAAAGAAAAAACAGACCGTTTAAAGCAACAGCTTGATGACTTTGGAGGAATTAATTCGATGGCCATGGAAGCTTATCGGGAAATGAATGAACGTTTCACATTTATTCAAACTCAAAAAAGAGATTTGCTGACTGCTAAAGCATCCCTGCTTGAAACAATAAAAGAGATTGACGATACGGCCAAGGATAAATTCATGGCTGCCTTTACTCACGTTCGCGAAGATTTTATCAAGGTATTCCGCTCACTTTTTAATGACGAAGATAGCTGTGACTTGATTCTAAATAATCCTGAGAACCCGCTTGAATCGGATATTGATATTATAGCCCGGCCAAAAGGAAAACGACCACTGTCTATTAACCAACTGTCAGGAGGTGAAAAAACACTTACAGCCACAGCCTTGCTTTTTTCATTATATCTGCTTAAACCTGCTCCATTCTGCATTTTCGATGAGGTTGATGCACCGCTTGATGACACGAACATTGATAAATTCAATAACATCATCCGCAAATTCTCAGATCAATCGCAATTCATTATAGTATCTCACAACAAACGAACCATCGCCAGCACAGATATTATATATGGAGTAACGATGGTAGAGCAGGGAATTTCAAGGGTAGTAGCCGTAGACTTAAGAGAAGTAGCCTAATAAAATCTAAAAACCTGTTAGGGAAACTTCCGAATTCACACTTCCACAGCGCGAAAAATACTTATAATACCAGGAGTCTTTCAAATTACTCACGATCACCCCCTTACTGGTAGACACATGGACAAAGCGATTATTTTTTAGATAGACTCCAACATGGCTAAATTTTTGTCCGCTAAAATCGAAAAACACCAGGTCACCTTCCTGCAACTCCTGTTCGTATTTCCGTTTCACGGTTTCGGCCATTTGCCTTGCGGTTCTTGGGAGCTGTCGATTATATATTTCCTTTTGCAGCAAAATGGTAAATCCGGAACAATCTGCCCCTTTTTTGTCCATTTTTCCGGGAACATTCGGCACGCCCATCCAATCATCAATAAACCTATATAGCTTTTCGTTTACAATATCTTTCTCGCTGACATTTAACAACGACGCATACCGCTCTTTTACGGAGCCACTAAAGGATTTATTTCTTGCGCTAGAAACATCGGTAAGAATTTTTGAACTTTTACAGGATGAAAAGGCAACGCATCCAAAAAATAAAATGAATAGACGGATTAATTTTCTCTTTGTTAAGATCATAACAATCCCAAGATCTAAAAATACAGGCGGCTAAAGCTGCAGAAGTTTTTAACAGAAGTGGATAACCTCAGCTATTTAATAAAATTCCAACGGTTCATCAGGTCTTCAAAACGCGTTGGATCTCATCGAGCTTCATTAGCGCTTCCACAGGAGTGAGCGTATTAACATCCAGATTATTGAGCAGATCGCGAATTTTAACCAGCACCGGATCGTCAATGGAAAACATTTGTAATTGATAAGCCTGTTGCTGAACTTTTTTTATACTGTCTTTAATATGCTCGCCGCCGGTCCGTTCCTGTTCCAAACGTTTTAAAATTTCGTTAGCGCGATTTATAAGCTTGGGAGGCATACCCGCCATTTTCGCAACGTGTATACCGAAACTGTGCTCGCTTCCACCCGGAACTAACTTTCGTAGGAAAATAACTTTATTTCCGACTTCCTTTACCGAGATATTAAAGTTCTTGATCCGGTTAAAAGAGTTGCTAAGCTCATTTAATTCATGGTAATGAGTTGCAAACAAGGTCTTTGATTTTGCCGCTGGATTTGTGTGCAGAAATTCTGCGATGGCCCAGGCAATGGAAATACCATCATAGGTGGAAGTTCCACGTCCGATTTCATCCAACAGAATCAAGCTTTTGTCTGATAGGTTATTCAGAATGCTGGCAGTTTCATTCATCTCAACCATAAAGGTTGATTCGCCTGATGATAAATTATCAGAAGCACCCACGCGGGTAAATATCTTATCAACAACACCTATTTTGGCTTCCTTTGCGGGAACAAAGCACCCCATCTGAGCCATTAACACAATTAAACCTGTTTGACGAAGCAAGGCTGACTTACCCGCCATATTCGGTCCGGTTATAATGATAATTTGCTGGGTTTCGCTGTCAAGAAATACATCGTTAGTAATATATGCCTCTCCAACAGGAAGCCGCTTTTCGATAACCGGGTGACGTCCTCCCTTTATATCCAATACATTGGTATTATCAATCTGAGGTCTAACGTAGTAATTCTTAATAGCAAGCGTTGAGAAACAGAGAAGCACGTCCAGCTGAGCAATTAGCTGCGCGTTCAACTGTATGGGTTTTATATATTCAGAAAGAGCGAACACCAGTTCGTTATAAAGCCTGTTCTCAATCACATGAATCTTTTCCTCAGCACCTAAAATCTGTTCTTCGTACTCCTTCAATTCAGGCGTGATATATCTTTCTGCATTTACCAGGGTCTGCTTCCTGATCCACTCTGAAGGAACTTTATCTTTATGCGAATTTGTCACCTCCAGATAATATCCAAAAACGTTGTTGAAAGCAACTTTTAATGAAGGAATGCCGGTAGCCTCCGCTTCACGCTTCTGTATTTCTACCAAATATCCCTTTCCGCCAAAGGCTATTTTTCTTAATCTATCCAGTTCCTCATCAATTCCATCCTCTATTACGCCACCTTTTATAACTAAAACCGGGGGCTCGGGATTCAACTCCCTTTCAATCTTCTCCCTTATTAAAACACAAGGATTCAATTGCTCGGCAATTGTCTTTAAAGCCAGGTTATCGGTTGCTTCGCACAGCTTCTTAATCGATTCTGTAGCGAACAAAGCACGTTTCAGCTGACAAACTTCACGAGGATTTGCCTTCAGTAAACCAATCTTAGAAATCAGACGCTCCAGATCGCCGATTTGCTTTATTTCATGCAGCAAAGATTCGCGTATCTCTTCCTCCTTTATTAGAAAATCAACCACATTTAACCTGGCTTCAATAGGTTTCTTTTCTTTTAGGGGCATTACAATCCATCTGCGCAACATCCTGGCGCCCATCGGCGAGCAGGTCTGATCTAACACGTCTACCAAAGTAACAGCATTCTCATTGGCAGAGCCGATAAGCTCAAGATTTCGAATGGTAAAGCGATCAAGCCACATATATCGCTCTTCCTCGATCCGGGATATAGACGAAATATGCTGAAGATTGCGGTGCTCTGTTTCGTTAAGGTAATGCAGAGCTACGCCCGCCGCGATAATGGCGACGGGTAAACGATCGATACCAAAACCCTTGAGCGATTTAACTTCAAAATGCTTTAACAGGGACTCGGTTGCATAGTCGCCTGTGTAGGGCCATTCATCTAAAGTATAGGTATAAAAACGATCGCCGAAAGTTTCCACGAAATCGCGTTTGCGATTTTTAGGAAAAATCACTTCTGTGGGCTTAAACGTTTGAAGTAATTTATCGATGTAATCAGTGCTCCCCTGAGCTACCAAAAACTCACCGGTCGAAATATCTAAGAAAGCTATTCCAAGGGTGTTCTTTTCGAAAAATACTGAAGCAAGGTAATTATTGGTTTTTTGCTGAAGAATATTGTCGCTATATGAAACCCCGGGAGTAACCAGTTCGGTAACACCTCGCTTCACTATAGTTTTTGTTGTTTTAGGATCTTCCAGTTGATCGCAAATGGCTACCCGCTGCCCGGCCCGCACTAATTTAGGTAAATACGTTTCAAGCGAATGATGCGGAAAACCTGCAAGTTCTATATGCGATGCAGAACCATTGGCCCTTTTCGTAAGAACAATACCAAGTATTGAGGAAGCCTTAACAGCATCTTCGCCAAACGTTTCGTAAAAATCTCCAACCCTGAATAACAGCAAAGCACCGGGATATTTGGTCTTAATGCTGTTATACTGCTGCATTAAAGGAGTTTCTTTAACTTCTTTCTTAGCCAATATTTTTCTGATTATTAACCAGCTAAATTATGCTATTAAGAAGGATATTACAGAATTGTGGAAAAATCAAAGTTTGTGAATTAATTTACACCATTCATGCCAAAAACAACAAAAGGAAAGCTGCCTTTCCTTTTGTTGTTTTGATGTTTTTATGGTAGGATTATTTTTACAGGCATCCAGTATTTTGGTAGATGTAGGGCCTTCACTTTAAGACGTTAAAAATTTAACATCCTTTCCATGTACGCAAGGTGTTTAAAAAAATGGAGTTTTTTTAATTTATTACACGAACGGGCCAGTTGCCGTGATGAAATGCCATTCTGCGTACACGAAATGATTTTAGTAAAACTCACTTTCGGCATTTTCATGTATATAACGCGATTAAACTATTTATATTAATCCGGTTTATCGCCCTTTAGCTTCTTATCAATATTGATTTGTTGTTCAGTTTTATCAAGGTTTTCGCGAAAGCCCTCTAAACTGTTCTCATCATATTTAAAATTCTCGGCGCTCGCATCGCCAGGGTTTCCGGATTCAAAAACGCTCTTCTCGGCTCCCGGAGGATTATCACCCAATAAATTTCTAGTTACGGGCTTGTCATTTTCCGAAGATACGTTCATATCGGACTCTGAGATGCGTTTTTCAAAAAAGCCTGTCAAATCTTCTTCCCCTACAGCAGGCTGATCAATCGTCTGGCTTTCATCAGAATCGGCACTAGATTCATTCTCAGCTTCCATCCGTTGAGTCAAATCTGCAGAATTCAATTGCTCCTGCTCTTCTAAGCTCGGCGTATCTCCAATTCCAGACTCATCATTCAGGTCCGAATCAAGATTATCCTCCCAGTCTCCATTTGGATTCGTAATCATAGCTAATATTTATAGATAGTATACAAACATGCTATGATTGATTTTGTTCTGGCCAATTCGCAAATTCAGACTGGATGAAGAAAACTAATGATGAATCAGTGTCTCTGAATCACTCTAGCTTATCGAATCTTCTTTTGGAAGTTATTAGCTTGGGATGCACCTTGTTCAGAAGATCTTTTTTATAGGAACCACTATATAAAATAGTGTACATGTCTTCAAGGCAGATTTTATTTCCATCGATAGAAGTGATTTTTTGTTCGTTAATCAGATATGATTTATGAACCCTTATAAACCGGTCTGAAGGCAAAAAATCCTCCAGCTCTTTCATCGTTAAATAGATAAGATGGCTTTTATTCGTCAGGTGAATAGTTACGTAGTTTTGAGAGGCTTCAATGTAAATAATGTCATCATATTTTATCCTGATGACTTTATTTCCCCTTGATTCATTTTTAACAAAGAAGTAATCACTTCCCGGGCTTTTATCTTTTACAATTTCCGCATTGGCTTCCAACTGTTTCTGGGTGGCCTTTTCAATGCACTTAGAAAAGCGATCAAGTGAAAACGGCTTCATCAAATAATCTACCGCATTATTCTCGAAGGCTTCAGCAGCGAAATGGGGAGCATCTGCGGTATAAATAAAAGAGGTTACAAAATCAAGATTCTCAAGATTCAATTTCGGTAAAGAGCTACTTATTATAACGATATCAGGCATCAGAGTCATGATTTCATTATACGCAACCAAAGTACTACTGGAACTGCCTACAATTTTGAGTTGTTTGTGTGCAGATATATATTTAGAAATGATTTTAATACTTGTTTCATCATCAAGGATGTAGCATTTCATATGTTGGATAGTAGCGTTAATACTTTAAACTCAGTAGATATTTAAACCTTAATGATTCCAGGCTTAATATGCCCAAAGGTTTGTAGCAGTAAAAATACAACTTTGAGCCTTTATACACACAAATTAAACAATATATTTAACATGCATTAAAAAAAATCTTTACTAGTTAAAAAAATATAATATTCATTAAAGCACCAAAACATCCTTTTTTATCGGAGGAAATCAACGCTAAGTACCGATACCCGCCAAAGAGATATTTTTTTTCATAAACATCAATTCTTTCCATTAATTTCGAATACTATTCTGAACCCTAAAGTGGAAAAGTCCGAAACATCAAACTCACTTTATATATTTCAAAAAATAAGGCTCACCGTAAAATGGATGCGCCAATCTTTTAGCGAATTAAAGAGGAACGACCCTTTACGGATGGCAGGAGCCACAGCATTCTTTTCGACCTTTGCTCTGCCTCCTATTTTGATAATTCTTATCCAATTATTCGGATTGTTTTTGAATAGAAATAAGTTAAGCTCGCAGTTAATTGACCGTCTGGCAAACCTTATGGGTAAAACCAGCGCCTTACAGGTTCAGCAGGTTTTAGATAATTTCAATTCACTTTCTCAAAACCTGTTTGCTCTTATCGCCGGATTTATTTTTCTTCTTTTTGTAGCCACAACGCTATTTTCGGTGATAAAGAATTCGCTCGATCAAATTTGGAAGATCCGGGTTAAAGCCCATCCGGGATTTTGGTTTTACATTAAACTCAGGGGTCGCTCATTAATGGTAATCGTGGTGGGTGGTTTACTTTTCCTCATATTAATCTTTATCGAAGGCTTGCAGGCAATTTTGGGAGAATATATAAATTATTTGGGTCCGAAAGCCAGTGACTTCCTTAATGGTTTGGTCAACGAAATAATCTTTGTGATAGTTGTTACTACCTGGTTCTCTATAATATTCCGATTTCTGACAGATGGGCGGCCAAAATGGAAAGCAGCACTAGCGGGAGGGTTCTTCACCGGAATTTTATTTTCTTTTGGAAAAGTGCTCCTGAAATGGCTACTGTCTTTAAGCAATATCAGCAATATATATGGGGCATCAGGCTCGATAGTATTGATATTATTATTTGTTTTCTATTCATCTCTTATCTTCTATTATGGGGGGTGTTTTATAAAAGCGATGAGCGATGATCTAAACATGCCCATAAGACCTGTTAAAGAAGCTTTCAAATACCAGGTTACAGAGGTGATTTCAGACAATGAAGCTTAGCCTTTTGCTATAAAAGATTTTTTTCTTTTCGGTATTTTGCCAGATTTATCATCATCACACTTAATAGAATAATGCCTAGCCCCGATATTTGCAAAATTGTTATCCTTTCACCGGCAAATAACACGCCCAACAACACTGCAACTACCGGATTGACATACGCATAGGTACTCACCTGGGTTGCAGACCTTACTTTCAACAACCATACATAAGCGCTAAAACCAGCAATTGACCCAAATAGAACCAGGTAGGCTACAGACCACCAGCCTTCCGGACTTACAGACTGTATTTCGAAGCCATTTTGCTCACCTCTTAATAATCCCCCGATCGCAAAAGCAACAGCAGCCGCCAGCATTTGCCACGTGGAATTCACTATTGCAGAACTCCCTGAACTATAATATTTTGAATATAGCGATCCACCAGCCCACGACATTGCTGCCAGAGTTACTAATAGCATCCCTCCTGCTTCAATGCCCGATCCGCCGCTGACGCTGGCGACTATGCTTTTATAAAACAAAAGCACAACTCCAAAAAAACCCATTACAAGCCCCAAAATAGTGGATTTATTTCTAAGGTTGTGGGCCCATTTCGGCTTATCAAGCAATACAAACCATAACGGGGATGACGAAACCATTATAGCCACTACTGCGCTTGGCATATATTGCTCAACCCAGATGACTGCACCGTTTCCGATAAATAATAACAGCAGACCGCCCAATACAGCATGCATTACTTGTTTTAAGTCAAATACTTTTTCCTTTTTATATACACACCATATCAGCATAATGAATGCCGCAGCAAAAAACCGCAAAGCACCCAGCATAAATGGAGGAAAGCTTTGAACTGCTTTTTGGATAAAAAAGTACGTCGAGCCCCAAACTATATAAACAATGGCAAAAGCTAAGACTACATTAAATTTCGATGCAGGCGTTTCTTCCTCACGCGATTTTCCCATTTTAATACTCTATTATCGATTTGTAAATCTATACTTACAGTACGTAGCTTTTAACCAACGGTTGTCAATTTAGATAAATACGAACCTCATTACCAAACTTATTTATCAAAATCGAAAGTGATTCATTTCGGTAGCTTTTCAATTTCTCTCAGCAACGCTTCATCTCTCATTCGATAAGAGTTCATGGCGGTAACTCCTAGTTTTGTAATCAATTTATAATTTGCGATCGCGCCCACCGCTGCCCCGATAACCGGAATTAATTGAGCCATTTTCGCTAAATCAATATAGTCTCTATATTCCTGTTGAAATGTGCGCCAATCAAACTGTTCAACATCCGCGGGTAATGATAGTTGATATAAATTCCACTGCGATACATATGCAAAGACTTCTTTTTGCCTTTTACGACTCGAAAAAGCCAATTGAAAAACATAGAGAATAAACAATCGCTCGCGGTAGTCTTTAACATCGTACCCGTACAAAGAGGCTATTTCAAAAAGTAATTTAATCTTAATACCCAGCAATACAGGAAAATCCGCAAATCCTAATAATATCCCCCCGGCACCTGTAATACCCCCCTCCACGGAAGCTGTTTTCTTATAGGTTTCAATTTGTCTCTTGACAAATGCTTCCCTGTATTGTAAAGACGCTTTTTCCAAAGGCTTAGAAGTACTGTATGCAGAGCCGAACAAGACCAACTGAACCATTTTTTTGATAGTCACAGTGATTGCTTGATGCACCTTATCCGGGATAACATTATTTATTTTTGTTTGGATCCTTCTGGAAAGAATATCTGTAAAGGATAAGTCCTTATGGATTTCCTTTTTCCAGATTTCTAACTCAAAGAGAGCCTGTCTCTCATAAATATCCATCAATTTAGAAGCATTTAAACACTCATGAAATAACCCAAACTATACTAAAATGTTATATATATTGTTCTTAAAATAAGAAATCAATTGGTATTTTAGAGCAAAGACTCAAAACGATGAAAATAGCTTTTTTTCTCCTGTTACTTTTCAGCATTTCCTTTTCGGGATTCGCGCAATATGGAAAATTAGAACCTTTAAAAGAAGGAGACAGTACTTTTGTCGTTTTACGAACACCTAAAGAAACACTAAAAAAACTGGCTGATAGTCCAAATAAAGATGATAGAAAGCTGGGCTCTCAAATTGAAAGCATTGAAAACCAGCTGGAAAGATTGAGGTCTGTATATCTTTCTAACCGTATATTAAGTCCGGACATACGAATGTTTATTAACAACATTAAATCTTTAGAATCTAAAGGAGTGAATGTTAATTATTATGTTCAGGAGATGTTAATCTACACCCCAAGGCAGGGATTGTAAAAGAAAAAAAACCGGCTTGATGGCCGGTTTTGTATCATTATCTATTGTAACTTCCAGTTGCTCTGTTGTTGCGGTTAAAACCACCGCCACCACCACCAGGACGGTTATTACCAAACCCAGGATCTTCTTTCGCTTCCGAAACTAAAATTCTCTGGCCATAATAATCCCCACCGTTCATGTTTGCAATAGCTTCCTTTGCTTCTGCATCATTTGGCATCTCCACAAATCCGAAACCACGACTTTCGCCAGTTTCGCGATCTTTGATGATTCTTAAAGATTTCACATAACCAAAATCTCCAAAAACCTCTTTTAATTCTGACTCTTCTACCTTAACAGGGAGCCCTTTGATAAATATCTTCATTAATGTTATAAAATTTCCACAAAGGTACGATTATGAGCCAAAGAAAATGTAATACTAATGTTAGGTTAACTGATTATTTAACCCTCCATTTGGCGCTCTCTGTTTTCCGATCAAAAATTCTGCTTTTATATTTCATTTTTTTCTCGTCAACACTGTCGTGCATATTTAAAGCACCGTGCATATCAAGAATTTCAGCCGCTGTTTCTGCTTCCTCAACAGACGAAGTATGAACACTGACCACACAGCCGGTGCGTGCTGTCTCAGAATAACTTTTGGCATCATCGTCATTCCCAAAAACAGATTTAAACCAATTAGTTACACTATTATCATGATCTTCATTCTCTGCTGCCGAATGGTCTCCTCCCCTGTTCGAGATATCTATTTGATCCCTGTTAAACTTATGATCCAATAAATATTCGACAGCCAACTGTCCTTGATTAGTATGCTCAAAAATACCCACCACGGTTTGAGGTCGCGATTGATTAAAAGTTGAGGTCGACTCCGAGGCCTCCGAATGATGAACAGAAGCCGGCTCATTTCGATCATAGGATTGATTAGTCATCGGAGTTGGAGTTGCAGGTTCACTCGTAACACCACCTCTGCGCGTACCCGAGAAAACATGCTGAACGAGATCTTCCACCCGGGTATTCACTTTACCTTTTTCGTAGGTAAGTAATTCTGTTAGCTCGTTGGCCATTATACCCGGCAACACAATATTTTGATATGAATCATGTATTTCAGCAACACTTAAAGGTACCAGCACTTTTCTGTCTCTGAGGTGCATTTCGTTTCCTTCAAGATCCAGAACCATATACAAGACCTTTCTGGATTCAACATCAAACAGAAGATCGTCTACTTTTCCCAGAATGCGACCGTTACCGTTTTTTACGGTCCAGCCCCGAATGTCTGATTCATTGTCAGATACTTCATATTTACTTTTGCCCAATTCTTTAAGGCGTACGTATTCGGAGTTATTTGAATTACTCATGGCTTAATTGATTAAATAAAAAGATAAAGGATTATATCCACAGAAATAAACTCGGGTTTGGATTAAATCCCGTGAGAGTATTACCACCCTGGTAGTAATTTACATACCAGTAAAATATTGCCGCAGCTATAATCAAAATAATAATAAACCAAAGCCACCAGGATGTTTTTCTTTTACGTTGCACATGTAGTTCTGCCATAACAAATGTTTTTTATAGGTTTTACATACAACAACTTTGTGATTCTTAAGTTTTCGCATATCTTAATTGTCTCTGCCGATAAAGCATCATCTTGAATTTTTTTTAAACTCAAATCCATTTTTAATTGTATTGAATTATATGTTAACTAAAGAATTCGAAATGTTTTATTTTGATGATAAAACATTTATCAGTTTATGCAAGCAAATTGAAAGAGAGACCAAGGCTATGCAAGCCTACACTCGCGACAATGCGCACGACCTGCGCCTCGCCTATCAAAAGTTTGAACTTTTTTTAACTGTTTACTTCCGTAGCAGAAAAAGAGAAGATATTGATTATAAGACTGATGTACGCCTGGAGATTGCATCGGACATAAATCAAATGTCGGAACAGGATGATAATAGTGAAATTACAGACGATTATTACTCTGAGCACTTTTTGAATGCTAAAGAAAAACTAGAACAAGTTATCGAAGATTTGATCTATCAGATTACAATGCGCAACCTGTCTATGAACACAGACGATATTGTTCAGGAATAGAATACCATATTATGTTTCGCATCCGATGATGATACCTTAGAAAATCAACCCGGGATCTACAACTGCCGACTCGCAAATGTAAGTGGGCACAATACCGCTTGTTTTCATTTTGGTTTCTGCATCACCAGCCAATGTGTTACCCGAAAAAACCAGCACAGTATCTAACCCAAACTTATTTCCGCCTAAAATATCAGTATACAAAGTATCACCTACCATTACGATATCTTTTTTTGCTATAGTTCTGTATTCCCGGATTAAGTCGTAAGCGAACATAAACATTTGTGAGTCTGGCTTGCCGAAACGAATAAAGTCGCGTTCCACAATAGTCTCAATCATCCTTGCGACACCACCGACGGCAATCGCAACGTCGTTTTTATTCACAGGATACGCGTAATCCGTATTTGCGACAATAACGGGAATCGGTCGCTTCCGAAGTAGATTTACTACTATGTTCAGATCTCTGGCCCAGTCGAAACCTTCATCGTCAAGAAAAACAAGCGCTGTTACACGTTCGATGTTTGTGCTGTCGATTTCGCTAATTGGCAAGGTATGCAAACCGGAACTATCGAGGTAATGTGCAGAGTTTTCGGTTCCAAGATAGGCAACAATCCCTTCGTGTACTTTTAAATCAAGGTACTCTTTCGCGAGCATTCCGGATGAAATGATTCTGTCGGCAGAAGCAGCGGCAAGTCCCATTCTGTGGTATGAATCTGCCAACTGCGCAGGGCTTCTCGAAGCGTCGTTGGTGACTATATAATACTCCTTCTTTTGAGACTCAATGTATGCAAAGGTGGATTCGATACCGGGTAACAGTCCTTTGTAATTTTTTAAAACACCGAAAGCGTCAAAAAATATTACTTCATACTTATCAATGATGGATTTGAAATTATCGATTTTTAACATTCAGACTGTTTATTTTTCTGATTTAATCATTTTTTTATAGAAAAAATGGAATTTATCATTTTTTTCTTAAATCCCGGAACTTAGAAACGGAAAAACACGCAATCAGCTAATTTATCAGTTGAGTTTAAGTACATGAAGAATCTTCTGAGCGTCAAAATCACGGTCGACGGATGGCAAATAAATTTCGAACGCTTCGGACTGGAGTTTCTGGGCATACTGCTCGTTGAAAAAATACTTACCGTCCTTTATTACATAATTGAGGATAAAAAACCTGTAAGCCTCTTTCATAAAACGGATCTCATCAGCAGTTAATGGATTAACTTTATGATATTCTTCTAAAAAGATCATAAAACGATCTTCATTCAGCGTATCGATGACATAACTGAAAACTGTTCGATCACCGACATTCGACACAACGCGACTAAAGAAATAAAAATCCATCATTCGCGAACTCATCCTGAACCAATCATAATCCCATCTCGAATATAATTCAAAGTTTTTGGTGACTGAGAAATTTCCGATATTCCAATCAATAAATACTGGAATATTTTCAAAAGAACCCGCATTCAATTTCAGCCGGTTTTTCAAGAATAATTCACAGTGATATTTTAAATAATCGGCCTGCAGCCTAGTCCCAAACTGCTTTTCATTACGCCCGATTTGTTTAATGAGAATTTGGATATCGGTACGTAAAGTTTTAGAGGATTTAGGAAGTACATTTTTCAATCTGGAACAAGCCCTGTGAAATTTGCCTATTTGCTGACCAAACTTTCGGATATGACCTTCTTCTAGCCTTTTCGGGAAACGCTTTATAACCCTTGATGGATTATAAAAAACAACCCAGGCATCAGTTTTTCCTTCTTTGAAACGATACGTATATACTCTATTGTTTTTCAATAAAGATTTTGCCAATAGATTTTCGAAAGGGTAAAGCAGATTATTGGATAACGATTGTATGATGCGATGATCTTCGCGAAAATGTTCGAACTTACCAAAATTTGAAAGCTTCGCTATTATAATATCCTCATCTTCAAAGGTTATGCGATAAACATGATTAGTTGAAACCTGTGCGCTTATATCTTCAATGTCGCTAATTACTTTAGAGACATCATATCCTTCCCACGCTTTCTTTATTATTCTGGAAAAATCCATTGCTTTAGATTAATTGCGCAAAGATGTCGCAATTATTAATAACCGGCTCAAAAAATAATTTAAATAATTTCGAAATATCTTTTGAGCTCCCAATCGCTTACATGTTGAGAAAACTGCCTCCACTCCCATAAGCGTGTTTGAGTAAAGTGTTCAACAAAATTCTCTCCAAAGAGTTCTTTGGCTATAGACGAATCTTTCATGGCATTGCTTGCTTCATTAAGATTTACCGGCAACTTTCTGTGCTGTGAATTAGCATAAGCACTACCTACCGTAAGCGGCTTGTCCAGCGAAAGCTTATTTTTTATTCCATACAAACCGGAAGCCAGAGCGGCAGCAATTGCTAAATACGGATTGGTATCGGCGCCCGGAACCCTCATTTCGATCCTGGTATACCTTGCAGCCGAGTTAATTACCCGAACGGCTGTAGTTCTGTTCTCAACTCCCCAGGTCACTGTAGTTGGAGCCCATGCACCTTCTACCAAACGTTTATAGCTATTAACCGTTGGTGCATACATAGGCAATATATGTGGCAGGCAATACAATTGTCCGGCTAAATACTGTTTCATTAAGTCGCTCATCTGATGTGTATCTTCAGAATTATAAAACAGATTCTCCGATTTGTCTTGGTTCCATAAACTCTGATGAATATGTCCGCTGCATCCAGGAAGATTCATATTCCACTTCGCCATAAATGAAGCCATAATTCCATGCTTGTAGGCAATTTCTTTCACGGCTGTCTTCAAAAGCGTTGCCTTGTCTGCAGACTTTAAAACTTCATCGTAGATAATAGCAGCTTCGTAAACTCCGGGGCCGGTTTCTGTATGTAAACCTTCGATTGGGATGTCGAATTTCCCTAAGAGATTGAATAAATCGTTGTTATAGTCAGCATATAAAGCCGGCCTTATAATCGAATAGCCAAACATTCCGGGAGTAATCGGCTGAATTTTCGTAAATTCCTTATCGTGTAATGATTGCGGCGTTTCATTAAAATTAAACCATTCGAATTCTTGTGAGAATGCGGGGAAATATCCCATATCACAGCATTCCGAAGCAATTTTCTTTAAAAGTGTACGAGGACAGGCAGCAAGACCGGGCGAATCTTTTTTACTAAAATCGGCAATAAAAAAAGGAATGTTATCCTGCCAGGGGATAATACGAAAGGTAGAAAGATCTATGCGACACTGCTGATCCGGATATCCGGTATGCCATCCCGTAATCTTTACATTATCATAAAGAACATCGTTGCTGTCCCAGCCAAAAACCACATCGCAAAAGCCATAGCCGCTTTCTAGACCCTCTAAAAATTTTTTTCGATGAATTACTTTACCACGTAAAACACCATCGATATCAGCGAAAGCAAATTTCACTCTCTCGATCTCGTTATCATCCAAATATTTAATAATCTGAACTTTATCCATGCAAGCTAAAAAGGAATAAATACTCGTTAAATATAAGGTAAAACTTGGCTAATACGGAAAATAAAGACCCGGTTTGAATATGATATTAGTCTTTAAAAACGTAAATTACACCAGACAGAGACCGAGTAGAAACTCTCAGAACCAGGCATCCTGATGATGAGCAAGTCGATAGAAATCGTTCTTTTAGATTTACAAATGAATTAATGATACAAACTGTAACCTTAGCAGTCAAAATCAGTATAGTGGAAAACTATCTTTTTTTTAGTGAATTATAACCCCGGATTTATGTTAAGAAGCATTCTGCTTATTTTTATGCAGTTGACGGCGATCTATGCCTCTGCTCAAAACTTCAATTTTCGCTTTAACCGTTTAAATGTTACCGAAGGACTTTCGAGCAGTAGTATAAAATCGATCATTCAAGATAAAAAAGGCTTTATATGGATAGGTACCGCAAACGGATTAAACAGGTTTGACGGCTATTCATGCAAAATATATCGACACAAACCTAATAACCCTACAAGTTTGATTGACAATGACATTTTCGACTTATTTGAAGATTCTGATGCAAACCTTTGGGTAGGAACCTCCGGAGGACTGTGCATGTACGATAAAGAGAAAAATAATTTTATTCTCCATAAAGAAATGGACAGAACCAGAGCTAACAACTTTTTAGAAGATAAAAATGGAACTCTCTACTGTACATCAGGACTAAGTATTTTCAGATATAACACAAAAGATAAGCTTTTTAAAAAATTCGCTGACCTTCCTTCGGAAGAGGTACAAAAAATGTTTATCGATTCATCTGGTACTTTTTGGGTAGTTTGTCCATCACAGATTTATTTTCTTGATAAAAACAAAGGAATCTTAACAAAACAGAAACATCTGCCAATCTCAGATATTACAGATGTTATTCAGGATCATTCCCGTAAGATTTGGATTGCTGCTAATAAAAAATTATTAATTTATGACCCACAAACAAAGGGCTTAGAACTCTACGAAAAAAGCCACATGTTTCCCAACATAATTACGATTTTAAAAGAAGACAGTAAGCACAGGCTCTGGGCAGGCAGTGTTAATGATGGTTTATCAGTTATAAGTAAGGATAGAAAAACTGTCAATAAATACAATACCAAAGCAGGAGATTCGGAAAGTTTAAGCTTCAATACAGTAACAGATATCTTAGAAGACAATAGTCGACATATCTGGCTTGGCACATACGGAGGCGGCGTTAATCTTATTACTGAGAGAAATTTTGAAACCTATAAAAGCAATGTTTTTTCAACAAACAGCTTAAGCAACGATAATATTGCTTCTTTAGGCGAAGATAATAACGGAAATATCTGGATAGGTACTGATGGCGGTGGTTTAAATAAGTTCAATCCTTCCACTAAAACATTTCAGAGGTTTCAGGCAAAGCCAGGAAACACGAATTCTATAAGCGCCAATGTTATTACTTCCATTCTTAAAGACAAACAAGGTTATTTATGGTTTGGATATTGGGAAGGCGGGCTTGATAAATATAACCCTTCCACTAACCAGTTCACACATTATAAAAAAACCGGGCAAGGTGGACCAGCTTCTCTGCTGCATCAGAGTGTGATGTATTTATACGAAGACAAACAGGAAAACGTCTGGGTTCAAACGTTAAAAGGCTTAACACGATTAAATAGAGAAACTAATACGTTTGAAGATTTCACCCATCCGATTCCTGATCTAACCAACTACATTGTAAGTATGGTGGATGATAGCAATGGAAACTTGTGGCTGGGTACCTGGGCTGGATTAAGCCTGCTAGACAGAAACACAAAGAAATACACATTATTTCAGCATAGCGATAAGAATGTACATTCTTTAAGTAACAACAAAGTTTACGTCGTATTTGAAGACAGTAAAAAAAGGCTATGGATTGGCACCGGAAACGGACTAAACCTGTTTGATAGAAAATCCCGGAAATTTACACGCGTGTATGAAGATGACGGCTTACCCAGTGATATAATATATGGCATTTTAGAAGACAAAAAAGGCAATTTGTGGCTGAGTACCGGAAATGGATTATGCCGTTATAATCCCCAAACAAAAGCTATCAAATCTTTCTATTCGCAAGATGGAATACAGGGTAATGAGTTTAAACAGAATACTTTTCTTAAATTAAAGTCGGGCGACCTGGTTTTTGGAGGCACTAGCGGTTTTACCATCTTTAATCCGGAGAAAATTGAAGAAAATAAAATCCCTCCTCCGGTAGTTTTTACCGACTTTCAAGTCTCTAACAGCTCTATCACTTCATACGATAAAGACTCGCCGCTTCAGCGCTCGATAAGCGATGCCGAAGAAATTAAATTATCATACAAACAATCCGTTTTTACTCTTGAATTTTCGGCCTTAAACTTTATATCATCCCAGAATAATCAGTATGCATATTTCCTGGAAGGATTCGATAAAAAATGGAATTATGCCGGAACTCAAAGAAGAGTAACCTATACAAACCTCGATCCTGGGGAGTATATATTTAAAGTTAAAGCCGCAAATAATGATGGTGTATGGAACCCCAGATATACCAGTATTAAAATTATCATAACACCACCATTTTGGAAAACCTGGTGGTTCAGAAGCTTGTCTATTCTGTTATTAATAGGAGGGGCCTATTCCTTTTACAGGTATCGCCTCAGTGCTATTGAAACACAGAAAAAAGAACTGGAAAAACAGGTCGAGGAACGTACATCTCAAATCAGAGAACAATCTGCCACATTGCAGGATTTAAACGAAGAGCTTCAGGCACAATCTGAAGAGTTGCAAACACAGGCGGAAGAGTTGCAAATTAAATCTGAGGAAGAATATAAAGCCCGTAAGGAAGCCGAGTTAGCTAATCAGGCCAAGAGCACCTTCCTGGCTACAATGAGTCACGAAATCCGAACTCCAATGAACGGAGTTCTCGGGATGACTTCTTTATTATGCGAAACCAATCTCGACGATGAACAAAGAGACTACGCCGAAACTATTCTGAATAGCGGCGAAGCCCTTTTAACAGTAATCAACGATATCCTTGACTTCTCAAAAATTGAGTCAGGCAATATGGAATTAGACCCGCATTCCTTTGAGCTGAGAAAATGCATCGAAGAAGTTCTGGACCTTTTTGCCACCAAAGCATCGCAAGCTGGTATCGATTTAGTTTATTTAATAGACCCGAAAATTCCTGTACAAATTTTTGCAGACAGCCTGAGAATAAGACAAGTCCTGATTAACCTCATCGGAAATGCGTTAAAATTCACTTCACAGGGAGAAGTTTTCATCGGTGTTTCTATGATAAAGCAAGAGAAGGAAGATTTACAACTGGGCTTTGAAATTACGGACACAGGTATAGGTATACCGGAAGACAAATTGGGCCGCTTATTTAAAGCGTTCACCCAGGTTGATTCATCGACCACGAGAAAATATGGCGGCACTGGCTTGGGTTTGGTAATTTGCGAACGGCTGGTATGCCTGATGGAAGGCACGATTTCTGTTCAAAGTAAAGAAGGCATCGGAACAAGTTTTAAATTCGACATTTGCTGTAAGCAGAGCAATGAAGTGCCTAAATCGACGGTTTATCTCGGCACAGCAGGTTGCGAAGGAAAACGGGTTTTGATAGTTGATGATAACGAAACTAACCTTAAGATTTTAAAAACCCAGCTTGAACAATGGAAATTAATTCCTACCGTTGCCTCGTCCGGCCCTGATGCTTTAAAAATACTGGAGCGCGACGAACTGTTCGATTTAATTATTTCGGATATGCAAATGCCAACAATGGACGGTGTAGAATTTGGCACAGCCGTGAAGGGAAAATACCCTTCAATTCCGATTGTTTTATTAAGCTCTATAGGAGATGAAACACAAAAAAAATACTCCCATATATTTTCAGCTATTTTAACAAAGCCAGTTAAACAGCAGCAATTATTAAGAGTTGTACAAACCCACTTGAATCCGCTGCCAAACCGGGCGGAGGTACAAAGAACGAAAACGGACAATGTGCTTTCGGAAGCTTTTTCGCAGCAATTTCCATTGCATATTTTAATAGCAGAAGATAACTTAATAAACCAAAAGCTGATTATTAGGGTACTTAACAAATTAGGGTATCAGCCAGACCTTGCAGATAATGGCCAGGAAGCAATTAACATGCTGAGGGAAAATTCTTATGACATCATATTGATGGACGTTCAGATGCCGGTTATGGACGGACTTGAAGCTACAAAAGCGATAAGAACCGGATCTGACACGCAACCTGTAATAGTAGCAATGACCGCAAATGCCCTTATTGAAGACCGCGAAATTTGTTTGCAGGCCGGCATGGACAGATACATTTCAAAACCTATTAAATTAGAAGAACTGAAGAATACTTTATCCGAAGTATCCAGGCAATTGCATAAAGCATAAGATTAGGCCCGGAATGAAGGTTTTTATATACAGTCCCTTGCTTTGTACCGTATATTTTTAGGAGTTTAATCTCCGCGGCGGAGGTACACACTGTACGGAGAAAATCGAACTATTTAAGTTTGTTTGCAGAGATATCTTTTAGAACCTTAACGAGTGTTTCGAGATCGAACGGTTTTGAGATGTAGTTATCCATTCCAGCCTTAAGGCATGCTTCACGGTCTTCGGCCATTGCGTTGGCCGTTACCGCCACAATTTTCGGTTGCCATTCCTGCTGTTTTCTAATCAGCCTGGTAGCCTCTAAACCATCTAATTCAGGCATCAAGACATCCATCAGTATAACATCATATTTCTGTTTGCCAGCCATATCAACAGCCTCTTTTCCATTTGAGGCGAGTGACGCTTTATAGCCTAATTTATCAAGCACTTTTAATGCAAGCTTCTGATTAATCAAATTATCTTCGGCTACAAGGATATTGAGTGGGTGAAGCTCGGCAAACTCGTTTGAGAGAATCATCCCCTCCCGGCTTCCGACATTTATCCCCATATTTTTTTGAAGCTGATTTTGTACAAGATTGAATAGTTGCGCCTGCTTAACGGGTTTTGTTAATACAGCGCAAAATAATCCGGGATACTTTGAACGGCTTTCATCTCCAACAGAGCTTAACAATGCTATGGGAATTTTTGAGTGCCTGTTTTTTATGATAGTTGCTAAAGCTACACCATCCAACTCATGCATTCTCATATCGGTAATGATCAGATCAAACTGGCTATCATCGGATAATATTGCCAATGCATCTTTACCAGAACCAGCTTGTACAGAATCGATCTTCCACTGCTTCAATTGCTCTTTCAAAATAAAAAGATTGGTATTGTTGTCGTCAACAACCAGTATCCTTCTTCCAGCTAAAGAAACCAACTCCATGTCTGCAACTTCTTTCGCCTGCAACACAAAACTGGATTTTATGGAGAAGGAAAAAACCGAACCTGCCCCTTCCGTACTTTCAACATTGATTTCTCCCCCCATTAAATTCACCAATCGTTTACTTATGATAAGACCCAGACCAGTGCCACCGTATTTCCTGGTAGTTGAAGAGTCGACCTGTGCAAACGCATTGAATAAGCGGGATCGCTTATTTTCCGGAATACCAATTCCGGTGTCTTTTACTTCGAATGCAATTTCACACTCGTTGTCAAGTATCTTATTTAATTTTACTTTCACAAACACTTCTCCTGAGTGTGTAAACTTCAATGCGTTGCCTACCAGGTTAATAAGAATTTGCCGTAATCTAAATCCATCGCCAACTATAGTTTGAGGTAAAGAATGATCAACATAATAGACCAGATCCAAACCCCGATCATCTGCTTTTACTGCAAACAAGTCTAATGCATCTTCAACACATTGCCTCAAATTAAATTGATGATAATCCAATTCCATCATGCCTGATTCGATTTTAGAAAAATCTAAAATGTCATTAATGACAGTTAGCAGAGCATCCGCGCTGGTACGGATTGAATAAACGTATTCCTTTTGCTCATCGCTTAGAAATGTTTCATTTAAAAGCGAGGCCATTCCGATGACGCCATTCATCGGCGTCCTTATCTCATGGCTCATCGTGGCTAAAAAAATGCTTTTGGCTTCGTTCGCTTTCTCTGCTTCCAGGCGTGCCTGATCGGCTTCCTGACGCAAAAAGCGCTCCTGATCCTTTTGCTGATTGTAACTATTTCTTATATGTCGTGTAATGAAAAATATCACACCGACAACCACCAAATAGGAATATGCCAGATCTATAAAACGCTGTGTTTCGCTCTGATATGTATTCACGATCAGATGCGGAAAATAGTTCTCAAAGGCTAATAAAGCAACTACGATTACGAGGTTAACAGGCACCCAAATCCTGTTTTGTTTCGCTGAAGCAACAGCTATAATTAAAAATGTTGAAAGTATAAATATCAGCAGCGTTGGGCCGTCAGCACCTGAATTCAAATAGTAATTTACAATGAACAAAAGATTACTTAAGACAATATAAATGACTACGGCTGTTCCTGTTTTGTGTTTAAATCGTGATAAATAATAAATCCCCGTGACCAAGACAGCGACGCATAGCATCAAAACTGCAAGCTCGGGAAGGCCCAGAAAATAATTGAACGGAACATTGTGAAACAGTACTGCGATTGATACGAGGCAAACGGCATGAAAAATTCTGGTTTCTAAAGAAATTACGCCGGGTTTATCTAATAGATAGCTTATTATTTCTTTAATTTTTGATATCCAATTCAAATTCATTGAGATGCTGTCCCTCTGGTATCTCCCCTAATTATTAGCCTGATAATAATACTAATTTATACGTAAGAGCTTGGTTTATGTTTATGCTAATCCAGCAACATGATCTGTGCTGATGTTTATTCTTCCAAATTGATTCATTTTTTTCAGAGCTTTATTCACCCTTGCGCCATTGTTTCGCTAACCAGCCTTTCGGCTTTTCAGGAACTGTATTCTTAAACTTTATCTCATCAGATAAGTCGCCGGAAACGGTTGTAACAACCTCGCTTCCGGGGACCTCGAATATAACGTTTTCGAATACCAGATTCCTGGTATCAACCAAACTTATAAGTGAATCTTGGGAGCGTATGATTGAATTTTTTATGCTGATATTTTTCGCATCGGTTACGCGAATAAGATTTTTAGAGTTTACATCAGCATTCTCGAGAGTAAAATTACTGAGGGGAGATTCGGGAATTCCATCAATCCTTATTAAGCTCTTCGCTTTCTCAATAATAAAATCTTTGGCTACTATATTTCTAAAAAATGGGGTCAGACGATTTACTTTTAGAGCCGGCAAGCGCGTTGCCAGCTCTCCTACATACATTTTACTCCCCAGCATATCCCACCTAAAAGCATCATCACGTAAAGACATTCGAATACGTTCATAATATAAGTTCTCTCCCCCGCCTCCTCTTGGCCTGCGTGTTTTAAAACGAATGCCGACACCGGTATCATCAAAAACCGAATCATGAACGTACAGATTTCGTATCACGCCTGCTGTTTCACTACCTACGGTAATACCGCCATGGCCTTCTCTCGCCAGGCAGAAACGTACCACTACATTTTCCGTAGGCTTATTTACCCGCATCCCGTCTTCTCCCCTGCCCGCTTTCATGGTAAAGCAATCATCGCCGCAGCTGAGCGTGCAATATTCAATCAATACATTCCGGGTTGATTCAATGTCAATTCCATCACCCCGGGGAATTCCGACTGAGTTAACTGTAACACCGCGAATAATCACCCCATCGCAATACACCGGAACAATATTCCAAAAAGGAGTATTTTCCAGAGAGATACCTTCAATCAACACATTTTTACAGTTGATCGGTGAAATAAACATTGGAAGAAAAATGAACTCATTATTGTATCCTTCATACACCCGCTCTGAAACCGGCTTATCATGAGGAACTACATTTTCAATCACATCAACATTCATGTACCTCGTTCTGACAGGAGAATCTTTAGGCGGACCGATAAGTTTCCCTTTTCCGGTGATTGCAATATTTTCTTGTTCGTTTGCATAGATACAAGCGCCGAGCGACATCACTTCCACACCTTCATTCCGGGTGAACACCGCTGGCCGGTAATCTTTAATTTCCCCGCTAAAATGTAATTCTGCACCCTGTTCTAAATGAAGATTTACATTGCTTTTTAAACTTATACGGCCCGTGTTCCATTTTCCTGCAGGCACATATACCGTTCCGCCACCCTGTTGGTTCAGATCATCTATAGCAGCTTGAATTTGCCGGGTAGCTATTTGTCCCTCCTTTGCACCTTTATCTATAATACTAATGCTACGATCAGGAAAAATCGGCCTTTGAAGTTGTGGCATTGCAAAAGGCGCTTTTATAGCTGCAATATCGGCGGGCATTTTTAAAGCACCTACCTCATCAATGGTTGGTATCGCCTTGTTAACCGGAGTAGTTTTATTGCTGTTTATAATTAAACAATTACTAAATAAAACAATTAATGCACAGCCTAAAACATTAAATAATTTAACTCGCACAGTAGCTTTCCTCATTACGTTTATTTTCATTAATGTGTATTCGAAACTTGAATTGGTATCGGAGCAAGTTAAAAAAAATTAAAGCTTGCATAATTATGTATTCTAATTGTTATCGGAAAACTAACACTTAGGGAACTGCTACGATAAACTTTCTAAGTGGAAGTATGGGCTGGACTTCCGGTAAATCCCGACCCACCTAAACACTGAGTCAGCAGGTTACATTTTGGCAATTTCTGTATTAAAGGTAAACCTATCCATTATGAAACTGCTACAATTTTTCGCCCTTTTTACCATCATAATCTCGTCCTGCAATACTAATCGCTCTGAAGAGGAATTAATGAACAGCTCTACCGATACTTTGTCAGCCAGTGGATTATCCGGCAATGCAGTAAAACTGATTAAAACTGCAAGCATCGACTTTAAAGTAAATAATGTATTTGAAAGTGCTAAACGAATTGCGAATACTGTCCGGAGAATGAATGGAGTAGTCACCAATCGTCAAATACAATCGGTTGATGAAAATAGTAAACGATTGAAGATTTCTGACGACTCGTTAAAAATTCTAAGCTCCTATATTATCAAAGCGAATATGTTGGTGCGTGTACCTACCATAAACCTTGACCAATTTATTGAAGAGATTTCTGCCGCTGCAGTTCATATTCAAAATAGTCAACTACACATAGAAGATAAAAGCCTGAACTATCTATCCGCTCAATTGAAGAGACAAAACAGTCAGGATCTCCTCAAAAGCGAAGCTCGAAAAAATCACAAGACAGAAGAATCTGTTTCGCTGGCTGACGAGAAAGACCAACTGATTGAGCATCAAATTCAAAATAAAGAAATTGACGCTGATGTTAAATACAGCACTGTTCAGCTTAATTTTTATCAGAATGCCTTAATACGTTCAGAATTGGTTGCCAATAATAATTTATCCGATTATCAACTACCATTCGCAAGGAGCATGAGCAACGCGTTTTTTAACGGCTGGGACTATTTTTTAATATTTATAATTGGAATCGCTAATCTTTGGATGTTTCTTGTGACCGGGGTGGTGGTAATTTTTAGCTATCGTTATTATAAAACGAAGAAATCAATGGCTTAGAGGACGTTGAAATCCGAGCCTGGAAACTTTAATTTTTTACATCTCTACTTATCAATCATAATCGCCGGCCTTAAATTGTTTTTAATTTTTCAATTTTTTGTTTGGATTAATTTAAAGTGTTACATTTGCAGTCAAATAAAAAGAATGCAACACATCAACACATATTATTTCGGATACTTTTACTATTACCAGTAAGAGCCGGGACTGATATGTTTTGAACTAAAAGAACTATATACAGAGTCCCGGCCCAACAGCCGGGACTTTTTTATTTAATCGATGGAGAAGAAAAGAGTAGCAATTCAGGGCATCAAAGCATCGTTTCACGAAGAAGCTGCGATAAAGTTTTTCGGTGATGATATTGACACCATCGAGTGCAATAGCTTCAAACAAACCTGCGAGGTTCTGAAAAACAAAGAAGCAGATTTTGTGGTGATGGCCATAGAAAATTCTATTGCCGGAAGTTTGCTTCCCAATTACACTCTTTTACGCGACTATCATTTTACAATCGTTGGCGAGGCCTATTTACACATTCAATTAAACTTATTAGCCCTTCCAGGTGTAAGGTTTGAGGACATAAAAAACGTAGAATCTCACCCGATTGCCATCCGCCAGTGCGATGATTTTTTCAATGAATATCCGCACTTAAATGTGGTTGAAAGTTCGGATACGGCGGCATGTGCAAAACGCATCCAGGATGAGCAACTGAAAGATACAGCTGCTATTGCTAATAAATTAGCTTCGCAGGTTTACGGACTGGAAATTATGGAGCGCCGGATCGAAACGAATAAAAAGAATTATACACGTTTTTTAATTCTTACCGATACCAAGGATATGGTGATCGAAGATGCTAATAAAGCGTCAATATCTTTCCAGGTGACGGATGAAGTTGGCTCGTTGGTGAAAGTGCTGAATATTTTTGCTGAGCACAACATTAACATGAGCAAGGTGCAATCCATGCCGGTTTTAGGAAAACGCAATCAATATAATTTTTATATCGATCTCGAATTTTCATCCCGAAAGGAATATGAAGAAGCCATTCGAAAAGCATTACGATATACAGTAAACTTTGCGATTATGGGGGAATATAGGAAGAATGACGGAGTGTGAGTTGCGGGTTGAAGGTTTGAGTTGAAGGATTCAACCACACCGGCACATAAAACATTTTCGCTCAAAAAAAGCAAACAAAAAATTAAGGTATAAACAAGACTTACAACTTATAACGTAAAACTTACAACTCAAATAGTATGAAACTGAACCTCAACATAGAGCCACTAAGCAACTGGCTAACAGCGAAACATCAACCTCTGGTAATCGGAGGTCCCTGCAGTGCAGAAACAGAAGATCAACTTGTTGCAACTGCTCATTTATTGGCTAAAACCGGAAAAATCTCTGTATTGAGAGCTGGTATCTGGAAACCCCGTACCCGTCCGGGAGAGTTTGAAGGCATTGGAAGCATTGGCTTAGAATGGCTAAACCGTGCTAAAAAAGAGACCGGATTACCTATCACTGTAGAGGTTGCTAATGCAAAACATGTTGAAGAAGCCCTTAAAGCTGGCGTCGACATTCTTTGGGTAGGTGCACGTTCAACAGTTAATCCGTTTACTATTCAGGAAATTGCTGATGCGCTTAAAGGTGTTGACATCCCTGTAATGGTAAAAAACCCCGTTAACCCTGATTTACAATTATGGATCGGTGCATTGGAGCGCATAAATGGAGCCGGCATTACTAAGTTAGCTGCTATTTCCCGTGGTTTTTCTTCTTTCGAAAAATCAGCCTTCCGTAACGAACCAATGTGGGAAATAACCATTCAGTTAAAAACTCTTTGTCCTGAATTACCTATCATTTGCGACCCTAGTCATATCTGCGGTAACCGCGATTTAATTCCTTACATTTCTCAAAAAGCATTAGACTTAGAGATGGATGGATTAATGATCGAATCGCATATTGATCCTTCTGTTGCATGGACTGATGCTAAACAGCAGTTAACTCCATCAGCTTTATCCGACATGATCGATCATTTAACTGTTCGTCAGCCTGAGCCGAAAAACCCTGCTGTTTTAGATAAACTAGCCGAACTGCGTAAGCAAATCGACAAACTAGACGATCAGATTATCCAAAAAGTATCTGAGAGAATGGCTATTGTAGATAAAATCGGTGAGTACAAAAGAGATAACAATATCACCATCTTACAACTTAACCGTTGGGATGAGGTGGTTACTAAACGTGCAAACTTCGCAAAAGCCTTAAAACTTGATGAAACATTCACAACGAAAATGCTTGAACTGATTCATGCTGAATCAATCCGCAAGCAAACCGAAATTATGAATGCTACAGAGACTTTAGAACAAAAATAAATGGATCATTTGATTCTTTCCAAACCCGGCAAAAGCACTAATTGCACCATTCAACTGACTGGATCAAAGAGTGAAAGTAACCGGGCTTTGATTTTAAATGCATTGAGCGATGGAAAGGTGGTGGTGAAAAACCTTTCGAGTGCCGACGATACAGTTACGCTTTTCCAGATACTGGAAAAGCTAAATTCAAAAGTAAAAAATCAAAAACTTGCCACCGCTATAACTAACGATGCTGGTTCAACTGAAGAAGTTGAAGTAAACGTTGGGCCGGCAGGCACAGCCATGCGCTTTCTTACTGCCTATTTTGCAGTGACAGGCGCAGAAGCTATCCTTACAGGAACGGAGCGCATGAAGCAACGGCCGATCGGGATTTTGGTGGATGCCTTGAGGGGTTTGGGTGCCCGGATTGAGTATGTGGAGAAAGATGGTTTCCCTCCTTTGAAATTCGGCAATGAGTTTCGGCAGATCACCAATAAAATCCAAATTAAAGGAAATATAAGTTCACAGTTCATTACTGCCCTGCTTTTGGTTGCACCTTTCCTTTCTGAAGGATTAGAGTTAACAATTGAAGGAGAGCTGACCTCGCGACCTTATGTGGAAATGACTTTGTCTATGCTTAAAGAAGCTGGTATCGAACATCAGTGGAATAACGCAACAATTTCTATCGCTTCACAAAAATTTCAAGACTCTGAAATTACCATCGAACCCGATTGGAGTGCAGCGTCATACTGGTATTCTATTGCCGCTTTGTCTGAAGATAGCACAATTACCCTTCCTTATTTAAAGCAAGACAGTTTACAAGGTGATAGCCGCATAAGCAGTATCATGGAAAGCTTCGGCATTTCTACGGAATACACCCAAGATGGTCTGATATTAAAAAGAAGTAATAAGGACGTTGACGGCGAATTTTTTGATCTAAAAGATTGTCCGGATTTAGCACAGACCGTCATTGTTTGCTCGGCTGCGCTGGGTCACAATGCAACCTTTACAGGATTGGAGACTTTGAAAATTAAAGAAACCGATCGAATTGCTGCATTGCAGAATGAACTGGCAAAAATAGGCGTGAAACTCAATGAAGACAATGAGCACTATCATTTAAACTGTTCCGGCCTTCATTTCCCTGAAAAGGTGAGCATCAGCACCTATGAAGACCATAGGATGGCGATGGCCTTTGCACCACTGGCTTTGAAAATAAAACATTTGGAAATTGAAGAACCCCAGGTTGTTGGAAAATCGTACCCGCTGTTTTGGGAAGATTTGAAAAAGGCTGGGTTTGAAGTAAAATAGACATGAGATTTGAGATGTGAGATATGAGTATATCATCGCCTCAAATCCTTTTTTAATAATATCGGGATCTTAGGCTTGAGCTTGCGTCTCAAATCTAAAATCTCATATCTCACATCTAACAAAATGGCAGGTAACTCATTTGGACAATTGTTCCGCATAACAACTTTCGGCGAATCACATGGTGAAGCTATTGGAGTCATTATAGACGGCTGTCCTTCTAATATTGACGTGGATATTGAATTCATTCAAAGTGAATTGGACAAAAGAAAACCTGGACAGTCGAAAATCACTACCCAAAGAAAAGAAAGTGATACAGCTCAAATACTTTCAGGCATTTTCGAAGGTAAAACTACAGGAACTCCGATTGCTTTGCTGATACCCAACGAGGATCACCGTTCCAAAGATTACGATCATAACAAGGACATCTTCCGTCCCTCTCATGCGGATTTTACTTACCAATCAAAATATGGTATCCGCGATTACCGCGGAGGCGGCAGGTCGTCTGCCCGTGAAACTGCGGCCCGAGTTGCTGCGGGTGCAATTGCAAAGCTTTTCCTGGCCCAAAAAGGTATTGAGATTTTTGCCCATGTCTCTTCTGCAGGCACTATAGATTCGCCAAACATACCGTTCGAAAACATCAAGGAACTGGTAGAAATCAGAGAGAGTAACATTGTGCGTTGTGCGGACCCCGCTACGGCTCACGAAATGATCGAATTCATTGATCAGATTAGAAAAGACGGCGATACAGTAGGCGGAAAAGTTTCCTGCATTATAAAGAACTGTCCGGTGGGTTTAGGAGAGCCTGTATTTGACAAACTGCACGCGGATTTAGGTAAAGCTATGCTAAGCATTAATGCGGTTCATGGCTTTGATTATGGATCTGGTTTTGCCGGATCTGAAATGAAAGGCTCGGAACACAATGACCTTTTTATTCCGGCCTCAGAAGGAAAATCTGTTTCAACACTAACCAATTACTCCGGGGGTATTCAAGGTGGTATTTCGAATGGGATGGACATCATGTTCAGAGTAGCATTTAAACCTGTTGCTACCATTATGAGCAACCAGCAAACGGTAGATAAGGAAGGGAATGCTGCGGAAATAAAGGGAAAAGGAAGACATGACCCTTGTGTGGTACCCAGAGCGGTGGCAATTGTAGAGGCCATGGCAGCTTTGGTAATTGCAGATCACTATATAAGAAACATGGCATATTCGGCCAATTAGCTCTTTGTAAAATATAAACGCTGATGTGAAGAGCCTCACATCAGCATTTATTTTGCTTATTAAAATTGGTTTTTGCTAATGAGTGGAATCATTAGGAATGTCGGGAAGGGAGTTTAAATTATTTTGATAAGATGTAGGGTCGATCGGACCACGTCGCAATACTTTATCATGCGCTTCAACAAAGGTGTTGTATTTGTTTCTCCAATAAACTACTGATTCAAACTGATTTTTTTTACTATCCTGATTCCATATTTTTCGATTATTTAGAAATCGTTCGCTGTATGACAGAAATGGATATTCGGAGGAAATATTTCTATTCAACATCCTTCCTATCTTATAAATCAGTTCGTTGTTTAGACTCTCTTTGTTAAACCAGTTGGAAATTGAGTGTCTGCCTGTTTTTATTTTCTTTGAAATTTCACTGACACTGAAAGGATTGCGCCAGCTAACAAGCTCTAATGTTTTGCTATGTTGCATACATTCTAGTTTAGTAATAATACTAAAAGCGTATTTTTTTCAGATCTCTCACCCGCAGTTAGGCTGATCATTTATTATAGTTGATTTTTCTCCATAGGCACTGATTATTTTAGAATTAATTTGTGTTAACCAAGTTAGAAGAATCAGCCAATTTTAACATGCAATTATTGGGGCATTTTCTACCAAAACTAAACTTTGACAGAAAAATATATATATTAAAAATAAAAATCACCTATTTTACACTGTTAGACTAAAAAAATAAAATCTTACGCTAACTTTTTGAAGTAAGACTTAGGCATTCCGCCGGTTTCCTTTTTAAATGCTCTATAAAATGTACTACAGCTTTTAAATCCTGATTCATTTGCGATAGCCTCAATAGTCATTTTGTCCGACTTTTCAGGGTATCTTTCAATAAAATCCTTTATCCGATAAGAATTTACCCAGTCGCGAAAATTATTACCGATAATGCTGTTAATTACGAAAGAGCAATGGTGCATCGGGATATTTAACTCCTGTGCAAGATCAATAATTTGAAAATCATCCTTCAGAAACGGCCTTTTAGACGTCATAAACTCCTCTATAGTATTTAAATAACTTTGGCCCAAGGTGTCGGAAATAATTTTATTAGGAGCAGCCTCTGAATGAGCACTTGAATCAGGTTTAACTTTTTTTACCTCGATATTATCCGACACAAGTAAATACCCATACAAAAGATTTGGGTTATACAAAAGATAAAGAACAATACTTAAAAACACTAATGCATTAATAGCGATAAACCAGTGGAAGCCAGAGCTCGATTGACCTCCAACAAACATTTCCAGGCGATTGGATATCAGGGGTAAAAACCGGATAATTTGTACAACACTTACCGAAACCAGTAAAGAAAGCAACCATATTTTCAGCGACCTATCCGCATTTTTCCTGGACAATAATTTCGACCGTATTAAAGAACGCCATGTAAAAAAAAGGTAAACTATAAACAATGGAGGTCTTAATACTAAATGATAATAATAGGGCAAAAACCCTGTCTGCGAACTCAACAAGCTTTTAGGATCTTCAACAATTTGTTTGGTAATTAGCTCCCAATCGATTGACGGCGAAAAATACCATGGCAACATCTCCACAAAGGCTAACACCGCCGGAATAAAGTGAAGCCATTCCTCCTTCCTGATACGTATTCTCTTTTTTATAAGACAGTTGACATACAAATACAAACAAGCCGGAGCCGCATATGAAAATGGAATAAAGAGATTTAAGAGGTAGGGAAAATTCACTAATTGCTCGCTTTTCACCAAAAGATACACCAAATTTTGTCCTACTCTAGCAAATAATATAACCGCCACAAAACGGTTTAATAATTGGTATTTGGATTTTGATATCCATAAATGGATGGAAAAAATTAGAATAAGAAAAGTTCCCGAAATAATAATTACATCAAAAAATCGATCAAAATTGGCTATGTTAATCATTTATAAAAAACGAGTAAGTTTTGTAATTGATAACAATACGATCTGAGCTAACCCCAAGAGCACTCTTGCTTATAACCAGAAAAATGAAATTTCTAAAACGGTCTAAATTGATTTATTATATTGCATTAATATAACACAATTTAATAAAATATTCATATAAGGACATTATTTTATCACTTTGCGGGGGCTTTACCACAAAAATGATACACCCATGCGGCAATAGAAATATCACCAGACAACAATTATTACTTAAAATTAAAAAATGGAAATCCCTGACACCGCGCAGTTAGGACATTGAAAAAGCTCGCGTCTAATTGACTACGGTGAATATTGTCTCAGGAATTCTAATAGACTAAATTATTAAAACCAGGCCGGGTATTTCCCTGGATCAACCTCGCTCATCATTTCATAAATGGATTCGACAACATCGTCGATCGAAGGCTTTGTAAAGTAATCCCCATCGGTACCATAAGGTGGTCGATGCTCTTTCGCGGTGATAGTTCTCGGTGCACTATCGAGGTAGTAGTATCCTTTTTGTCTTTCAACGATCTGTTGCAATATGAACGCAGAGGCGCCGCCGGGTACGTCTTCATCTACGACTAATAACTTACTGGTTTTCTTGAGTGATTCGACACAAACCCCATTTAAATCAAAAGGGTGCAGGGTCTGAGGATCGACAATTTCAATGGAAATCCCTAGTCTCTCCAGCTCTTCCACTGCATCCTGAACGATGCGCAAAGTCGAACCATAAGAGACTACAGTGATATCGGTCCCTGCTTTTATTACTTCGGCTACGCCTAAGGGAACGGTAAACTCGCCTGCGTTTAAAGGCAATCTCTCTTTTAATCGATACCCGTTTAAATTTTCGATTACAATTGCAGGCTCATCACCTCTGAGTAAAGTATTATACAAACCGGCAGCCTGGGTCATGTTACGCGGTACGCAAATATGAATACCGCGCATCGACCCCAAAATCACAGACATGGGCGAACCGGAATGCCATATTCCCTCCAGCCTGTGACCACGGGTTCTGATAATCAAGGGAGACTTTTGACCTCCTTTTGTACGATAACTTAAACAAGCCAAATCATCGCTGACTACATACAGCGCATATAACAGATAGTCAACGTATTGAATTTCTGCAATTGGCCTCAAGCCTCGCAGGGCTAAACCAATTCCCTGACCTATAATCGTACTTTCTCTTATCCCCGTATCTGCAACCCGGATTTTACCATGTTTTGCCTGCAAGCCGGCAAAACCCTGATTCACGTCTCCAATACTCCCAACATCTTCACCAAAAGCCAGGATCCGGGCGTCGCGTGTAAAGTTTTCATCAAAGCAGGCATTCAAAATTTCTCTTCCATCTATCAATTTTGCATCGTCGCTATATTCGGCCGCAACAACAGGTACTGCAAGAGGCGATTCGATAGAATTGGTAAATAATTTGGAATTATATCGTTCTTTATTTAAGTCGAGGTTCCTTTTATACCAGTTTAAAAGATTCTGTTTGGCTTCAGACTGATCTTTAGCCAAATACCTAACCGCTTTGCGTATCGCCACAAAAACATCGGTTCTGGTAACTTCAGCGTTAGTCTTTAAAGTTGCTGCCAGCTTGTTAAAGTGATCAAGCTGAAAGGCTTCCAATAAGACTGCCACTTCCTTAGCCTCCTGAATCAGGACACGATGAAAAGCGTCCCAGGCTGCCTTTTGACATTCTTTAACATATCTTTTTGCTTCGCTTTCAATCTCAACCAATTCCTCCTCAGTCGCAACCGCTGATTCGAGCACCCAATTTCTCATTTGCAGAAGACAGTCGTATTCTGCTTCCCAGTTTAAACGCTCCTGAGATTTATATCTCTCGTGAGAGCCTGAAGAAGAATGCCCCTGAGGCTGAGTCATTTCCCACACATGGATCATCACCGGAATATGTTTCTCCCGGCAAATATTTATTGCTTTTTCATAGGTTTCACACAGGCCGGGATAATCCCATCCTCTTACTTTAAATATCTCAAAGCCCTCACCTTTTTCATCGCGCTGAAAACCCCTTAAAACTTCCGAAATATCCTGCTTAGTGGTTTGATATTTCTGCGGAACAGATATAGCATAACTATCATCCCAAATAGATATTGCCAAAGGGACTTGCAGTACTCCGGCAGCATTTATAGCTTCAAAAAACACTCCCTCGGAAGTAGATCCATTTCCTATGGTACCGAAGGCAACTTCATTCCCGTTCACCGAAAAATCTTTCAGAAAGCTCAACTCAGAGTTCTCCCTGTAAAGTTTAGAGGCCTGAGCCAGACCCACCAACCGCGCCATTTGTCCGCCTGTAGTAGAAATATCCGCGGACGTCATTTTCATTTCCGTCTGATTTTTCCAGGTTCCATCTTCGTTAAGAATGCGGGTGGAAAAATGAGCATTCATCTGGCGACCGCCGGAGAAGGGCTCCTCGTCTACATTGGTATTTGCGTAGAGTTGAGAAAAAAACTCGGTAATTGTAGCCATTCCGGTAGCGAACATGAACGTCTGATCCCGATAGTAACCTGAACGCCAATCGCCTTTTTTAAAGGCCTTGGCCATAGCAACCTGAGCAACTTCTTTACCGTCGCCAAAGATTCCAAACTTTGCCTTGCCTGTAAGAACTTCCTTCCGGCCAAGCAAACTCGTCTGACGGCTTTCATAGCATATCCGATAATCATTCAGTACAATATGTTTGAAGTCTTCAAAGCTTAGCTCAGAAACATCGAATTGATTAGTTACATTCATTAGGGTTTCACTCATTTCTCAACCGGTTCCAAAATTAATAAAATATACAAGGTATGAAACCCTATCTTCATTATTGCGTAAAAAGGGCTCGTTTTTGAATATAAAAAATAAATATATCTTTGTACAACACTTGGATAAAAGCGCCGTTTACATCTTAATTACATGATAATTAAACCGGGCGTATATAGTTCAGTCTAATTAAAAAAACATGAAAATGAAAAAGCTATTTACCTTTTGCGCAGTTATCTTAACCTTCGTTGCTTTTACGGCTATGAAATCCGTACTCGAAGCAGAATTTAAGTTTGTTGAAGAAACACACGATTTTGGCAAGATACCTCAAGGCAAACCTGTAACGTATGAATTTAAGTTCACTAATGTAGGAGATTCGCCTATAATAATTTCGAATGTTGAAGCATCGTGCGGTTGCACAGTACCTAAATATTCAAGCACGCCTGTAAAAAAGGGGGAAACGGGAGTTATTACTGCAACATTTAACGCGGCGGCAGTTGGCGCATTTAACAAAGTAATCACGGTTAAATCAAACGCCAAAACACCGGTTAAATACTTATACATTAAAGGTGAAGTAGTAAGCACCAGCAGCAGATAAACAATCAATAAAGATTTTGAAAAACCTCTCTGCTAACAGAGAGGTTTTTTTATTTTTGTAGCCCATGCCAAAAATCTCTAACAAGGGAAAGCAGATGCCTGCTTCCCCTATACGAAAATTAACACCATTTGCAGACAAGGCAAAAAAGCTTGGTAGAAAGGTGTATCATTTAAATATCGGTCAACCTGATATTGAAACTCCTGAAGCGATGCTGAATGCGATCAAGAACATCGATTTTAAGGTTTGGGCCTATACTCAGTCTGAAGGAAACTTATCATACCGTGAAAAACTAGTCGAGTATTACAATAAGGCGGGCTACAATATCAGTATCGAAGATATATTCGTTACAACCGGAGCCTCGGAAGCTATTGTAATTGCTTTACAAACCTGCATGGATGATGGTGATGAAATTATCATCCCCGAGCCTTTTTATGCAAATTATAATGCATTTGCATGGATGAGCAACGTGACAATAAAGCCGGTTTTGTCGACAATTGAGACAGGATTCGCTTTACCTGCCATAAGCGAGTTTGAAAAGCAGATTACTGACAAAACAAAAGCAATATTTATATGCAATCCTAATAACCCTACTGGATATTTATATTCTTATGATGAGCTAGAAGAGCTAAAAAAGCTTTGCTTAAAGTACGACCTGTATCTATTTGCCGATGAAGCTTACCGTGAATTTTGTTATGATGATAACAAGTTTTTCTCGCCGATGCACCTGGATGGCATTGATGAAAATGTTTTAATATTCGACAGTGTTTCGAAACGATACAGCGCCTGTGGCGCACGTTTGGGCTGCTTCATCACCAAAAACAAAAAAGTAATCGAAACGGCTCTGAAATTCGCTCAGGCGAGATTAAGTCCGGGTATGGTCTCGCAGATAGCAGCAGAAGCAGCAGTGGATACACCTGCGTCTTATTTTGAAAGAGTAAATAAAGAATATACGGAAAGACGCAATATGCTTGTCGAGGCACTGAACAAGATGGAAGGCGTTTTTTGTCCCAATCCTGGTGGTGCTTTTTACGTGGTTGCGCGTTTCCCGGTTGACGACTCAGAAAAATTCTGCCAGTGGATGCTGGAAGAGTTCTCATATGACAATCAGACAGTGATGATGGCTCCGGCGGCTGGTTTTTACAGTACTCCCGGCGCTGGCAAAGATGAAATCAGATTGGCATACGTTTTGAACAAGAAAGATTTGAAGAATGCAATGATTTGCCTGGAGAAAGCGTTACAAGAATATCCGGGAAGAAAGCTTAAAGCAGAAAGCTTAAAGCAGAAAGCTTAAAGCAATATTTAACGTTCTTTTAGTTTTTTACTTTTTAATTTTAACTTTTCACTTAACACATCGGGCCCGACCGGAATTGACAGGATGGCGGCAGGTATGTAAGCATGCAGCGCGTTGTGAGACTAGCGCTCTAATCTGAACTCTCAAAACAATAATTGGCGAAAATAACTACGCCTTAGCTGCCTAATTTAGAATTAGCATAGCTTTTGTCCCGCTGGTATTCTGTTCTGTTATATCAGCATATGGGGCATCGATCAACAGAACTGGTTTGGTTAAGGGTGCGAAAACCGAACGAGATAAAGCACATAAGGAAGACGGTACAGGCAATCGGCCAGCCTTCCCCTTCCCGACAATAAAATGGCTGATAAGCATGTAGAAAGCATATTTTGTTCCATGTTTGGACGAGAGTTCGAATCTCTCCGGGTCCACACAAACCTCAAATTGAGGAAAAAGGCGGTAATTAAAAAATTATCGCCTTTTTTCGTTTTCTTCCTATTAATCTCATTGTAAATCAGACAAAAAACGTGAAAAAATTCAACGAAAGATTATCGTATTAATGGAGGAAATATTAAAGCATCCGGAAATGCTTTTGGGACCATTTAAAAGTAAATATTAGTCTGTTTTGAGATATAAAAATGAGAAGAATTACCCAATGTAAGTATAATAAATCCACCCTCTCCTACAATACGAATTCGGATTATTTCAGACATATACATTTACTCTCGAGTGCAGCGTATATGCCATAAAGTTTATGAAAAGATCTGATGGGATCCATTGAAAAAATCAATGGATTTGCTTGAATCAATTAATAGGTTATGCTTTGCTTTGACACTTTACTATGCATACTTTTGAAAGTATAGCGATGCAACACTATCGTTCAACTTAGTTACACTAAAATCAAAAAGCATGTCATTTAAATTTGAAACACTACAACAACACGCAGGCCAGGAAGCCGATCCCACAACAGGCTCCAGAGCAGTTCCTATCTATCAAACCACTTCATTTGTGTTCAAAAATGCTGAACATGGCGCTAACCTTTTTGCATTAAAAGAATTCGGAAATATCTATACCCGAATAATGAACCCTACAACAGATGTTTTCGAGAAACGGGTTGCAGCTTTGGAAGGAGGCGTAGCTGCGTTGGCTGTAGCTTCAGGTCAGGCAGCGCAATTTATCGCAATGCATAACATACTGGAGGCAGGAGAAAACTTTGTTTCTTCATCGCACTTATACGGAGGTACTTATAACCAGTTTAAAGTAGCATTCAAACGACTGGGAATTGAAGTTCGGTTTGCTAAAGTTGATGATCTTTCAGATATAGAAAGTAAAATAGATACTAAAACAAAGGCAGTTTATATTGAAACTATCGGAAACCCCGGCTTTAGCATCCCCGATTTTGAAAAAATCGCTGCTCTTGCGCAGAAATATGATCTTCCGTTAGTGGTGGACAATACCTTTGGAGCAGCAGGCTACCTATTCAGACCTCTGGAACATGGAGCACACATTGTAGTTCAGTCAGCAACAAAATGGATCGGAGGTCACGGGACCAGTATTGGAGGTGTAATTGTAGATGGGGGCACTTATAACTGGGGGAATGGTAAATTTCCTCAATTTACAGAGCCATCTGAGGGTTATCATGGACTTGTGTTCAACGATGTTTTTGGCCAGGCAGGTCCTTTCGGAAACATTCAGTTTATTATACGAGCACGAGTTGAGGGCCTACGAGATTTAGGTCCGGCTATATCTCCGTTCAACTCCTTTTTATTATTGCAAGGTTTAGAAACACTTTCATTAAGGGTGCAACGCCATGCAGAGAACGCACTTGCCTTGGCCGAATGGCTGGAAAGTCATCCGAAGGTGGCAAGTGTAAATTATCCCGGTCTTTCAAGCAGCCCTTATAACAATCTCGCAGTAAAATATTTGAAAAGAGGTTTTGGTGGGGTGCTATCTTTTGAACTTAAAGGTAATAAAGAGCAAGCAACACAGGTAATTGACAATTTGAAGCTAATTAGTCACCTTGCAAATATGGGAGATTCAAAAACCCTGATTATTCAACCATCTGCTACTACGCATCAACAATTAACAGATGCTGAGCAGTTAACTGCAGGAGTTACACCCACCTCCTTAAGGGTTTCAGTAGGTATTGAGCATATTGATGATATAAAAGCTGACTTTGAGCAGGCGTTTAGCCAAATCAAATAAAGAATTGGCAGTGAGTGATCTCACTGCCAATTGCTTTAAACATTCGAAATGTGGCTTAAAAATTCTTTCCTTGTATCCGGATTGTTGAAAGCTCCGCTGTATTCCGCTGTAATTGTTGTACTACTAGTATCTTTAACACCTCTTGATGAAACACATAAATGCACAGCATCAATTACAAAAGCAACATCTTCTGTTTCAAGGATAGATTTGAGTTCATTGGCTATTTGAATAGTCAGTCTTTCTTGCACCTGTGGCCTCTGTGAATAATACTGAACGATACGATTAAGCTTGGAAAGCCCAATAACTTTCCCAGAAGAAATGTAAGCAACATGTGCCTTGCCTATTATTGGAACGAAATGATGCTCACAACTTGAATACAGGGTAATGTTCTTCTCGATAAGCATCTGATTATACTGATATTTATTATCAAACAGCGCAACATTCGGTTTATTAGCAGGATTTAGGCCCGAAAATATTTCTTTTACATACATTTTGGCAACCCTACCTGGCGTTCCATTCAGACTATCATCAATCAGATCCAAGCCCAGAATATTCATTATTTCGCGAAAATGGCCTGAGATTGCTTCTATTTTTTGTTCGTCGCTAATTTCAAATGCGTCAATGCGTAACGGAGTATCATAGGAGGTACCTATATGCTGCTCTCCTAGCAGATCTTCGAGTTGTGACAGACTGTTTTTATCCATTGAATTCAACATAATTTCTTTCTGTTTCGTAAAGTGTAATACCTAATAGTTTATCTTCCGGAATTGCTAATCTCAAAGTCTGGTAAATAACTGCAGCGTTGTTTTCAGCCGTAGGATTTAGGAGTTTAAATTCCTCAGTATCAAGATTCAGATTTTTATGATCGAACCTTTCGATGACTTCTCTTTCGACCAGGTCTTTTAGAAACTTCATATCCATCACAAACCCGGTTAAGAAATCAATCTCCCCCGTTATCTTAACTATGAGCTCATAATTATGTCCATGATAATTTGGGTTGTTACACTTTCCAAAAACTTCCTTGTTCTTTGATTCATCCCATGTCGCAACATTTAATCTATGAGCTGCATTAAAATGCATTTTTCGACAAACCGTTGCTACCATGGCTCTTCTATTATGATTTGAGATTTATCAACTCCCAAATCGGATAAGTATTCGATGATCATATTTGTAAATCCCTCAGGCCCGCAGATATAATAAAACTTTTTTTGTTCGCCCACATAAGGCCTTAATAATTCGCGATCAATAAACTTGGGTGGGATGGCAGGATCATTTGAGGCTTCAACGACACTTATAAACTTATCAGCGAGCAACGTTCTAAGCTCATGTTCGAGAATTACGTCGTTGGCAGTACGATTCGCGAAAATCAGGGTGTTTCCCTCTAAATTATTCTTTAATTTAAGGTCTTGAAGAATCGCAATAAAAGGCGTAATCCCAGCTCCACCTGCTATAAAAAGGCCGTCGCCCTGATAAGCGATTGTACCGAATACATCATGAAGGATCAATTCATCGTCCCGACCGATAGTTCCCAACTTTTTGGTAATGCCGTTATGTCCTGAGTAAATTTTAATGATAAATTCTAAGGTATCCGACTCAGTAGTTGATGTGAAAGTAAATGGCCTCAATTCTTCCTCAAATCCAGGCTTGTTAATGGAAACATCACAGGCTTGACCAGGAATAAAGCTGAATCCAACAGGCTTTTCCACAACAAAACGCTTGACGTTATGAGTAACGAAATTAGTGTTTAATACTTTAACTAAATGCTTGCTCATAATGTTAAATTGTTGATTGAGAAGAAATTCTTGCAAGGGAAAATGCGCCGATTGCCATTGCTAAATCACGAACAGCAACATCGAGATAGCTTCCGCTAGCAATAAGACTCAATGCAATCGAGACCAACCAAATACATACAAGGTAACCACCTTTTTCAGGGTTGATAAAAACCAAAATACCGGCGATAATTTCTATTACCCCAACGATGTGCATAAACGTGTCGCCGCTAAAAGGCAGATGGCTTCGTAAAACGGGATTCAAATACTTCTCCCAATCAGTTAGAAGGTTTGTAAATTTGTCTGCACCGGCAACAATAGGTATAGTTCCATAGGTAATCGCAAGCAATTTTTGAATGTCTTTTATTGATTTGTCCATGTTGTTAATGGTTTTATTGATTAGAGAGAGGCTCAGAGAAAAGGGTTACAATATTATTCTAAATTGATCCATTTTCTACTCACAGGGTATTTAAATGATACGGCTTCCAACCTTTTATGTTCGACTCACCCAGAATTCGAAGGGTAACACAAAAAGGCTTTCATACGGTTAGTTTGATGCAGATTCCTTTGACTATTCCAAATGTTACTTTTTTTGTAACGCTTTAAGTGTTTCAATACTCTCTACATAGAGTTTACTTTATACAAACACCTTTTTAAAATGGATACAGCTAATCAAATAGACAACAATGCTTTAACAGACGAAGAAATAATCTCTAGAATTTTAGCTGGTGAACACTATTGGTATGAACGATTAATGAGAAAATACAATACCCTCTTGTACAGGATCGCCATGTCTATTATAAATGATGATATGGAAGCTGAAGATATTATGCAGACCGCATATATCAATGCATTTTTGAATTTGCCAAACTTCAAAAATAAATCAACGTTCAGCACCTGGCTAACCAGAATTTTAATTAACGAAAGTCTACTTCATAAGAAAAGAAGGATTAAGGGCTTACAAATCCGGGCGGAGCAAACGATTAACGAATCTCATAACGAAACTCCATTAAAAACATTTATGAATAAAGAACTTAAACTTATACTGGAAAAAGCGGTTGCCAGTCTACCTGAAAAGTATAGAATGGTTTTTGTAATGCGTGAGGTTCAAGAGTTAAGCACCGGCGAAACGATGGAGGTACTGAACTTGGGGGAATCAAATGTAAAAATAAGATTAAACAGAGCTAAAGAGATGCTAAGAAAGGAACTAAACAGCTATTATAAAGCTAATCAGCTATTTGAATTTAACCTTATCAGATGTGACCGGATAGTGCATTTCGTGATGGCGAAAATTAAGGAAGAAAATCTAACAGATAAATAAGCCTATGATTGCCCTTGTCTTTGCTTGTCAGGTTCCAGTAAACGATGATCTAGCAAACATCAATAGTGAAATTTTAAGAAATGATAAGTCATCCTGACTATTTCCGGTTTAAATTTATGATAAATGATTTGAAACAGTTAGTTAGGTTGTTGGCCGTTTGATCGAAAAAAGGGAGCTTATTATTTTTCAGAAAACTATGAGGGAGGAGGATGTATTTGAAAAACTCCCTGTCACTGGATGTGGATGGCCTGCAGATGGGTAGAATTACTGTAGAGCAGATAACATTAGAGTTGGGTAGCGCAGAGATTAGCAATCCACCAGGCGATTCCTCCGGAGGTCGCCTCTGACATCTATCATACTGGCATTGACCTTAGCGGAGGAGGTGCTTTTACTTCGAGGAAACTAGATGTACGTATCTCCAATAAAACGAAATTACCAGTTGAGATTCCCGAAGATCTATTATTAGCGGTGGCTAAAAAAACTGGCTTGGCCTTGAAACACAAAGCATTATGAAATTTCTTATGCGATAAAGGGATTTAATACCGGATCGAGGTTTACCTGGCGGACAGATATAATTTGAAACCGGTTTATGCCATCATGCATTTCCCATTCAGCTATTGCTCCTGTTTGATATCCTAATAAGGCAATAGCCAAAGGGTCAGAAATCGGAATCGCGTTTGTTTTTTTGTTCGCCCCATTATGAGATACTATATGAATGTTAAATGTCTGTATCTTATTAATATTGCAAACAAGCACATTAGAATTGTTGCGAACTACATTGCTTGGTAAACATTCGCTTATGACAATTTTTGCATTTCTGAGTTCCTCTGACAACTTCGCTTTATTGAATACTGAAATGTAGTCGGAGTAATAACATTCCGTTAAGAATGCAAAATCTTCTTTTGTTATTATTAAGTGTTCTTTTTTCATGATCGATATTTTTCGCTAGTCAAATAATTATTTTTTCACCACGTCTACAACCAATCGGGCTGAATAAATCATAGCTATGGTACCTTTATAGAAAATGCACATCAGGCTTACTGATAAAGAAAGGAGCATTTTAATAAACAGCATGGTAACTATCCCTGTGAATAGCTTTAAGGTTTGAAGCATCTCTTTCTTATCAAAAGCCCTTTAGCCGGTTATACCATATTCAAACTCCTTATTGCTGTCGATTGACTGTATGAAAACTGCATTCCACTTTCTGGCCTTAATAGTCAAGCGGCATCTTAGAGCCCGGCGATTTAATAGCTGATGAAAAAACACAATGGAGACAGGTTTCTTGCAATCATTATGAAATATGAGATCCAATCGCACTATCAAATTCCTTATCACCAGCTTGCATTCTTTCAAATCTTCTAATTCAATAAGTATAGGCTTATTCAGGTTAAAGTAATCCAGATAAACCACAACTTTATTGTAGTCATCCATAACAAGCAGTTTGTCAGAAAAACAACTCTTTTTAGACGGCTTTAATTTATGATCTGTAAGTATGCCTTTCAATCTATTTCGGAGCACAATTTGACGATACATACTTATTAAAAACCTTACTAAAAAGTAACCCATCACCGTTAACATGGCGATAAAGACAGCTATTATAAATACTATTTCTAATTGCATTATATTCATAACCTTCCTCCCATTTGGAGATATTTACTTGTAAAAAAATTTCACCCAACAATTGCTGATGAATGCCTGATATGCTATCATAAAGCTCAGTTGTCCGTTCACCAGAGTAGAATCTGAATGAAAGCGGGAAAATCTCCTTGTTGTAAGTAATTTTCCTAATATTATCCGTATTGTATGCTAAAGACAGTTCTGTCAGCATCTCCTCTGATTTTTTCCAGTCCATTACACCTCCCGCTATATCATGCTTTTTTCTTTATTCCTTACTTTTAAAATCTCGAATGTTTTCACTCCAGTAGGCATCTCCCATTGAACTTTTGAACCAATTCTATATCCCAGAATAGCGATAGCAATGGGAGCGAATACGGAGACTCTCTTTTTCTGCATATTTGCCTCGGCTGGCATTACTATCTGAAACGTGAAGCTTTTACTGCTTTCTATTTCCCGTATTTCTACTTCTGACTCCATGCAAACGGTGTCTACCGGCAGGGCATCTTCCTTCACCACGGAAGCTGTTTTCAACTCTGTTAATAATCGCTTTTTATTATAGTCTAAAAGATTGGAGGCTTTGAGGTGTTTTGTTAATAAATCGTAGTCCCTTTGCACCAGTATCAATTTTTCTGTTTTCATATTATTCTTTTTTATTTGTAACCATAGTTTGAGCTAAGCTCTGTTTCAGAAGTATCATCAGCTTAAGCCTGAGAATAGATGAGGGCTTTCTACCGGCTGATCATCGAAAAAGATTTCTTTCAAACTTTTGATTTCAAAAAAACCGATCTTTCGGTAAAAGTCTTCCGGTTTGACATCCTCTAAGGTATCATAGCCACATAAGTCCATGAGTTTGAGAGTGGCATCAATAGTATTTCTGTGAAAGTTTGCAACACGCAGCCTCTGGCCGACAGGATCTTTAAACTTAAGCCGCGAACCAGAACTTACAGCCAAAATCATTGGTGCCGTACAGTAACAGACACTTGCTCCTAAGGCAATTGACCGTAAAATATCGTACTCCGAAACTATGACTCCCGAGGCGATTATTTTCGTAGGCAGCCCATAACTGCTAATAGCCTTCTTAGTACAGGTCAGTGATTCAAAATAGCTTGCACTTGAGGCATTACTCACCGTAAACGAATCGAAACCACTTTCAGAAACCGCACTATCGATAGTTATAAAGTCCAGATAAACTCTGGTGGCATACATCGATTTGCATATGCTTTTTATTAACTCATGGCTCGGATTAAACAATCTGATCCCTATTGGTTTGCCTTCAGACAAGCCTCTTAATCTTTTTAAAAAGAAGATCATCCTATTCCCCGCTAGTCGTTTCATGATGGATTGTTCATGCCTTGGAAGCACTATTTCGATCATCTTGATATAGGGTCGGGTGGCTGTAACTTCAAAAAGTTTCTCATTAAAAGAGCTGTCGTCTCGGTGGAAAGCATAGTCTTCATGGGCTATTTGCCATATTAAATCGCTGCCACCTCGTATTAAAAACGGGCTTATGCCTCCTTTTCCGGTATTTACTGCACAGCCCTGAATATTCGCTCCCTCAGATAAAGCATGAATTGTTGCGTTGGTTAATACCTTTTGATTCAGTCCTCCAATGTTTAATACGTTTAGGGCGTAAGGCTGACTGCATTGAAAGTTACCTATCTGAACTACTAAATCAGCGATCCTAAAGTCGGCAGGGCGGCGAGTATAAATATGATGACCTATACCTTCAAACCCCGGATCATCAGGATGTAATAGGTTATTTCTAACTACTTCGGAGGAAATATTATTAGCCCTGTTAGCAATAAGCTCGTATTGTTTATTACTAACAGTCGTTTTAAGGAGCTCATCCTTAAATAAAAATTTTGGCACAAACGGACTTATCTTCCCTAAAATGTATTTAAGCCTTGCTTTAAACGGATAGTATCTTAACGTTGAATGCTTTCTCGCAAAAAGATCGTGCAAAACAATCTGGACCAGAGATAAAATTATGGGGACGATAATGAACCCTGTTATATCCGTTATCAAGCCTGCGAGAAGTAAAATAAGGTTTAAACTAAAAAGAAATATAAAGCCTGCCCAAACCAGGGACCGGAAGCGAAAATTTTTCATAATGAACTTATTAAGACAGTAAAAAAACTGGAAGTTTCCTGACTGGCCCCAAACCATAAGATGGCTGGGGCTTACTTAATGAAGTCCTTGCTGCTTGTTTGGAAACAATAGCCGAAATGGTGGTGAATGGCTATGGATTGGGCATAGCTGATAAATGAAGCTTCTAAACGCTTTAAGAAAATACGATTTAAAATCGCGTATGAAAACTTATTGTTTAAGATATAATTCATTTCAGTATTAATTAAGACAGTGATAAAACAAGATGTTTGATTACCGGCCCCTTTGCCAGAATTATGGCTGGGGCTTAATTAATAAAGTCCTTGCTGCTCTTAAGAAATGAATAACCTAAGGAATGGTGAGAAGATTTTGGGTCACAGCACAAACCAGCCTTCGTATGCATTTTAGATGCAAAGCTAATTTCGTTTGTTCTATATGTGTGGAATAGTGAACCCATTAATACAAATCTCTACTTTTAAAGTTAATAAGCAAGTATTTACTTATTAAACCTTATTTTCTGATATATATGTTACAATCAAAATAAAGATGGTGGTTTTTAAATGCCACCATCATATTAAATTATTTCATTAACGATACATTCTCAATACGAAACCGCTTCAACCCATCGGGCATTTCCCATTGAATCTCTTCACCGACTCGGTATCCTATTAAAGCCAGACCGATATCAGAAAGCGCTGAAAATTTGTTGATTTTTATCTTAGCCTCATTCGGGCTGACCAAGTCAAACTTAAACTCATTGCCAGTTTCAATATCACGCACCTGAACATTTGTGTTAATTGAAACAACATCCTCTGGAATCTCTTTTCCCGGCATAATTAGGGCTGACTTCATTTCTGTTTCAAGTTTTTCCTTGTTAAAGTCCGAAAGCTGATTCTTTTGCCTTAAATGATTTTTTATTAGATGATATATACCTTTTGATAAAATGATTGGATAAGTCATATTCTGTTTGAAAAATTAGTGAATTATAATATTCCTCAGTAAAATTTTCCCCGGACATCATGCTGCCGGGGCTAGATGGTAGAAGTCCTGAAGTCGGCAAAAACTCGTTATCAGTGGTGAAAACATAAGTATATTATTGATTAACGGGTACTGCGAGTCCTTCAGAGTCAAAATCGAAGATGCCGTTGATAACCACCTCATCGTCACACACAGGGCACTCCACGACTTTCCTAATGAGAATATTCTTCTCATTGAAGATACTCACGTCGACATATATCAGACCATTATGCTCAGGACAAGTAATTTTCATAAAAAATACGTTTAACGATATTCAGAAAAGCCGAAATGAATTTTTAAGCCTTAACTTTAAAACTGGCACTAGCTCCCAACTTTTGAGTAAGTTGGGATTTAATTAATGAAGGCTTTGCTACTTTTAAGAAAAGAGTATTGAAAAAGAAGGTCGCAAGAGACAAAGGGGAAAAACAAACTATAGTAAGTCTGTATCCCACATGTTGAAGGCATTGATACTAGTTTATATGTCCTCTTCGTTGAACCCATTACTACAAATCTCCACTTTTAAAGTTCATAAGCAAATTATAGACGCTAATGTTACATATCGGGGACATACCCAGGATGCGTTTCCAAAAATGCAGTAGTGTAGGGATGCTCTTTAGCAAGGGTCTCTTTCATGATATGCATAACTATCCATCCCTGTTCCTTCAGGTGATCGGATATTATAGAGCGATGGCAACGCCACCATACTGCTTCTGAACACATGTAAGCGGTCCGAAACCTATGAGCGCAGTCAACTCAAGAATCGCGTTATTATATTCTTCTGATGTTGTATAATTTGCGTATCCTTTAAAAGCTTCGTTCCGCCAAACAGTATTTTTGGAATCAGGCAGAGGTTTGCGTCTTCCACCTAGCGAAAGCATTTGGATGTACTGAATGTTAGATTCTGGAAGATAATCTGCGAGTGCCTCAACATTGAAATGAGGATATTTTCTTGAACCGGCAAATCTCCTGAATCTACCAGAGCTTCTATACGAAAAGACCTCAGGCAATTTAAAAACTCGATCTTAGATCTATTTGAGTGGCCGATAGTCCAAATTTCTTTTTCATCGATATTCATCTTTCTCACTTCTCTATAATGTTGTTGAAACGATAAAATAACATCTTTTTAAATAAGAACTAATCAGCCTTCGATTTGCTTTTAATTTAAGAGACCCTGAACTTGCTTGTATTGAAATTTTTGAGAAAATTGGCTTTAAACGAAAAAAGCCTCTTTTTTCAAAGAGGCTTGTACTTAGAAAATACTATTGAAGGTTCTTTTTCCTTCTTTTGTGATCCCGCTGGGATTCGAACCCAGGACCACTACATTAAAAGTGTAATGCTCTACCAGCTGAGCTACGGAATCTTTTAAATCGAACGTTTAACCGTTTCCTTTAAAGTGGTGCAAATATACGACTACAACCTATTGCTCGCAAGTTTTATTGAGATATTTCTCAAAATAGAAGCTAAGCTATTAGCTGTCAGTATAAAAAGAATTTAAGCAGATGACTGTAGAACGGTTTTTTATTAAAACAAGCCTGGATTTTCAATTTTCTGTAGCGGAAACTCTTTAAATATCTGCCATTGCTTTCCATTGTGCTTCAATAAACTGAAGTGATCAACCAAAAAAGAACGCTTAAATTTCTTGTTTTTGTACTCGTCCCAAATTACTGGAAACGCCTCAGGAGGTATATCCCGGTAGGCAACAGTGATATGGGGATGGAATGTGGTATTCCCGGTATGTTCTTTCGGGTCTATTTTGTTTTTGTGAAAAACTGACGAGATCTCTTTTTGCAAATCACCCAGCAAAGAGTTTTTCACAACAGAGATAAACAGAGTTTGAATGGTAAAACAGTCGTAATTCAAGAGATCTACTTTAAAAGGTGCATGGCTGTAGCCTATCGGTTTTAATACCTTCATCAAGTGATTTTCGAAATCCTCTTTAATATTCACCGGCCTGTACAACGTGATATGTACCGGCGGTTTTAAAGCGGCATAAGTCCTGAATCTTTCCGACAGTTCTTCTTTGATCTCACGAATTTGCTCGGCCAATTCTAGCGGCGGCATTATCGCTGTAAGATATAAACTCATTCCTTTGTATTTAAGGTGGACGAGGCAAAATAAAACAACGAGACATGCCCCCGTTCATGTAACACTCAAGTTCGTACCTTGCCCGGGACTGCGTCGACCATCCTACGTTCGCGAACGTAAGATCCCCGAACGAGGTACGAACAAGGTAGGAATCAGAGTCATAAATCGAGGCCTAAAGATAAAAAGTTTGGTATTCATTTTATTTGAATTTAGCTAATTTTATTAGCAGGATTTCTTATTTTTGTTAAGATGAGCGAGAAGCGACACATAGTACATATTGACCTGGATTCGTTCTTCGTGTCTGTAGAGCGATTGAAAGACAAGGCACTGGAAAACAAACCTGTACTTATCGGCGGAAGTTCTCAAAGAGGTGTTGTCGCGTCATGTAGTTACGAAGCCAGGAAATTTGGAGTGCATTCTGCCATGCCAATGAAAAAGGCCCTTCAGCTTTGTCCCCGAGCCATTGTAATTGGCGGAAATTATTCGTCGTACAGCAAAGCCTCCGCAATGGTTACCCAGATTATAAAAGACAGGGTGCCACTTTTTGAGAAAACTTCGATAGACGAGTTTTACATAGACCTCACCGGGATGGATAAGTTTTTTGGGTGTTATCAGCTCGCCTCAGAATTGCGTCAATCCGTAATCAAAGAAACAGGTTTGCCTATTTCCTTCGGACTTTCTGCAAATAAAACTGTTTCAAAAATCGCAACCGGGCAAGCTAAACCTAACGGACAAATTTATGTGGAGCATGGAAAAGAAAAAGAGTTTCTCGCTCCCTTGCCGGTTTCAAAAATTCCAATGGTCGGAGAAAAGGCCTGCGAACTGCTGTACAGTATTGGCGTTCATAAGATCGCCGATCTGCAGGCTCAGAATGTAAAAAACCTTGAACGCCATTTCGGAAAAATGGGTTTAGTGATGTGGAACAAGGCAAATGGAATTGACGATTCTCCGGTTAGCCCCTACCATCAACGTAAATCCATTTCAAGCGAAAACACCTTCCCAAAAGATGTGTCAGACCTTTCCGTTCTGCAGCAATTACTGATCTCGATGCTCGAACAGCTCACGTTTAAGCTGCGTATGGAGAATAAAGTCGCTTCATGCCTGGCGGTTAAAATCAGGTACTCCAATTTCGAAACCTTTAGTCAGCAAATCACTATGCCGCCCACACATTCTGACATTCTCCTCATTCCTGAACTGAAAAAATTACTCAATCAGGCATACGATCCTGCAAGGCCGGTTAGACTTATCGGATTAAGGCTAAGTCAGCTTTCTGAAGGCTCATACCAGCCGGGATTATTTGATAATCACGAACGTAACGAAAAACTTTACGAAGCTTTAGATAAATTAAATAACCGTTTCGGCACAAAAACCGTATCACGGGCATCCACATTTGGAATCTCCTCAAGAGAATTTAATCCGTTTATACGAGACTAAAAGGAATTTCACCGTTGATAATTCAATTTTCAATTGTAGTTTTGGCCCATGCAAACTAATAAAGCTGTTTTTTTAGACAGAGATGGGGTTTTGAATAAGGAATTAGGAGATTATGTATGCAAACTTGAAGATTTTCATGTACTTGAGCATAATTTTGAACCTTTAAAGAGATTGCAGGATCAGGGTTACCTGCTCATTGTAATTACCAATCAGGGAGGTGTTGCAAAAGGATGGTATAGCGAAGATACGCTAAGCAAGATGCATCAGCACCTAAAAAACACCTATAGTGCACAGGGAATTCATATTACTGAAATTTATTACTGCCGCCACCATCCAATGTATAATGGCGCTTGCCTTTGCAGGAAGCCTGGTTCTATGATGCTCGAAAAAGCCATCGCCAGGTATAATGTTGATAAATCTAAATCTTATTTTATTGGCGACCGCGAGCGGGATGTTATCGCCGGCGAGGCAGCGGGTGTTACAGGCATATTAATAGATTCCGATCAGCCGCTTTCGGAAGTGATGCATTTGATAGTATAAAAAAAAATGATCCGATGTAGAGCCATCGGATCATTTCCAGATATTCATCCTCAACTGTTTTACCCTTTAAACATTCACTTCCTCAACTTTATCTTTGTTCAGGAAAACGAATTTATTTTCGAACACTTCCAGTAAGATCCGGCTTTCTTTATCCACTTTACCAGACAAGATTTCTTTGGAAAGCTCGTTCAAGATACGTTTTTGGATAACCCGCTTTAAGGGCCTTGCTCCAAATTGAGGATCGTAACCCAGTTGCGCAAGCCAATCCAATGCATCAGAAGAAGCTTCTATTTGAATTCCCATTTCAGCAAGTGTCTGGGCGACCTGATTAAACTGAAGTGCCGCGATATCTCTGATTTCATTTCTGTTCAACGGAGTAAACATTATCAGCTCATCAATCCGGTTTAAAAACTCCGGACGAATAGTTTGCTTCAACAGTTCAAAAAGCTCGTTCTTGGTTTTCGCCACAACTTCCTCGTGGTTAATATCGGTAAGCTCCTTGAAATTCTCTTGTATAAGATGCGATCCGATATTTGAAGTCATAATGATGATTGTATTTTTAAAGTTCACCACACGGCCCTTATTGTCTGTCAAGCGACCATCATCCAATACCTGTAAAAGTATATTAAACACGTCCGGGTGAGCCTTTTCTATTTCATCGAGCAAAATCACACTGTAAGGCTTCCTTCTCACCGCTTCGGTTAACTGTCCGCCTTCATCATAGCCCACATATCCCGGAGGCGCACCGATTAACCTGGAAACGGAGTGACGTTCCTGGTATTCGCTCATATCAATCCGGACCATCGAATGTTCATCATTAAACAGGAACTCGGCCAGCGCTTTTGCAAGCTCGGTTTTACCTACGCCGGTAGTTCCTAAGAAAATGAATGATCCAATCGGCTTGCGTTTGTCCTGTAAGCCTGCCCGCGACCGGCGAATCGCATCCGAAATGGCTTCTATAGCCTCCTCCTGCCCAGCCACACGTTTATGCAGCTCCTGTTCTAAATGAAGAAGCTTTTCACGCTCACTTTGAATCATTTTCGTCACAGGAATTCCTGTCCATCGGGAAACTACGCCGGCAATGTCCTCAGAAGTAACTTCTTCCTTCAACATTCTGCCTCCCGATTGCTTTGCTTCCAGCTCTTTCTTTAATGCCTCAAGCTTATCCTGCGATTCTTTAATTTTTCCGTAGCGTATTTCAGCTACACGACCATAATCGCCCGCTCGCTCGGCCTGTTCGGCTTCGAGCTTAAAGTCCTCAATCTTTTTAACTTCATTATTTATCCCGTCAACCAGATCCTTTTCTCCTTGCCAGCTTGCCCTTAATGAGTCCCGGTCGGCAGAAAGATTCGCAATTTCCTGGCTTAACTCAGCAACTTTCTTCTCGTCATTTTCACGTTTGATAGCCTCACGTTCAATCTCAAGCTGCATAATTTTTCGCTCCAGTTCATCCACAGCTTCCGGAACAGAATCCATCTCCAGGCGCAGTTTAGAAGCAGCCTCGTCCATTAAATCGATTGCCTTGTCGGGCAAGAACCTGTCGGAAATATACCGCTGAGAAAGCTCTACAGCTGCAATAATCGCTTCGTCCTTAATCCGCACTTTATGATGAGTTTCGTACCGTTCCTTCAATCCGCGAAGAATAGAGATGGCATCCTGTGTGTCCGGCTCGTCTACCATCACCTTTTGAAAACGACGCTCAAGTGCTTTATCTTTTTCGAGATATTTCTGATATTCATTCAGGGTGGTGGCACCAATCGAGCGTAATTCGCCGCGGGCAAGTGCTGGTTTTAAAATATTGGCCGCGTCCATAGCGCCCTCGCCGCCCCCGGCTCCTACAAGTGTATGTATCTCGTCAATAAACAATATAATCTCACCATCGCTTTGTGTAACCTCTTTGATAACCGCTTTCAGGCGTTCCTCAAACTCGCCTTTATACTTGGCTCCGGCGATAAGAGCGCCCATATCCAACGAGTACACAGTTTTTGATTTGAGGTTTTCTGGCACGTCGCCTTTTATAATCCGGAACGCAATTCCTTCCGCAATGGCAGTTTTACCCACGCCGGGCTCACCAATTAAAATCGGATTATTTTTAGTCCGGCGAGACAAAATCTGTATCACCCTCCGAATTTCATCATCACGCCCGATTACCGGATCAAGCTTGCCCGATTCGGCAAACTCGTTCAAATTCCGGGCGTATTTATTCAGCGCATTGTAAGTAGCCTCGGCATTTTGGTCGGTAACACGACTGTCGCCCCGCAGCTCTGTGATAGCTTTTTTAAGGTCCTTTTCGGTAACACCGGCATCTTTTAGCATGCCGCTGGTTTTATCATTGGCATTTAAAATCCCCAGTAGAATATGCTCTACCGATACAAACTCGTCCTTAAATTCCTTCAGATAGCTCTGTGCCTTCTGAAGAGCCGAATTCGCCGAAGACGACAAGTAAATATCACTTCCGCTAACTTTGGGATAGCTTTGAATTTCTGCATCCAAAACCGTGTTCAGCCGGTTCAGGTTCACATTTAGTTTCTTCAAAAGGTAGTTGATTACATTTTCATCAACCATAAGCAGGGCTTTAAGCAGGTGCGCATTCTCAATGGCCTGCTGCTGATTTCCACCTGCAATTTCCGAAGCCTTCTGAACAGCTTCCTGTGCTTTGATTGTAAAATTGTTAAAGTTCATAATGCTAATGTGTCTTCAAAACAATTGCCACAAGCATTTTGATTCAGAATAAGGAATTTTTGTCTCGTAAATTTATTACCGAATGACTAAAAGTCTGATAAATAATAATTTGTACTGAAAAAATGGCTTTTTTTTTGGAAAAGAATGGAGCGTCATTGTCGCGAATTTAGTCCCGCTTTTATTGCAAGCCGCCGACTTCCCCAATCACTTCGGGCTTTCCATGCAATCGGGTTTAAATGGGATTGGCAGTGCTTTTATCGGACCTATTAAATTTCAAAAACCGCAGACAACGTTTGAAACGTTGTCTGTGGTGAGTATCCTCTACTCAAAAACCACTTTCTCCGGCCCGGATATTTTTTCGATATGGCAAGCACATTTCCCACCGGAAACTACAAATGAAGTACTCTTCTTTTGATTGGTTTTAGGATTCACCGCGCTTACATCGATAGTATCACCTTTGGGTGAAAGGTTTTTAGTATCACTATCGGTTACAACCGCATAATTGCCTTTAAAATTAACAGTGTCAACTTCAAAAGCTTGCGTAGACTTTCCTGTTCTTCTGATGATTGCAGAAAAATCTTTTACAGTAATCGGCTGACCGGAGGCATCTTCAAATCTAAGCGACACCGTTCTGAATTCCTGCGTGCAAATTAATGAGGGGCAATCTGCTTCGACTACCTGTTCGCTGCACGACACAACAAACAAAGCAAAAAAAGGAAGTAAATAAGGAAATTTCATAGCCATTCTTTTAATTATTACGTGCATACCGAATGATACGCTACGCAGATTAAAGAACTTTTCTGAGAGTTTCGGTTTGGTGATTAACCAATTTTTGCAAAGGTCCGCTGGCCATCATCCTCATCATCATATTCAACTCTGCCGAGATGGTCAAAATAGCCTCAGTAACATTGTTACCCAGATCTGCAACTACCCAACGCATATCCACATTAAAAGGAACTTCGTCTGCCGGTACTATGATAATTGTTTGATCTTCTATCCGGTTGGAAATTTTCAAAGACAACTTAGCCATGTTCTGCACAGAGAAGCGGGCTTCATCTGTAGTCGACGACCAATTGGAAATATTATCCGGCATTAATTTCTGATGATTATTAAAATCAGACAGAAAATTATACACATCGTGAACCGGTTTATCGATTTCTATTTTACTTTCAAAAATTGACATAAGACTATTTAACTGCGTTTTCAATCGCGTTTCCCCAATCTGCCGGGTTATCACGCCACTTACGTAACAGTTCAAGGTCATCTTTGTTGATAAAACGATGTTCGGAAGCGTAATCAACTAATGCATTGTAGTTAGAGAGTGTTGAGAAACGACATTTTGCCTTGGCAAAGTTATTGGTTGCTTCATCCAAACCATAGCTGAATATAGCTACCAAACCTGCAACATCGCATCCCGCCTGACGCAATGCTTCTACAGCTTGCAAACTGCTTTTCCCAGTCGAGATCAGATCCTCAACCACAACAACACGCTGGCCTTCAAAAATTTCCCCTTCAATTAAGCTACCCGTTCCATGTTCTTTTGCTTTAGAACGAACATAAGCGAAAGGCAAGCCAAGCTCCTGGGCAACCAATACTCCCTGAGGAATACCGGCAGTGGCAACTCCGGCAATTAACCCGACTGAGCCAAATTCTTCCTGAACAAGTGCGGTTAAATTTTGTCTGATATATGTTCTGATGGTTGGATGAGAGAGAGTTATGCGATTATCACAATAAATTGGAGATTTTAATCCTGATGCCCATGTAAAAGGGTTGTTCGGTTGTAATTTAATTGCTTTTATTTGTAATAAAAACTCAGCGACTTTCTGTTCAATCTCACTTTTGTTGATCATGGCACAAATGTATAGAATTTATATTAACGATACTGCTCTTATCATAGCAGATTTTTTACCCGGAGGACTAGGAAATTATCAACAAATGGATGCGGACGACTTTGATTTCGCCAAATTTTACAAGGCAGTTCAGGGTGCTCCGGCTTCTATAAATGTGATACTTACAAAAGAACCGAAAGCTTTTTTTAAGAGCCTGAGACAGCCTTTTCTGTTTATAAGGGCAGCCGGAGGCGTGGTTCGATGCGATGAAAATCAGTTCCTTTTTATTTTCAGAAATGGAAAATGGGATTTGCCAAAAGGTAAACTGGATTTAGGCGAAAAAACAAAAAAAGCAGCAGTAAGAGAGGTGGAAGAAGAGTGCGGAATAAAAGTGGCAAGGCTGGGAGATCTGCTTTGCAAAACCTGGCATGTATACGAAGAAAAAGGACGGATTGTGTTCAAAAAAACTAATTGGTATACAATGAAAGCCGAGCGTCAGGAACTTGTGCCGCAGCTGGAAGAAGGTATTACCGAAGCTCGTTGGCTTGCCTCTGGCGACTTTGACTATATTAAGCAGAATACCTATCCCCTTATTCGTGATGTTATTAGCTTGTTAGAAGTTTAACAGTGATGTTTGAAATGTGTGAGCTGGTATTCAGCACACACATTCATGTGCTGAACATCGGTTTCTATAAAAACTCGAGTGCCTCCTTTGGCACGAACTGACTTACATCGCCTTTGTGTCGCAAAATATCCCTCACAATTGTTGAGCTTATCGATGAATATCCCGGATTACTCAAAATAAAAATACTCTCAATTGAAGGTTCGAGGGCGTGATTCATTTGAGCAATTGCCTTTTCGTACTCAAAATCTGATACTGTCCGAATACCCCGCAACATATATTGAGCACCTATTTCCTTGCAAAAATTTACCGTAAGTCCTTGATAAGAGGTTACCTCGATTTTTGGCTCTGATTTAAAAACCGCCTGCAAAATTTGGATCCTGATCTCGGTGCTGAGTTTAGAACGTTTTGAACTATTGTCCCCAACACCCACAATAACTTTATCGAATAACGAAACCGAACGTTTTAAGATATCAACATGAGCAATGGTTACAGGATCGAACGAACCCGGGAAAAGTGCGATTTTCATAGCTTAAAGGTAAAAGCTTAAAGGGAAAAAGCAAAAGGATATTAAAAGAGTTGAAAGGCTAAAAGTGAAAAGTTAAAAGTGAAAGATAAACGCGAACAGGTTTATTAAAAAGTTTGTGGCAAAATACAACTAAAAGCTATTCTTAAAAAAGCTAAACGATGAATTTCCATATTTCCGCTGCTCAGTAAAATTTGGATGATTGCCAATTCGCTTTGAACTTGGATGTTCAACAATCAACATTCCGTCGGGTCTTAAAAGCTTTCGCTCAAAAACGAGATCGGCAATTAAAGGAATTTGAGGTATATCATAAGGAGGATCTGCAAAAATCAGATCAAAAGTATCATTGTCTTCTTTTAAAAATCTAAAAACATCCGCTTTTAACGGAGTGATTATATTCATCTGATGCTGCTTTGAAATTTCTTTCAAATACCGGATGCATCCAACATTACTATCCACAGAAAGAACTTCTGTAGCTCCCCTGGACGCAAACTCCATCGAAATATTGCCTGTGCCGCTAAACAGATCTAATACTTTTAAGCCTTCAAAATCAGTTTGGTTGTTTAAAATATTGAAAAGAGCCTCCTTAGCCATATCGGTCGTCGGCCGCACCGGAAGATTTGTAGGCGGATAAAACCGCAATCCTTTAAGCTTGCCGCCGATTATTCGCATAACAAAAGGCCTAATAGCGAAAAATACCTGTGTTTTGAGGTCTGATCAAAAGCCTTAGAGAAGTTTATAATCTCTGTACTGTCGGCAAAACGAACGTCTTCAAAATATTTTTCAATTCGTTTGTACTGCTCATCAGAAGATTCTATGTTTCCGGCTAAAATCACAGAGGTGTTTTTTGTATCAACTGCTAATTGTTCCCTAATCATCAAAAGATAATAATTGAAGTCATCCGCATTTTTTATGGTATAGTTATTATTAAATACAAGTTTTTCATCAGAAATCAAACAAGCTTCAAAAGACTGATCATTAAACTGAAGAAGAAGTTTATGAGCGTTTGTATCGCGGAGTCGTAAACCAATTTCTGCCAGCGGTTCCACCTGACTAAATAAACGAGCATCTGGAAATGTACTTGTTATAGGCATTATGTCTTTTACTTTGAGGGCTATAACACACTTTATACTATCCTTATTAATTGACGAAATAAAGGTTTTTGTATCCCTGCCTGCCTGGATTAGCTTTTCATATTCAGGCAAATCGGTAATTATAAAATATTGAGTTGGCAGCAAAGTAAAATGGGGTGTTTGAACTGATACTTTTACTTTAGCAAAGCCCGACTTTAATTCAGAAATAGTTGCCAATAAATCGTCTAAAGCAGCATCGATCGAATCCTTTACAGGAGAATCATAAAGAACAACCAAACTATTATCTATCCCATTAATGATTGCGTAAGAGATACGCTGGGGCGTGATTTTAATCAGAAGCTGCATTTCCCTGGTCTGGGTACTGTCAAACCTCTCGTCCTTTAAGTGTACTATGCCGAAATCGTTCATTACAACAAAACTAATTTTTTTGAACGGAATTGCGCAATTTTACATCGGATGAATATTAGTAGCTTACTAAGACAGCAATTTCCTGTTAACCCTACCCCGCAACAGCTTCAGGTTTTTGATGAGCTGGATAAATTTATCACAAGCGAATACGGCGACGAATGTTTTGTGCTTAAGGGCTATGCAGGAACCGGAAAAACCACTATTGTTGCGTCCCTTGTTAAAACGTTACCAAAACTAGCCTTAAAAACTGTTTTACTTGCGCCAACCGGCAGAGCTGCTAAGGTTATAAGTAATTATTCGGGGAAGAAGGCCTTTACTATTCATAAAAGAATTTACCGGAAGAAATCTGCCATGAGCCTCGACATGAGCTTCATCATCAGCGAAAATCTTGCAGAAAACACCATTTTCATTGTAGACGAAGCTTCTATGATATCGAATGAAGCTGCCGATTTCAGCGGGAAAAGTCTTTTGGAGGATCTGTTGATGTATGTTTACAGCGGGAAAAATTGCAAGCTTATGCTTGTCGGAGATACTGCGCAGCTTCCGCCGGTCGGTTCAGATTATAGTCCTGCTTTAGATACTAAGCTGCTATCTGAGGTATTCACCCGCACTGTTTTTAATTACGAACTTACGGATGTTGTGAGACAGCAGAAACAATCGGGCATTCTGTATAATGCTACTCATATAAGAGAATTAATCCGCAGTAAAAAGGAAGAATTTCCGCAATTAAAGGTAAAAGGCTTTCCCGATATATATAACATGACGGGAGAAAAGCTACCCGAGGGGCTGCAATACGCTTACGACAAATACGGCATGGAAAATACGCTTGTTGTTTGCCGCTCGAATAAAAATGCCAACAATTACAATCTGCAGATTCGAAACCGGATTTTATACCGCGAAGAAGAACTAAGTGGCGGAGATTATTTAATGGTTGTCCGCAACAATTACTACTGGCTTGCAGCCGATGAACAAAGCAACGCTTTTATCGCAAATGGCGATATTGCCAAAATTCGAAAGATGAAAAACATAACCGAGCTTTATGGCTTTCGCTTTGCAGACGTAGTTTTAGAATTTCTGGATTATCCTGATGATGAGCCTTTAACCTGTAAGGTGATGCTGGATACCTTGTATTCGGAAACTCCTAGCCTGTCTAATGTCGATAATAAGCGATTATTTGAAGCTGTTATGGAAGATTATCAGCATATAGCAAACAAAAGAATGCGGATGGAAGAGTTGAAGAAAAACCCTTATTTCAATGCCTTGCAGGTAAAATTTGCTTACGCTGTAACCTGTCATAAAGCCCAGGGCGGCCAATGGGATGCCGTATTTGTAGATCAGGGCTACCTTACCGAAGAAATGCTAAATACTGATTTTCTAAGATGGATGTATACTGCTGTAACGCGGTCTGTAAAGGAACTGTTCCTGGTTAATTTTAACGCAAAGTTCTTTAGTTAAAGCAAACGGTAAAGGTGCTGCCAACGTTTGGTATGCTATCTACCTGAATGTTCCCCCCCATGGCGAGTATCTGCGCTTTGGTAAGATATAATCCAACACCTTTGCTGTCTTTCACGTCGTGAAAAGTTTTATAAATTCCGAAAAGATTTTTTCCATACTTTTTCAGATCAATACCTAAGCCATTATCTTTCACCTGCATATAAAGCTTATCGTCTTTGTGCATTGTCTTTATCGAAATCTCGGGCACTCTATCCTGGTGACGATATTTCAAGGCGTTCGACAAAAGATTTTGCATAATGCTTTCGAGATAGCTTTTGGGATAATTAATTACAGGAGCCTCAGAGAAATCATAATGCAAATTAGCACCCGACTTTTTTATATCTGCTGTAAGATTTTTCTCAACCACATTGAAAACGTGCATGAAGTGCAGCTTCTCTTCAACAGCAAACGATTCATGCTTATTTTTGAGCAAATCGATTAAATCATCTAATTTAAATATGAGATTATCAGCCACCTCCCGAATAGTTTTTATCAGGTTATCTCTGTCGGCCTGGTCTTTAGCATCCTCATGTAATTGCAGCAATGCAATCAGATTAACCGTCGGAGAGCGAAGATCGTGAGAAGTGACATAGGCAAATCGCTCAAGTTCTGAGTTTTGAATGATCAGATCCTGGCTTAGATTCTGCAGATCTACTTTTTGGTTTTCGAGCTGATTGTTTTTGTTTTGAACTTCTTTAAAAAGCTTACCGATCTTTTCCCGGCTTTGAATGATATTGATTAAAGCCGAAATCACGATAATTAACAATATCCAATTGCTGATAACGGTAAAAATCTGAATCCTCCGGGTTAAAGTCTCGATAACTTTATTGCTTTCGTTAAGGCTTGCTTTCTCGGTACTGGTGATATTTTTTAAAACTTCACGGATTTGTGATTCGCTTGCCTTTACCAGGTTCATATCTCTTTCTGCCGCCCTAGCGTTTAGGTTATTATTTGGTACAGTCCTGATGCTTTTATTAATATGTACGCGTTTTAAATTAATCAGCTCATTTAAACGATTCAGATTTCTCTGCTGCGAAGATTTATCGTTTAATAAAGAGTACAATCTGATATAACTATCATCTACTTTTTTCTCTGCCGCCAAATATTGATTGATGTAATTGGTATCCTTTGTCAGGAGGTATCCGCGATGATTCGTTTCCGAATCTTCAAGATTGTCCATGAACTCTGTGGCAGTTTCAATGGTTTCGTACGTTTTTATGGAAGCTTCATGATTTTTTTCATTTTTCGAAGTTTGAAAAAGAAAAAATATGGTATTAATTACTATTAAGAGAATAGTAGTACCGATAAGATAAAAGATGCCCTGAGCATTTTTCATTGTGTGCTGACTCCTCCTCTATACAATTATTCAAGAATTAAACTTCAGCGCTATTTTCGTAACCTTCCCAACGACATCAATTCATACATCGGGTAATTACTTTCTAGAAAAAATAAAAGCATTGAAAGGTTTAAAACCTTAGTGTAAAATAAAACTGATTCCTAAAACTAAGCAAAATAAGTTATAAATGAGCACAAGTGCAATACCCGTAAGCAGGTAAAAACAGATATCGGATTTTCGATGTGACTTGTTCGTTTCCGCGTTTTTCCCTACCCATCCAAAAAGAGTATTTTCTGGCGAAAACATTAAAAGAACAGTTGATGGCATGCCTCAAAATCCTGATAAGCAACCAAAAGGCAAACTTTTGGCCACAATTCATCTATGGATTAAAGAATAAAACAGAACTTATGTACTTTTAATGCGTAAAAAGTTCTGACATTCTAATCTACGACCTCAATTCTATGAAGATTAAATTCTTTATTATAATAGTTCTCACTTTTACATGCTTTGTTTTACAGGCACAAACGGACACTACGAAAAACGTTTCAAAACTATCCGACCTCTCTCTCGAGGAGTTGATGGACATACAAGTAATATCTTCAACGGGTTATTTGCAAAAGACTTCCGAAGCACCCTCAACCATCCAGGTTATCACTGCCAAGCAAATTACAGAAAGAGGGTATGAAGAACTTTCGGACGCTTTGCGTGATATTCCAGGCATTGATATGATCCATTTAAACGGCTATGCACCGACACTCATTTATTTCAGAGGAATGTATGGCGCGGAAAATCTGAGGGCCCTTTTAATGATTGACGGTATTGTTGAAAACAACATTATCGGCAGCAATGACATTGCCGGGCCAGCTTATAGTTTACACAATGTTGAACGGATAGAAATTATCTGGGGGCCGGCTTCTGCATTATATGGTGCGAATGCCTTCGGAGGTGTAATTAATATTATAACTAAAACGGGTGCTGACCTTAATGGATTTTACGCCGAAAAAGGATTTGGCACGTTTAATACCTCAGCAGAAAGAATAAGTGTCGGGCTAAAGAAATCGAAATTTGAAGTGGCTCTTTCCGGCTCACTTTACAGCACCGATGGCCCTAAATTCACAAATCGTGACCCTGATTACTCGGCGTCATATGTAGATAAAGCATACTCATTTAATGGTTCGCTAAGCTATCACGGCAAATCAACACTCACAAAACTCGGTATTCGTGCTTATCAAACACCTATGGGGTGGGGAACCTTTTTAAATAGCCCGACTGTCTTTCTGGGACTGCCGTCTCAGGGTTATGAAAACACAGGTGTGCTCGGCCTGTTAGCCAGAGATGTGAGAAATGAGCGCTCGGGCTTAGAGTCGCCATATGCACGTACACTATTTATTCAAAATGAGTTCAAGCCTACGCAGCGATTTAATTTATTATCCAGAGCAGTATATCGCGAGACCGGAATTGGTGATGATTCTTATGCATACATTACGCTTGACGGTAAAAAACTCATCCGGGCGATAACAACTAATTATTCTAACCGCGTTTCGGGTGAGTTTTTAGCTAACTACATCCTTTCAGAAAAGCACAAACTTGCCGGCGGCATTCAGGTTTACCAGGATAACATTGAAAAAGGGAGCAGAAAATCTACTATCGACACGAACACAGTGTATTTGATAGACGGGAAAGACGTCGTTACAAATCTGTATTCAACCTTTTTACCAAGAACCTACGATATCCGTAACAACTTCGGATCGTATTTTCAGTATATTGCTAACACCACATTTCTAAGGCAAACCTCTTTCACCCTGGGTGGCAGGTATGATTACAATGATTATTACGGCAATGCGCTGAGCCCGAGAATTGCTATCGTAAATCAACCGAACGATAAAACAACTATTAAATTACAATACGGAAAAGCCTATCGCGCACCAACCAACACTGAGATCTATCAGTCTCCAAACATCAAATTAAAAACAGAAAAGATCGCGACTTACGAAGCTAACCTGATTTATGCATTCTCTAAAAAGGCTATTCTTCAGTTAAATGGCTTCCGTAACGAGTTATCAGATGTTATTATTCTTAGTAACCTCTCCAATTTAACGGTCAACAAAAACCCTGCGGAAATAACAGTCAATGGACTTGAAACCAGGCTGGATATGGTATATTCCAATGACGTGTCAAGCTTTATAAACTTCACCCTACAAGAAGCGAAGGGAGAAAATACACTCACTAAACTGAAACGCAACATGCCTGGAGTTGCCAGTTTAAAGGGTAATGCGGGACTGTCGGTTAATCTGGACGACGCGTTTACCCTTAGCCTTACCGGTAATTGGGTGGGCAAGCGCGAAACGCCAACCACCAGTCCGTTTGATGAGGTTAATGGATATTTTCTTGCAAATCTTATATTCAGCACAAAAAAGCTATTTAATGATCATGTCAATGCAAGTCTCAATATCCGCAACTTGTTTAATACCAAGTGGCTCGATCCGGGATTTAGAACTGCTGATGGATTTTTATTTTCAACTGTGTTAGAACAGCCGGGAAGAACAGGAATATTTAAAGTAGGGGTTAGTTTTTAAATACATGACAGCAAAAAAGCTCAGCTTATTTATTTTAGCCGGTGTGTTTTTCTTAGGAAACGTATCCTTCAGGCATGACCCCTCTAAAGAAAAGGAATACCTGTTAAAGGCCGCGTTTATCTATCGCTTTTCTGATTATATTGATTGGAATGGATACGATGCTGAAACTTTTAATATAGTTGTTCTTGGTGAGTCGGGCATTGTCGAACCTTTATTAGAAATCAGCAAGAATAAAAGAATTAAAGACAAACGAATCAATGTTCGCCAGACTAATAATCCTGATAATATTGGTAACTGTCATATAGTTTTTGTTTCCCGCAACTGGAAGTACCCCATTTCAAGCGTTACCTCGCTGCTGGATTACAAACCAACACTTATCATCACAGAACAAAAGGACGATTTCTCCAAAGGTGGTCAGATTAATTTTTTAATCTCTGATAATAAACTAAAGTTCCAGGTCGACTTGAAATCAACCTCCCGATCAGGGTTAAAAATAAGTTCACAATTGTTGCAACATGCTATAGATATTAAACGCTAAGAAAGGATGCCGATGTTTGGATTACGCGATATTTCTATAAAAAATAAACTGGTATTAATGCAGGTGCTTACTTGTATAATAGTTTTAGGACTTTGTTTTGCTGCGTTTGTTATTACCGACATTAATGGCTACAAAGAAAGAAAAGTAAACAGTACTGTATCTATTGCTAATGTTATAAGTTCTAATAGCGTTTCAGCAATTCAATTCCTTGATAATAATGCGGCTTATGAAATTTTAAGAAAAGTAGAATCCGATGTAGTCAGCGCAACTATTTTGGATTCAAAAGGCAAAGTCTTCGCAAGTTACACCAGAAAAGGGCATTCCCCTATTAAGTTGCAGCCGACTTATGAAGATCACTATCAATTTACCGATGATTTCCTATACGTCTATAAAGATATTGTTGATAGCAAAGAGGCGCTGGGCAGAGTGTGCCTAAAAGTAGAATTATCTGAGCTTAAAGCTATAAAAGCACAAAAGTTTCAAATTGCAACTATTATATTACTGATTGGGGTTGGTTTAGCTTTCCTGATCGGGCTCTTGAATCAGAGATATATTTCCAGGCCTCTCTTATCCCTTGTAAAGGTTATCAGGCAGATACGCGAAGAGCAGAATTACAGAACGCATGTGCCGGTAAACGGCAATGATGAAATCAGTGCTCTATCGGCAGAATTTAACAATTTAATGGATGAAGTTGTGCGAAGCCATCAAAAGAAGGATGAATTTATAGGAGTAGCCAGTCACGAGTTAAAAACGCCGTTAACCAGTGTGAAGTTATACCTTGAGTGTCTTGCGCGTATGGACCATGAGCAACAGGCCAAGTCGTTTGTTCTTAAGGCGAATGAAGGTGTAAATAAGCTTCATCTGCTCATTTTAGATTTATTAGATGTTTCTAAACTGCAGTCGGGACAATTACAACTTAACCTTAAAGAGCTAACGATTGAAAATTTAGTTCAGACCTGTGTTGAAAACACTCAAATGAATAATTCGGGACACAAAATCATGCTGAATTGCGGCACCTCTGACACAATTGTGTTAGCCGATGAGGACCGTTTAGAACAAGTGATAAATAACTTGCTTGCCAATGCAATAAAATACTCGCCCAATGAGAAAGAGATTTATATTTCGACACAGCCAATCGAATCGGGAATTAAGATTTCGATTCAAGATTTCGGCATAGGCGTCGCAAAAGCCGAGCATTCTAAAATATTCGAGCGCTTTTATAGAGCTACCGGAGGCAATTCAGTTATTTCCGGATTTGGATTGGGACTGTATATATGTTCACAAATCATCAAACGCCACGAGGGAAAAATTGGTGTTAACAGTGAGCCTGGAAAGGGCTCCACCTTCTACTTTGAATTGCCGGTTGTCAACCAAAGCAAAAAAAGGTCTATTCAAAAAAAATCACGGTCGCGTCACCTCAACTGATCTAACTCTGAGGCAACCATCCCGAACTTTTCAATTCCTGTCGCTTAATCTACCTACCAGCCAAAAAACACTGCAAACCAAATTCAGATCATGAACTATATGCTGGATCAGGATCAGGCGAGAAATCCTCAAACTTCCGAGGATAAGAACTGCTACCTGCAGCATTTCCCTTGATGTGGGGAACCTTTGAGAACTGCCCTTTCATCCGCTCGATATATGGTTGCGCTTTAGTCATCCAGCGGGAAAATTTCCGTTTCATATCTTCAGCAATCGACGATCCATCCGGACGCTTTTTCTTCATATAATGTAACCCGGCAGCAACGGCAGCGCCTGTAACAAACAATTTAAACAAGCTCATGTTAATACGTTTTTGTTTATTAAGACAGGCAAACAGAGTGCCGGATATAAACATTTTGGCCGGCGATATTAAAATAGTTTTATGATGCATGTGGCTAAGAACTATTTAGTAAAATGCATGTTTTTCAAAATACAGACCGACCACATTGAAGGGCAAAACACTTTCTTTAAAGTAGTATCAATGGCAATTTACAGCAAATAAGGGGCAGATTTATTAGCTTTACAGTATGTATAAGTTCCCGATTTCCAAATACAAACGTTTTGCAGACCTACCATTGAAGGAACTCGACACTCAAAAATTTGCAATTTATATCATTGATTTTCACTGGAACTATTTATTTACGAATGCAGTTGGTTGCCAAAACTTAAATAAAAAAAGTGATGATCTAATCGGGACCAGGGCATTCGCAGGGGTTGAAGTGGACCCGGAATTCAGTTTGTTTCTTAAGAAGGTTGAACAAGGCGGCGTTTCAAACATCACCACAATTTCGCCTCTTACAAGAAAAAGAGTGAGCATCACAGGCTATCCGCTTGAGGATTGTTATTACTTTGCTGTTTCGGTACTGCCAGACAAACAGGATTTGATGAATGAGTTGCGTGGTGAATTGAGGAGGTTGACACGAAAATAAGGAAAAATGACAGCTCAGTTACAAACGCTAGCGACACTCATAATTGGACGAAATCAATAATACGCTCCTTCACCGTCTGCTGAAGTGTACTAAATACTAAACAAACCAGCAAAAAAGAAGTTCCAGTGCAAGCAAATCAGAAAGAACTTGGCTCCCCATTTGGTTTAAAGCAAGTTTATTGAGTATGAAGAAAGGTGGCAGCATCTTTGCATGCTAAGGCCAGGACCATGATCATTAGATCAAAAGGATGCTTATCAGATATCCCGTGGTCAGACAAAATACCCTAAATAAAATTTATGAAACTAGTAGCCATTGTCGTTATCCTAGCCACGTTTGCGGCCTGCAACAACGACTCAAAAATGAATAATCAACTTAAGGAACAAGCCTTAAAACAGGTTAGAGACAGCATTAGGCTAGACAGCTTCCAAAGGGCTGAAGCCAGAACAATCGAAATAGCCCAGGAGAAAGAGCACCTTGCTCTGGAAAGCTCCAGATCATCTTCCAATTCTCAGCCCACCTATGTGAAGGGCGTTTCGGAAACTTATACCAATACTCAGCCAGCCAAAAAAGGATGGAGTAAAGCGGCGAAAGGCGCGGCTATAGGTGCAGGTGCAGGCGCGGTTACAGGTGTAATCGTTGACAAAAAAGACGGTCGTGGCGCTGTTGTAGGCGGATTGGTTGGCGCCGGAGCCGGCTATGTAATTGGTCGCTCGCAGGATAAGAAAGACGGAAGAGTTGACTAAAAATAGCTGAAATTTTATATAAATGGAAGAGGTGTGGCAGATCGCCTGCGCCTCTTTTCCTTTTCAGGCGGCTTGATGTCCGTAATTATGGATATCTCGTCATTTAACATTTTTCATTGGGAATCTCATTCCAATAATCATTAAATTACAAAAAATAACAAACATGATAATTCAATTTAATACAGATCATAACATTGAGGGAAGCGACCGTCAGAGCGCTTATTTTAGTTCAGCGATAGCCGAGGCATTAGGCCGGTTCAGCAGTCACATAACCAGGATTGAGGTTCATCTATCAGATGAGAACGGGAGCAAAGAGGGTAAGAATGATCAGCGATGTATGATTGAGGCTCGCTTGGAAGGATTGCAGCCGGTTGTGGTAACGACTAAAGAAGATACGATTGAGCTGTCGGTTAAGGCTGCTACTGATAAAATGAAGGCTTCGCTTGATAAGATTATCGGCAAGTTGAAAGAGCATTAATAACTTCCTCATCTTGTTGGTGGCAGCATCAACAAGATTTTTTTCTCTTAAAAAGTTCATCAAATTTATCCCGGTTCTCCCAATAATGTACCGATCTTAGCGAATCTTCTCACCGGAAGTAAACCGACATCAACAACCCGGCAAACCAAATATATTACCGAATGGATCATCCAAATGGAGATGAAGTTTGATTCCTAAATCCTCTGCCAGTGGACCAGTTTTACTTTTGAAGTATTCCAGATTGTGGCTTAATTCTTCGTTGCTAATATTTGAATAAGCTCCTATTAAATCATTAAGCTTTTCAAAAGACCTGTGATCTTCCGATTGTATTCCCTGAAAAATATTCTCTGCCAACTTTATCCTCTGAAGCTCTGAGAGACGGTTGTTCAGTAATTGTGCTTTATGTATCTGGTAGCCATTGTATTCATTTTCGGCTGAGCGTCTTTTTAATATAAACAAATCGAAGACGGCAAATGCAACCGGATCAAAAAGAGAACCCACATATTTTTCGTTGTAAACAGGGCTAAAATGGGTTCTCAATTTATGATAAACGGGGGTAAAATTATAGCATATCACATTGATCCCGTTTCTGGCAAGATTGTAAATAGATTTTAGATAATTTTCAATATAGACATCCCTGTATTTACCATTTCTTTTTATCTCTTCGTGCAAGGGTAAATTGTCAACTATCCTCCACTCCCGCCCTTCATCAAATAATCTTAATTTAGCAGCTCTTATTTCCTCTTCGGTCCAGAGAGATCCTACGGGAATATTTTTTAGACTTTCTACACTCCCCCCTCGGTCTTCATATATCAGCTCCGAATGATACGGAGAGCATACATATTCACTTATTAAAGACATAATTTTATACCTATTTTAAACCCTTTAGCTGCTCCAACAACTTGCTCATTCTCTTTTCATCTTTTTCATATACTACCAGCCTCTTAAACTTGTCGTATAAAAAAACTGAGGGATATTTAAGTGGCTGAAACCGAGGGATAAATTCCTTGTTCAGATCTTGCAGGATAGTCACATTGGTTCTTTTTAATAGCTCCGGACCATATACTTTCATGAATCTCATGACCTGATCTCTTCCGTCGAGCGAGACCAGGAAAACAGATATTCCGTTTAGTTCCTGAGAATGCTCGGACAAATAGCCGATGGCAATTCTGCAATGTGAACAGGTGACATCAAAAAAACTAAAAAACGATGGCCTGCCTTCCGGGATTTGCCTGGTTGAAAACCTTGAACCATCCAATTCATAAAAAGTACAGTCGGGTATTACTTTAGCAGGAGTTTGGCCTGAGGTCCGGCTAATGAGGAGCACCAAAAACATAAGTAATACCGACCGTCTTTTCATTATATACGTTACCAGATAGATTTAACTTTAAATAGTTGTAACTGGCCAACCTTAGGATCAGCGGAACTCAATTTTAATTTATTGAGAGCAGAACCGGGGAAGAAAACATCAGTAAATACATTGAGCCCATTGTCCGCAAAAACTTCTATCGACGCGGCATCTACAAATAACGTCAGGTCAATATTACCTGATGCTGAAATACGTGGAGCCAGGTGCTTCTTTGCGAAACCCGGTTCAAAGTCCGACTTACCAGCTTTGGTTCTGTCAATGAAATATTGATTGGAAGCCTTCTCATAACCCAGCACTAATTCTTCATCGTCTTCATTAGAAAGCACTATAGAAAAATCATCCGCAGGCAAGGAGAGATTCAGTTTGAACTTCCCTCCCGTTTGTTTAACCTGATCAGACAGATCAATCTCCTTATCAACCGTCAAATTTTTTTTATCAAAAAACAGATCGGTGATCTTATCCAATTCCTTTACTGGTGTTGAGCTTAGATAATATTTGCCGTTAAGCTGTTGTAAACCAAGTTCGCGGGGCAAAGTTGCAGCTCCACGCCAGGCATCGGTTGGCACAACCTGGGCATACTGCCAGTTATTCATCCATCCTAAAAAAACTTTACGGTTTCCGGTGTTAGACCATGTTATTCCGGCATAATTATCTGTTCCGTAATCGATCCATTTAGTTTCTGTAGAATGCGGAGTAAAGGTTTTACCGTCAAAATCGCCGGTAAAATACTGGGTTGCAGAACCTCCGTTCGGTCCTCCGGGATTTATACTTACAAGCAGCACCCAGATTTTCTTTCCATTATACTCCAGAGGAAAAAGATCAGGACATTCCCAAACGCCACCATGGGCACCAAAATCTTTCCCAAGATCACTTTCGCGGCTCCAGTTTTTTAAATCCGGAGAAGAATAAAATGTCACCCGGTCTTTGGTAGCCAGGGTCATAATCCACTTCTTCCCTTCTTCAAACCACATCACCTTAGGATCTCTGAAATCTACAATTCCAGGATTCTTAACAACAGGGTTGCCGGAGTATTTAGTCCAGGTTTTACCCTCGTCAAGACTGTAAGCCAGGCTTTGATACTGATAATCTTTACGTCCCTGCTTTTCCAGAACTGGATTATGATGTGTGAAAATCGCTACCAGCGGAACCTGTCCGTTTTTACCAAAACCCGAAGTGTTATTGATATCCGCTACAGCGCTGCCACTAAAGATATATCCTAAACTATCCGGATACAGGGCCACCGGCTGATGCTCCCAATAAACAAGATCTTTGCTGGTAGCATGCGCCCAGTGCATAGGCCCCCAAACAGTACTGTCTGGGTAGAACTGGTAAAACATATGGTAAATCCCTTTATAATACACCATTCCGTTTGGATCATTCATCCACTTAGCCTCGGGAGAAAAATGAAATTGGGGCCGGTGTTTTTCCTGATAGGATGTCTGTGTGGCCATCTTAACTGTGCTACAGCCCGTTATAAGTGCTGCAAGTACAATAATTACACTAAATCTATTCATATCAAAAACTTAAAAAACCAATTAACTAATATTTTATATAAACTTTAGACGCATCCCCTTCTACAAACACTTTAGTTGAGGGGACGATATTGAATATCTCTGTACTTTCATTAACATATAATACCCTTGAACTTCTTGTATCTGAAATTTTCAGATTATGATAGCTATTATCAGAACCGCTCACAGACCGAACGGTTACAGGATTATTGTCGGGGTTTGCCCAGTTACAGGTTACCGTATTATTGCTGATCAAATTTGAGTTTCCGGCTATCCTAATTACACCATAATCATTTGATTTACCTCTAAGCTGCCCTGTGGAATTTCTCATCCAGCAAACATTTCCGGTTATCAGGTTAAAGCTTCCCTGATTCAACTCAATCATCCCCAAATAGTAACTCTGGAAATTATTAGAAGAAATGTTCGCATAACTGCAATTGTTTAGCTGCAGATTCACATCTCCATCAGGATAAACATGGTTACTGGTGAAGATAAAGTTTTCCTGATTGGTCATTTTCACGGTTACTCCGCCTGGTGTTGCACCAAGCTGGCAGTTGGAGATCATGTTTTGAATTCCATTGGTCATTTCGATGCTATTACGACATTCGGAGATCCAGCATGATTTTATGATCATAGCATCGGCCGCATTTGCAACTATTCCGGTGATCAGGTTAATTCCAATTACATCCTCGATGCGGATTCCATCATTATCCTGAAGTATATTGATTCCAACGCCTTTATGCGTTGCACCCCCTGAAATCAGCAAGTTTTTAATACTGATACCAGAGATACGATTTTTTCTTCCGTTTACGTCGGGTAAAACTGGGATATTGATTGCCATAAAAGCACTGCCTAAGATCAGCTTACTTCCGCCGCCTGGATGCAAAAGTGTCGATACCGGAACATCGACGTTGCTTCTTACGCCCGGATTGAGTCCTCTGATTGTTACAAAGTTCTTATTTATAACAATCGGCTTATTTAACAAAAACTGCCCTTCAGGTATAACAATCGTACCTCCTGATGCCGGCAGACCGTTGATGAGATTATTGATAATATCCGAACAATCTGTCGTACCATCGCCCTTAGCGCCGTAATTAGTGATGATGTACTCCGCTTGTTTATTGGATGCATCCGACTCCTCAGTTATATAAACTGTTTTATCTATTATTTCTGTTTTCTTACATCCTGTATTCCAAATGGACATAGAGAGAAGACACGCGAGACCTACATATTTTTTCATCAGAATATATTTGTTTTTTAATGGAGACGAAGCTATCATGAGCATATTTTAACTCGTTTATAATTTATTAGCTGCGTTAAAGGGAACGCTTCGCTAAGTTCATTGCTGTTGGTAAGGGGTATGCTCGTGATGGTTTCATATAATTCATTATTGGTGTTACCATCCTAAGGTTTATTTACAAGGATGTTAGTAAATGTGGCATTGCTGTTATCACTAAAAACTCCCCAATTTGTATTGCTTGCCCTGTAAATACGGGTGCTTAATGCTACTTCATTGTTTACGTAAGCTATCAGCATAGAATTTTCGATTACTATCTGCACATTGTAATTGGTGTTCGGACTAAGAGCTAAGGGAACATCCGTTGTAGCTACCGTGCTTGTGGTAATTAACGAGCGGCTCGTTTTATCTAAGCTGAACCTGTTTTGAGCAGGTACAAATCGTAGACTATAAAAATCATTGGTCCCATCGCAGGCCCCTATCATAAAACCAAAATCTTTGGCAGATGCAGAGTAAGATACCGTAGCATTTATTTTATAAACGCCCAGGTTTATCGGGTCGAAAATCACATTAGCTATGTCAAAGGAAGCAGGACTTGCAAGATTGTACGAATGTGTGCCTGCGAGCGTAGTGCTTACATTGCCGCTTTGACTTGTTTTATTAATGGCGTGCGTTCTATTTTCGAGGTAGGCTTTTTGAGTATGAGGGATAGCAACCGCTAAATCGCCATTAGCCTTGGGGAATATCTTATGTGCTACCAAATTGCCTCCCCATTTTGCTGCACCAGCATCAGAATTATTTTCCTGTGCATAGGTCCAGCCGAAAATATACCGGTCGCCCACATCATCAATTGCTGTTTTAGCGGCATAAATTCCTTTTCCGTCAAATCTATCGGGACCAATTGGCTTATTCCATGGCCCCGTAATAGAACTGCTTGTACGGTAATACACATGCTTTGAATTGATATCTGAGAACAGCAGGTAATACATTGAGCCGCTTTTAAAGATCTCCGCTGTTTCGAGCATGAAGAAATTATCAGGACCGCCATCATAAAGCACGCCCTCGTAAGTCCAGCCGGTCAGATCGATCGAAGTATAATAAGCAACTACGCCTTTCCAGGTTCCGTTTAGGTTTTTACGGGCTGAAATGATCATATAATACTTCGCAGTGGCTTCGTCATAAATTACATATGGATCTCTGAAATTATCGTTCTGATCATAACCTTCGCCCACAGGAGCATACAGCGTATTGAAAGAACTATTTTTAGTAAAGTTTGAGTTTAAGGAGGAGGAAGTTGCCAGCATAATCCCTTCTTTAGAGCTTACACACCCGGACGGATAATTGGGATTATGACCAGTATAGAAAGCATAAAAGGTAGAATTCCTTTTTATAATTGCACCTGTGCCCAATGCATAGTCCTGGTTGCAAGGCTGGGTGCTGCAGCTCAATATTTCACCTTGCGAAAGACTTGAGTACTGATAAAAATTCTTTGTTTTTAAGCCATACCATGGGTGTCTTTTATGTGTTGCGTCGTTCCAGATATCTTTCAGAAAAAACACATTGAACTCTTTTGATTCGCTATCAAAATACGGCATCACATCACCGATACGCACAGCATCATCTGTAAGGCGGTAGATACGGTAATCCGTTTGTTCTGATTGTGCGCATTTAAGCGTAGAACCGGCAGGCTTACTTTCGGAACCAGATATTAGCGTTGACGTATCTTTTTCTGATTTACATCCGCACACAATTGAAAGGGATATACCACCCACAAACAATGCTTGTACTATCATTTTTCTCATCTTATCTTTCTGTCTATATTAACCCAATTGCTATACCTTACCCTTTACCATATTTTTGAAAGTTCATGAAATTCCATGGAAACCAACTTAATGTCGCCATCGGTAAATAGTTCCAGATATTTACTCTCCGGAGAAAAGGCAAATTGCTCTGAATAGGAATACACACCCTGGTTGGCAAATACTTCCAACTGTCCCCAATCAACCAGAATTCGAAGTTTAATCCTGTTCTGTGCATCTGGTTTAAGTTCTTCGTCAAGTAAAACCTGACTTTTCACATGGTATGCTATTGTTTTGTTAGCAATCTGAAATCCGAATTTTGAAGCCTTTGTATCCGTTAGATCGAATTCGGCGATTATTTCAAATTTCTTTGATTCTATATTAGATAAAAGATTATTGCCGGCGCCAACTGTTTGAGTATCCCACTTTTTTTCATTTGTATACAGAGATGAAAGTTCCTGAATAGGATTACGTGTAATACGCATTTGCCCGTCATAGCTTATCAATCCTAATGAGACCGGAAAAGTTGCATTCCTCTTCCAGATGCTTTCACCCAGGCCACCATTCCACTGATCCATCCATGCTAATTGTATAATTCGCTCATCATTATTTGGAAGGCTTCCGGCAGCGAAAGACTGAGCAGCATAGAAATCGTTTCCATGTGTCATTATCTGAGTTTTTTGACCTTCCTCAGGTTTAAATTTCACTCCGTCGAACTGGCCAACCAGATACGACCCATTCGCATCCATTAAAACCCATTTCATATTCTTTTTATCACCGTCTAGCGGTAGCTCAAAAAAATCAGGGCACTCATAACCGAAATTGATATTGCTCAGCTGGGTCCATTTTATCAGATCCGATGATCCGTAAAAAGTAGTTCCGTTTTCATAGATAGCCATTATCCATTTCCCGCTTGGCTTGTGAAAGATCACACGAGGATCTCGGGGATCTGCACTTTTTGTAAGATTAGCTACCGGATTTTTCTTGTAATCATGCCAGGTTCGACCCGAATCAACCGACCAGGAAAGACATGTACCTACTCCGGTACCTGTATAGACGGCGACAATTGCTTCCTTTGTTGTACCTGTAATTCGTTTTGACATTTGGCCTGAAACCACTACAGCACTGCCCGAAAACACTTCGTCACCAGAAACATTTCTCACAGCCTCCTTTTGGAGATCTGATTTTTGGGGGATCAAAGCAACTCCTTCATCTTTCCAATGTATCAAATCAGTAGAAGTAGCATAACCGCCATGTCTAACAAATTCACCCCATTGGTATATCATATGATATTTTCCACCCTGGTAAACTAATCCGTTTATATCATTCATCCACCCGGTTTTAGGGCTGAAATGATATTGTCCGCGATAATTCTCGTTGTAAGTGATATCCTTCGGGTGCGGAATAAACTGCGCCACAGCGCTTATGTGAATGCCGACAAAAAGCATCTGTAAGATATATAGTTTAATATTTTTCATGAATAATATTCTAAATTTTAAACCTAAAGCTCGTAGAGATTACCTCATTAAACTTTTGTTAATTTTCTTCATTTTAAAATCGCTCAGCACGGCCGAATTACCATCGCCAGCTAGCTTTAAAAAATTGTACTGATATAGCGGAAAGAATAATGTTGTTAATACCTTTTCGCCGTCGTCTATAAAAAGCTCGAGTGAAGTTTTATCTACCAAAATTTGAAACTTGGTTTTGCGGTCTGTTTTGGGGATGAACGAACACATTATTTGCTGTCCAAAATGACTGTTCACTATAAGGCCAGACGTCCCTCTGTCAATGATTATTCTGCCATTTACCTTGTCTATACGGATGCTTATTTTTTCAAGAGAGTTACCCAGGCTTAACAGCAAATTATCTGTTGAGCCCATATCTGCTGAAAAATTAACTTCATAAGTACCCGATTTCACAATTGCATTATTAAGCAGCTGTATTGATTTTGATGGAGCCAGAATGCTTGTATCGGGAGTATCTGTTTTATAACTCTCCAGTTCGAGGACAGGAGTTGACTTCAAAACATACGCTTCACCATTTTTGGCAAGCGACAGTCCCCTGGGAACAGTCATTGTGCTGCGCCATGAAGCTGTCGGAACCTTATCTGCATACGACCAATTGCTCATCCATCCTATAAAAACCCTTCTGCCATCAGCTGAAGGGATATTATTATAAGTTACACCAGCATAATTGTCGGTTCCATAATCTAACCACGAAGACTGATTAGTATCGGAAACAAAGCTTGTTCCATCGAAACTACCCACAAAGTATTGCGTCCCTGAACCTCCATTCGGGCCACCCGGATTTATGCTTACCAACAGCACCCATTTAGAAGTATTTGTTCCCTCAACGGGAAGCTCAAACAAATCAGGACATTCCCAAACGCCGCCGTGAGCACCAACAGTTTCTCCGAAATTGCTTTCGAACGCCCAGCTTTTGAGGTTTGCAGATGAATACAAACTAATTTTGTTACCAGCCGCCAGAGCCATAACCCATTTCTGGCTGCCAGTATGCCAGAATACTTTTGGGTCTCTGAAATCAGGGACTCCGGGGTTAGGCAAAACAGGGTTAAAAGGATATTTAGTCCAGAGAAAACCTCCGTCATTGCTATAAGCGATTGCCTGGTGCTGTTGTGCACCGGCCAAGGTATAGATAGCTATCAATGGGTCCTCAATTCCGGTTTTGAAACCTGCCGTATTATTTACATCAACAACTGCACTACCGGAAAAAATTGTACCAGAATTATCCGGTGCAAGAGCAATGGGATGATCCTGCCAATTGAAAAGATCTGAACTGCTGGCATGGCCCCAGTGCATCGGTCCCCAAACACTGCTGTTAGGATTGTATTGATAGAACAAATGATATTTACCTTTATAATATACTAACCCATTAGGATCATTCATCCATTTTAGCGGTGGTGTAAAATGATAAACCGGCCGATAATCAGACTCGTTAAGAGATACCAGCGATGCCTCTGAACCCGGAATGATATTCAACAGCGATTCATCATCTGTCTTCCCTTTTTTGCAGGAGATGAACAGAGCCATTAGCAGTACAAATACAAAGTTTAATTTTGGCATCTAAATTGGTTGATATTGATAGATAAATTACCTTCCGGGCTTTCCCGGAAGGTTGAGATTTTATTTGGTCTTCAGGTAATCGATGGCGTTTTTATACATCTTTTCCACGTTTGACTGGTAGATATTGGTACCCGAATTCTGATTCCATTCGATTGCACCGACTCCTATAAAAATCGCCGACCCCTGGTACAGAGTTGTGGGTTTCAGTTCAAAGTTGCCAACCATCCAGTAATCGCCCATCCCATCCCACTGACCTAACCACTCGAGATTGTTGTCGCTGGAAAACTTTTCATAAGCCGCGTCATTGTCATTTGGCTCCAGTTTTAAATATTCAGGGATTCTTATAATCACTGCATTGTGATTTTCGCGGTGACCCGGACCAAGGATGGGGAACGTAACCCTCCCATCAGGTGTCTCTGTCATGACTATTCCTTTATGCAAAGGATGATTCCTTTTATCCTGTTTCTTTCCGATTTTTACGCCAATACCCCATGTATCACCGTTCGAGAAACCATCCCCATTACCGTACTCCATGAAATATGGTTCTGTCATTCTTCCCAGCGTTTTGAAGTATTGTAGGGCGTATTGATTCAATAAAAGGTTTCCACCGTTTTTGTAGAATGCAGTCATTTTTGCAACTACCGTAGCATCCGTTGAAACTGCAGGCAAGGCATGACCCGTTTGTACATCATAATTCCACCAGATAACACGGTATTGACTTAAGTCGACAGTTCCATTCTTGATCATATCGAAAGAGATATAACGAGACTTCGGATACGTACTGAACAGCCATTTCGCACCAGTTACAATATCATCATCGGCAGTAGCTAGCATGGTGGTTGAATCGGCAGCCATACTCAGATAGGCTACCGCAGTGGCACCAACCTTGAAAGGCAGATATACTGTATTCGAGGTCTGGTTACTGCTATTGGTGGTGACAATGGCAATTGTATATGAACCAATAGGAACATTATTAAACTGATAGGATGTTGCTGACGGTCCAGCCGCGACGGTCTGATTTCCGAATTTAATCTGAATTTTAGACACAGGCATTGCTGGTGCAGTCCAGGTCAATAAAACACCGTTATCATTTTGTTCGCCGCTAACATCTTTTACCGGAGCGGCTCCTTCACGCTTAAAATTAAGCACTTCTCCTAAAGAAATATTTCCTTTTCCATCCTTTAGTTTTACAGTGAAAGCGTAATCTTTATTGGTTTCAACAATACCATATTTGAATGATGTAGCATTCGGAGATAGTGTCCTCGTTGAAGTACCATCATTTAACTCGACCGTAAGCGATTCATATCCCTGAGGAAGTGACCAGGAAAGCATTACCGAATCATTTTCCAATGCGTAATTAAAATTAGAAACTGCAGCCACTTTGGCCGGTGCACTTACGATGTCGGTTTTCTGGCAGGCGAATAGAAATAAGACGCCGCCTAGCAATAAACTATATATTGAGTTGTTCGTTTTCATACCATTTTGTAATTAAACACTACGTGATTTTTTAAGAGAATTAAATTACTGTGCATACCCGGGGTTCTGCTGATACAGCTGATGGCTGAACCTGATTTGCTGTAAAGGAATCGGAAGATATTCATCACGGTTCTTGGTGAATAATCCATCCTTCAGGTAATCTCTTTTAGTTTTCTCTGTTTGGAAATAAGCATTCATATAGGTATCTGCAATTCCCCATCTTACTAGGTCAAAAAAGCGACTGCCTTCCATAGCAAACTCAAGTCTTCTTTCAAAGCGCAGTGCCTGGCGGGCAACATCCTGCGTCCAGGTAATATTTACACCCGGCTTATAGATGTCTACGTTATAATTTGATTGCGGATTGCCGTTAGAGAATTTCAATAAAGAAGTACTGTTTTTAGCCCTTTGACGGATTTCATTAATCAACGGAAGTGCATCATTATGGCGACCTAATTCGATAAGAGCTTCTGCTTTCCAAAGCAATACATCCGCGTAACGAAGGATAATTCTATTTTTCGCATTTGCGTAGAACGGCCCTACCTGGATATACTGATCTCTTTTAACATTTTCCTTTAGCGAGGCGAAATAGCCGTAAACCGAAGGAGTTCTGTTCCAGTTTTGCTGATACGTTTCATTCACATCATATTTCCATGGAAGACCAGGAAGCGCAATCGTGTGATTTAACCGCGGATCTACCGTATTAGTTGATAAATTAAGATCTGCATTATTAAAATCATTGAGCATTGGTAAGCCATTCGCACCAGTTTTATACGAGTTCGCAAGGTTTTGGCTTGGCTTGTTAAAGTCGCAGCATCCTATTCCCTGAGGGGTACCTAACACATCGCCAAAGTTTAATCTTCCAAATAAAGTACCGTCATTGCTTGAATGCTGAACTGCGAAAATTGATTCAATGCCATTGTCGGCTCCCAGCATAAAATTATTGGCGAAGTCTGGTTCAAGATCATAAGACGAAGCGATCACTTGATCGGCAAGACTAACAACCTGTTCCAGCCGGGCTGTATTAATTTTTGTAACATTATGTTTTTCATCTTGTTCGTATGCCTGATACAACCTGGTTTTAGCTAAATAAGCAGTCGCCGCGATTTTATTTGCACGTCCAACTTCAGATTGGCTTGGAGGAAGGTTTGCTGCAGCGAATTCAAAATCTTCGGCAATCTTTTCCCACAATTGATCGTTTGACAAGGCCCTGTTTGATACATTTTCGTACTCCGCCGGCGGCAGATTTTCATCCATAAATGGCACATATTTGAACATGATTTTCAATTGGAAAAACCAGTGTCCTCTCAAAAAACGCATTTCGGCCTGTCTGGTCTTCTTTAAAGGAAATTCATCCTCCGATAAGGTGTTAAGAATTCGTAAAGCAGAATTCGCTCTTGAAATGGCTACGTAATATTGAAACCATAATCCATCAAACGGACCAAGATCGCTTCTGACGTTTTTGAAGATCTCAAGGAAATAAAACTCCTGAATATCGGCTTCATCGCGTCCTCCTTTGTATGCATCGCCCGATCTTACATTTCCGTAAGGCCAAAGGCTCCATGGTGTGGTATAATGATCGTTTCCTAACGAAGAATACGCGGCGGTAACAAGCTTTTCCGGACCACCGGCCACCTGAACTTCGCTTAATGCCCCTTTTGGAGAAACATCCAAAATGTCTTTCTTACACGAAATCAGTGTAGTGCTTATAAATATTATAGCTAATAATTTTTTCATGACGTCTCTAATTGTGAGTGGAATTAAAATGTAACTCTTAAACCTGTTGTTAACATGGTAGGGATAGGATATCCAAACCCTGCGGCCTCCGGATCAACTCCGGTAAAGCTTTTTGATTTCAGGGTAAACAGGTTTTGCCCGCTTACATATAAATTCAGGTTACTTGCACGAATTTTACTTGAGATAGTTTTAGGTAAGGTATAACCCAGTTGTAAGTTCCGCAGCTTCATGTACGAGCCATTTTCGACGAAATAGGTTGAGAATCTGCTTTCGTTGTTCTTATCACTAAGCGTAAGGGCCGGAATGGTAGAACTCGTATTTGTTGGAGACCACGCATCTAACAAACGGCTGCCTTTATTTGATCCGGTTTCACTAATACTCCAGAAATCTGAATTAGCTTTTACGCCCTGAACATTGATTTGCTGATTACCTACGCCCTGAAAGAACATGGTCAGGTCGAAGCCTTTGAAGTCAAAAGCGAAGTTTAAACCATAGGTATAATCAGGAGTTGGATTTAAAATCCAGGTCTGATCTTTTTCGTTAATTAATCCGTTTCCATCTAAATCTTTATAGCGTATTCTTCCCAGACCTTTTCCAAGCTGCTCTGCAGATGTTAATACTTCATTTTGCGTGGTGAAAAGTCCGTCAGCAACATAGCCATAAATTGAACCAACAGAATGTCCCAGAATATTATCATCAACACCGTTTCCACCATAGGTATTTACAACCTCAGCAGGAAGAGAAGTAATCTTGTTTCTATAGGTCGCAATGTTACCTGTGATATCAAAATTGAGTTTAGATCCAATTTTGCCCTGATAACCTAAAACAAACTCGACACCTTTATTTTCAAGACTGGCTCCGTTTACCCAACGGCCGCCGCCTTCGCCAATAACAGCGATATAGCCGGGCATAATCAACATGTCGGATGTAGTTTTTACAAAATATTCAAGTGATCCATTGATGCGCTGATTCAGAAATCCGAAATCTAAACCAAAATTTGATTGTGTCGTGGCTTCCCATTTCACATCATCATTGGCAGTTTGTCCGAGAATATATCCGGAAGGAAGATTACCTGTTCCCGAACCATTGAAATCATATGCAGTACCATTCGGAGTAACCCAGGTAGGATCTCCGCCGCCATAGTTAGCGAAATACAAATACCTGTTAGCGGTATTGCTTATGTAATCCTGACTTCCGTTTTGTCCCCAGCCGAATCTCAGCTTAAGTTCAGAGATGAAATCGAAATTGTCCTTGATAAAGTTCTCATTATTCAGCTTCCAGCCGAGACTGAATGCAGGGAATAATCCGAATTTGTTATTTACACCAAACTTGGAAGAACCATCGTAACGCAAAGTACCGGTAGCAAGATACTTGTCTTTAAAAGCATAGTTAACCTTACCGAAGTAGGATAAGATATTTAATTCCGATGCTCCGCCGTTAACTTGAGAAAGACCCGTTCCTGCCCCTAAATACATATAATCAGGATCTTCAAAATCAAATTCCTGGCGGCTTGACAAGAAATCGTTTCCTATTTCCTTGTATACCTCTGTACCTGCAAGGGCATCAATATTATGATTGCTGAACTCGCGTCGATAATTCAAGGTATTGGTCCAGATCAATTTGTTGGTATTAGAGTTGACCATGGTAACTTTGTTGATCGGATTGTTCAGGTATCCGGAAACATACGATAGCTGCATATCCCGTCTGGTATAATTACCATAATCCAATCCTACACTTGTTTTAACGTGAAGACCTTTCAATATCTCCAGATCAGCGAAAGCGTTACCCAACAATCTCACATAATTATAATGGTTCTGATCATTGTCTTCCAGAATTCTAACCGGATTTTGACGATCGTTCATACCGCCCCATGGACCGCCCCAGCCTTTTCCATCGGCTGTACGCACAGGAATAACCGGCAGAGCCTGCAATGCAGAATTCAACACGCCGGGATCTCCAACCTCGCGGGTTGTATTGGCTGTAAAGTTTTCGCCAATAAGCAACCTGTCATTTAGTAATTTATAATCTGTGTTGATACGGGCAGAAATACGTTTGAAATTGGTGGTTTTCACGATACCCTGATTGTCTGTATAATCCAGGGAAAAAACCGTACCTCCTTTATCACTTCCACGCGAAACAGAGACATCGTAATTTTGTGAGATGCCCATCTGAGAAATCTCATTAAACCAATTGGTATTCGCGGTTTTGAGAGTATTTGCGGGAGCGTTAATATATTCAGGCAAATTGATTTTGTTTAGCGTAAACTTACCATCGCCTGTCTGGCTCCAGTCATATCCATAAACCAGATACGAGTCTTTCGGAACCCCACCATATGCCACAGCATCATTTGCACTTGCCTGCCAGTAGGCCTTGCCAAATCCTTCAGCATCCAAAACATCCAATTTGGTATTGTATTGTTGATAAGTTCTGCGAGCCAGGGCGGTTACCTGCAAGTCGCCTTTTTTTGCCCTCTTGGTGGTAATAATAATTACACCACCTGCAGCCCGGGCACCGTAAATAGAAGAAGCTGAAGCATCTTTCAATACCTGGATTGATTCAATATCATTCGGATTCAACTCGTGCATTCCGGCCTGAGTAGGAACTCCATCGATAATATACAATGGACTGGTTCCATTAATAGAAGTAACCCCTCTGATTAAAATACCGGTATTGCCACCGCTTGGAGAACCATCGGTATAAACAACCATTCCGGGTACCCTACCCTGCAATGCCTGGATAGGATTGTTATTCGGCATCTTTTTTATTTCACTTACATCAACGACAGTAACAGCGCCTGTTAAATCTTTTTTGCGCTCCTGCTGATAACCCGTTACTACCACCTGCTCTAATGAGGTAGCTTCTGCCTGAAGCTGAATTGTAATGCTTCGTTGATTTTCCAGCTTTTGCGAAACCGTCTTATATCCCAGGTAGACTATTTTCAGACTCTGACCGGGTTCGGCCGGAATAGAAAAGGCTCCTGAAACATCTGTAGTTGCACCTTTTCCAGTTTCCTGATTTACTATTGAAGCTCCGATAAGTGGCTCCCCTGTTGCTTTATCGAGCACTTTACCGGTAATTATTTGTTGCTGAGCAGAAACGCAGAACATGATTAACAGTAAAGGGATGAGTAGTATTATTCTTTTCATGTTTGATAATGGTTAGTTAATTTTCTTTACTAAATAGTTGATCGGTTTTTAGTTCATTTTTCCATATAAATTTGTCTAGGTCGTGCTTGTTGTAGTCCGGACAGGCACCAGAATGCGTGGTAACATACGCACCAAGGGCAGATGCATAATTCAAAATCCCTTCTATGCTGTCGCCGGTTAACTTTTGAGATAGAAAGGCGGCAATAAACGAATCTCCGCTACCCACTGTATCCTGAACTTCTACTTTATAGGCGGGATAATTGCATTGAGCATTTTTTGTATAATAAGAAGCGCCTTCTCCACCTTTTGTCACCACAATTTCTTCAACTCCAAACTGATCCTGCAGAACTTTTATCCGCTCCCACTCTGTACTACAAACCGAGCAGAACCAGCTTGAAATAAGATTAAGTTCGTGAATATTTAGCTTTAATAAATTCGTCTTACGTAAAAGCTGAGAGATGCTGTTTTTATCGTAATGAGGTTCGCGTAAATTAACATCGAAAACTTTATATGCTGCTTTTTCGAGCAGGGTGTGCAAGGTCATATAGGATACAGAATTTCTGGCCGCCAGGCTTCCGAAAACAAATGCATCCGCGTTAGCAACAAGATCAAACAGCCTGCTCTCAAGTTCAATATAATCCCAGGCCACTTTGGTCACTATATCATACTTCACCTCATGATCTTTTCCGATCTGCACTTCAACTGTGGAAGTAGGAGCCTTCGCATCCATCTGACAATATTCTACAGTAAGACCTTTCCCTTTAATAAACTCGAGCAACTCAATGCCATTAGCGTCGTCTCCAACCCTGCTGATTAAAGTGCTGTTAACACCCAGTTTTTTCAGATGATATGCCACATTCATGGGTGCACCGCCGGGCTTTCTACCGGAAGGTAAATTATCCCAAAGAATTTCTCCAAAGCAAACCACGTTGCGAGTTATATCCTTCATATCCTTTTTTTATTGGCTAATAATTAGTGCATTACCATATTGGTCTCTATCTGTTCAAGCGATTTACCTTTTGTTTCAGGCATTAGGCGCCATACAAACAGTAACTGGAGCATCATCATCACGCTAAAGAACAGGAAGGTATTTCCTCCTCCGGCCTTCTCGGATAGATAGGGAAAGCTAAAGGCAATAAAAGCTGCCATGATCCAATGTGTGAAACTTCCAAGAGTCTGGCCTTTGGCTCGTACTTCATTCGGGAATATTTCAGAAATAAACACCCAGATTACCGCACCTTGAGAAAAAGCGAAAAATGCGATATAAATCATGAGGTAAAATGTGATGGCAAATCCGCTGAAATCTTTATTGAAAAAAGTGTGAGATACCAGTCCGAGTGACAAGATTAGTCCAACAGAACCGATTAACATCAAGGTCCTTCTTCCTATTTTATCAATAAAACCGATAGCTATTAAAGTGAATGTGAAGTTGACTAAACCAATACCAACTGTTGACAGAAGTGAAGTGTGAGCGCCTAAACCGGCCATCTCAAAAATTCGTGGCGAATAGTATATAATGGCATTGATACCGGAAACCTGGTTAAAAACGGCGAATAAAACGGCCAAAGTAACCGGCGTTTTATATTTTAAAGAAAGCAAAGAGGATGCCTTTTCGTCTTTTCCTAAAACCGTATGACTTCTTTGAATTGCAAGCAACTCTTCATCACAATTTAAAGGATTTATTCGCTTTAAAATTTTGAGGGCCTCTTCATTTCTGTTTTTGTGCAATACAAGCCAGCGCGGACTTTCCGGAACAAGTTTTATTAAGCCCAGGAAAATAAGCGAAGGAAATGCCTGAACTCCGAGCATCCAGCGCCATGAGTTTTCGCCACCAGTGCCAATAAGGTAATTTGACAGGTATGCGATTAGAATTCCTAACACAATATTGAATTGAAATAAGGCTACCAATCTGCCTCGTGAATTAGCCGGCGAGATTTCGGATATATAAATTGGTGCGGTAACTGATGACATACCGACACCAAATCCACCCATCAATCTAAATATTAAAAAGACATACCAGTCTGTTGCGTAAGCTGTACCGATGGACGACAACAGGTATAGAGCAGCCACCAGGTACAGAGAGTTTTTTCTTCCAAATTTATCGGAAGGAATGGAGCCCAGTAAAGAACCGATTACGGTACCTATTAAAGCAATAGATACAGTTAAGCCGTGTTCAAACACATTTAGATTCCAATAATTTTGAATAGATTTTTCGGCTCCCGAAATAACAGCGGTATCAAAACCGAAGAGGAAGCCGCCAAGGGCCACAACCAGTGACCATGCGATTACAGAATTTTTTTGCATATTCTTATTAGGTTTATAAAGTCTAAAGTAGATGCTTAATAAAAATCAGGAGTTTGTTTCCGTACCAATGTCTTTAAGATTTCCGGAATAATGAAAAACCGCTCTGGTTAGTGATTAAACAGGTTTTAAAGCAAATTGAAAATCAATTCCAGAGAACCTTGTATTGATTTTATATCACCAATTTCTAAAATTATAACACCGGGATTTTAAAAAACTCTCAGGATTTACAGTTTTTAAACCCCATTATTTCTCCAAAAATCCGTAATAGATAAATTCCTGATTTTTTTTTGCTTTTTACGATGAATGTGATTCGATGCAAGCCATGCCTGCAAGTATTATTTCGGCGAACTAATAAAAAAAGGCCGACAAAATATCGGCCTTTTTATACATATATAATATTGTTTAATTAGCCCCTACCAAAATTTTGAAGGATTTTGAATAGTTATCCGCACTAACTTTTAATATATACAATCCAGTATTTAAGTTTAGTTGCCTTGCGGAAAATTCGTACTTTTTATTACCATTTAAAGCGGATCGGAAAAATACTTTACCATTTAGATCAATAAGTTGGATTTGTATTGCTTCCTGTTTTAAAGCACTAAGATCCACAGTAAATTTATCAATAACGGGCATTGGATAAACTCTAACCTCATTGCGATCGTCAATAGCGGCAGCCAGATTGAGTGTTTCTGTTTTTGAATTGCCAGCCATGATTCCTCCGCCCGAGGCTACAGGAATCACAATATTATCAAGGTTAATGTGTCCGAAACCCACTGTTGAATTATCTACAACTTTTAGATAACATGAAGTACCAACATAAGATCCTCCGTTAAGATTTATTGAAGTATAAGCTTCGTTATTAGTTCCAGTCGCTTTAACCAGCTCATTTCCCGAAGCGTCGCACAGAGCAATGTAAATGTTAGCCAGGTCATTGCCACCAGCAATCATTAACGAGATTTGTCCGTTTCCGCTTAGCGTAAAATTTTGTGTTTTCATCACACCAGTGGGAGTATCATCGCTTGCATTTTTAAATCCCCACATGTGGTAAGTACCTTGCTGTCCGAAAGGCCCGCCCCAAAAAGTAAGATCACTAGCCACACGCGCATCAGAAAATGCATTTCCCGATAATATGGTCCAGCCATTCAAGGTTCCCGTTTCGAAATTATAAACAAGGTAAGGTTGTGCAATCACAGTGACATCGCAAAAAGAGGTCCTGCCACCATCCTGGCTGGAAACTGTAATTCGTGCAGTACCGGGCGCAACTGCTGTCACTATTCCTGCCGCACTTACCGTTGCCACAGATGAATTATTCGACGACCATGTTACGTTCTTATTAGTTGCGTTAGAAGGCACAAAAGATGTCGAAAGGGATTCGGTACTACCAACAATAATCGAAGTTGCCGATTTATTAAGACTTACACTAATTACCGGGTACATTGCCGTAGCCGTAGGAATGCGAATATCATCCAGATTAATGTGTCCAAATCCTGTGGTTGAATTATCTATCACTTTTAAAAAGCAGGTTGTTCCAACATAAGAAGCCCCATTTAAGCTAACCGTTGTATAAGCTTCATTATTTGAGCCTGTTGCTTTTACCAATTCAGCGCCCGCGGAATTGCATAATGCCACATATACATTGGCCAGATCATTTCCTCCGGCAATCATTAACGAAATTTGTCCGTTACCACTTAAAGTAAAATTCTGAGTCCTCATTTCACCGGTAGGTGTATCATCGGTCGCATTTTTGAAACCCCACATATGCCAGGTTCCCTGTTGATTAAATGGACCGCCCCAAAAAGAAACCTCATTAGCAATTCTGGCATCAGAAAACGCATTTCCCGATATTGAGGTAAATCCTGTTAGTTTACCGGTTTCAAAATCTAGTACCAGATAAGGTTGTGCAATTACTGTAACATCACAAAAAGCTGTTTTAGCCCCATCCTGAGTGGTTACAGTAATTCGTGCTGTACCAGCCGAAACAGCAGTCACAATTCCTGTAGCATTTACAGTGGCAATGGCAGTATTATTTGATGACCATGTCACATTTTTGTTGGTTGCGTTCGTTGGATTTACGGTAGCTATCAAAGTTTCTGTTTTACCGATGATGATTGTAGTTGCAGCTTTATTTAATACTACACCGGTTACCGGAACAGCAGCCGCAGCAATTGGAATCTTGATATCATCTACATTGATATGGCCAAACCCGCCTGTTGCAATATCTACTATTTTTATAAAACATGATGTATTTATGTAAGCGGAACCATCGATGGTTTTGTTCATATATCCCTCATCATTTGTACCCGTTTCCTTTTTCAACACCGTTCCGGCGGCGTTACACAGAGCGATATACGTGCTATCGGGTAGGTTGCCCCCTCCTATTTTGAAAGTAATCAGTCCATCACCTCCCAGAGTAAAATTTGAAGTGGTTTTCATTTCGCCGACTGGTGCATCGTTCACATGATTCTTAAAACCCCAAAAATGCCAAGCTCCTTGCTGGCCAAATGGTAGACCGTTCCAATAACTAACGTCTTGTGTTACCTGAGCATTAGAAAAAGCATTCCCCGATACGACAGTCCATCCGTTTAAATTGCCGGATTCGAAATTGTAAGTTATATAGGTTTGTGCCGTTACGGTTACCGAGCATGAAGCAATTTTAGCCCCATCCTGGGTGGTAGCTTTGATTGTAGCTGTACCGGGAGCTATCGCACTAACAACACCTGTCGGATTTACAGTAGCGACAGCAGTGTTAGTTGAGCTCCATGTTACATTTTTATTGGTGGCATTGGCGGGCGCAATAGTTGCAACTAAGGTTTCTGTCCGTCCTGCCTTTAAGGTAGTTGACGTTTTATTAAGGGTAACACCGGTAACAGCGATATTTTGAATTCCGGTACTCCAGGCGCTTACAGAAGTAAAGTTCGTTGTGGCTCCTTCAGAAAACAGCTCAACTCCTTTCGCATCGATTTTTGTTGGATAAATCCGCGCAGAAAACGCTGCTTTTTCATTAATAAATACATCAATAATAGAGTTGTCAATAAATACATGAAAGCTCTCAGGCTTACCAAAGGCCGCAACATCATATACATCTTCAATTTTAACTTTATCTTCCCAATCTACTGTATTTGATAAGGATGATTGAGTTTTATCAACGATGATTTTCCCTGCCTCGTAATAAATACGGGTGATCTCGGTACCATCTGCAGATTTTCTGATATTTATCCCGTACCTGGTTGCTGTGGTGGCAGGATTCAATGAGGCCATAATCTCTACACCTGCGCCGTTGGTAACTGGAACAGCATAAGTTCCATTTACATTGATATTAGTTAAAGTCTGCGGAGAGCCTATTCTTAAGCCGGTAGTTTGTGGTGCAGGAGCCTGACCTAGTGTTTTATTATCCGCCAGCAATGAATATACACGTGGCAAGCTAAACAGGTGGCACCATCCCGCATCTTTTTGTGCCTGACCGCTTCTACGTTCGTCAACAATTCCAATTCCCACCAATTGCCCGGCAGCAGTTCTTTCTACCGTTGGCGATAAATGACCGAGTACTAAATCAAGGTTTTTAGGCTTGTAATTGCCGTTATTCAAGTCTGGAGTGAATTGCCCATTCGTATATGTTCCGATCCAATATGTACCCCGCACTGGTTTTGAACCATATTTCCCCTGGCCAACTCCCCCGATGGGATTCGCTATAAGCACATACTTACCGTTTCCCAGTGGTTCAAAAACAGGCATTTCCCACAATTCAGAACCCGGATCCATCTGATCGTACGGAACGGTACAGAAATTCGTTTTGTGGGTCCAGTTTATCAGATCGCTGGAGGTATAACAATCTAAACTACCTCCAAACCCCTGGGCCGATCCTGCAGCTTTTGCTCCAATTAACATAACCCAGGTAGTTCCGTCTTTGAAAATATATGGATCACGAAAATCGCCGACAAATTGTTTATCAACTACCGGATTGGTCTTTGTCCATGTTTTTAAGCCCCCATCACTGCTGGTTGCATGACCAATTCCCGGATTAAAAAGCGAGCCCGAATTGTTTACACAGGTATAAAATGCATGTGCGACTCCGCCATTCATAATTACATCACCAGACCAGATACCCTTTTCGTCATATCCAGAGGTAGCACTCCAGTTCAGTTCGGGCCACAAAGCATCTTTTGTATTCGTCCAATTTATTAAATCGGTACTTGACATATGCCCCCAATGCATTTGAGTTTTGAAGCTCCCGTTTGGCGTGCGCTGATAAAACATATGGTAGGTGCCATTTACCAGAACTAAACCGTGAGGTTCATTAGTCCAGTTGGCAGGTGGCATAGCATGATACTTGGGCCTTTGCGTGTCAGTTGAAAAACGGGATGCATTTACTGCGATGGCTTGCTCTCCAGTTGTTGTAATTGTGCTTAATCCGGATGAATAGCTGCTCGAAATAGTGGTTGACGAGAGTGCAGTATTGTAAATTTTGGTTTCGTCGTACGTGCCATTCATCGCGTTAAGCAGAAAAATTCCGTCGATCTTATCAATATTACTTTTACCTATAATCAAGGGATTCGTAGAATTATTGATGGTTCCGTTAACGGGAGTAGCCAAGCTTGCTACCAGACTTCCATTTAAATACAGCTTTAGCAATCCGGAAGGCCCGTCTAAAGTGGCTACCACATGGCTCCATTGATATAAAGGAAATGAACTTGGCGCATTACAGGTGAATTTCGTCCCGTTAATGCGAACCGTGATATTCCATTTTCCAAACGAATTCATAAATAACGCAAATCCATCAGTGCCATTAGTCTGACTAATTATAGCAGATGGAGTAAGGTTTACATATTGAACATCTTCCCTGTCGGCGGGATAACTTTCGAGCGCCAGCCAGGTTTCCAGGGTGAAGGACTGAGTTAGACCCAGATTTTTAACGGTAGATATCCATGTGGAAAACCCATCTGTGCGTAAAGCATTGCCGGTTACTCCTGTAACCCTTTCCGGCTTATTGAATTGATTGTTGACAGGAAGATTGGCTGCGCTGATTTCTTCTTTCGTTGTAGTTGTTGCATTGGTTTCATTGTACTTCAGATGAAACACCGGTGTTTGTGCAAACAAAAAAGACGAAAAACAGAAAAGACCTAGAGTAGAAATTACTTTTCTCATATTTTGATTTTTAGGTTAGTTAAGTCCTATTATATTATATCGATAAAAAGAAGCTGCCCTTGGCCAGATGGATAGCTTTAATTACTGCAGTGATATAATTGATTTATAATAGTTTAACTAATGTAGAGGCCAATACCCAAAGTGATTTTAAGATTTGTCTCAAAAGCATTAAAGAATGACCGACCTGGTTAAAAAAATCACAATCATTTGAAATACAATCAAATACAAACGCATGGATTATAAAACCTATCAAAATTGTATCAGGCGAAATTTTGAAGCCGGGCTGTTATTGAAACAAAAGTTAAGATTCAGTTTAAAAAGACATTAAATGGGATTAAATAAGAGTATGAGACAATAACTGATTGTCGGCGGCAATTTACATTGAATGAGAAAAGTTCGATGAGAGAAGGAAGTAATCTATTTCTAAGTTAAAGAGTCTCCACCCTATCTGTATTTTTTTAAAATTCGGGTACTCACCCAAAATATTCTGGCCGGATCTGTTGTCACCATTTCCCTGCGATATGTGTAAAGCAGATATTTTCCGTCTGGAGTTAAAGAAGGAGCCATTTCCCATCCATCAGTATTTATGGTGGGTCCCATATTAACAGGTGCCGTCCAGCTTCCTTTTTGGTTAAAAGATATATACAAGTCGTGCTGGCCAAAACCTCCGGGTCTATCCGAGTGGAAGATCAAAAAACTTTCGTCAGGTGCAATCAGCGGATCGCTGTCATTATATTCTGTATTAATGGGATAAGGTAACTTTACTCTGTTAACAAATTTATCGCCCACCACATCAATTTTATAAATATCTCCACACAGAGCGCTTGTGCCCATTTCCCGCTCAGAGGTAAAATACATTACATTTTTTCGTGTCATAGAGATGTGCCATTCACTGGCCTTACTATTAATTACCGAATCTAGGCGCTCCGGAGTACTCCAGCCACTGGCTGTTTTTCGAACACGATATTGATCTGCATGCCAGATCTCACCTTCTTTCGGCGGCAAGACCGCCATAAAATACATTGACTTACCATCCCAGGAGAGAAAGGGTTCTCCCTCATAATTCTTGTCTTTCAAATCCAAAGTATCCTTCTTATTTAAATTATCTGCCGAAATTCTTAGGAGTTTACTCATTGACCAGCTATCATTGGTTGAAGCATAAAAAAGCTCCGATCCATCAGTACTGAACGCGCAATAGCCAACATGTTCATTATTTTTCGAGAGAAGATTTTCAGCAAAAAGTTGAGGAACTTTTCCGGGCAAATTATTATCAAATTTTCTATATTGAGGTCTGCAGCCGAGTATAATAAAAAATACGAATACGAGTAAATTGTTATATTTCATAATACATCATTTTATAATTTCATGGAAATCGCCACGTTAAGAAATTCAAAGTAGAGCTAAGCGTATTTTTTTTATTTAAAATTCGTATCAATCTTTTCAAAAATTCGAGAAATCAAAAAAACAGCTAATCTTACCCTTACAAACAACAAATTCGATTCTCAGAGAAATCATACAGCAAAAATTTTAAATTTTGTATCATCAGCGTTAAACTCTGATTCAAACTCATGTATCAAATCACAGGAAAACCATAGCGATAATGCCAGCCCAATTCAAGCCAGCTTTCCGATTAAGAATTAAATTTTGTAAATTTCTGGAACCAATTACATTCAATTCTATGAGAAGAAATAAGAGATACAATCTTTTTATCTTTCTTTTTGCCCTTTTGGTAATACTGTCGTCTGCTTGCAAAAGCACGTCAAAAAAACAGGAATATACCATCGGATTTTCGCAATGTGTGGGTTCGGATAAGTGGCGCAAAACAATGCTTGATGAAATTCGCCGAGAGTTGAGTTTCCATCCTAACATTAAACTTATTTACGAAGATGCCGGCGGAAATAGTGAAAAGCAGGTAGCACAGGTAAAATCGCTTCTTAAGAAAAAAATAGACCTGCTAATTATCTCTCCGAATGAAGCCGAGCCATTAACTCCTATTGTTGAAAAAACCTTCAGTGGGGGTATTCCGGTTATAGTTATCGACCGTAAAATCTCTTCTAATTTTTACACCGCTTACGTAGGTGCCGATAATTTTGAAATCGGCAGAATGGCTGGAGAATACATTGCTAACAGATTAAACAAAAAAGGTAATATTATTGAGATTACCGGGCTCGCAGGCTCATCTCCGGCAATAGAACGCGATCGGGGATTTAAAACTGCAATAAAAAAGTACCCATCAATACAGATTAAAAAGCAAATTTCAGGCAATTGGCTAAATACCAAAGCTGAAGAGGAAGTAAACCGTTTCAAAGAGATTTTTAATGGGACAGATGCCGTTTTTGCGCACAACGATCAAATGGCATTGGGTGCCTATAAAGCATTAAAAAAGAATGGTCTGGAAAATAAAATCAAGTTGATAGGCGTTGATGCACTTCCTGGAAAAAATAATGGGCTTGAATTTGTTTCAAAAAGAATATTCGATGCCTCTATGCTTTATCCTACCGGGGGTAAAGAAGCGATCAGGACATCGCTGGCCATATTAACTAATCAACCGTTCAAAAAGAATATCAATTTAAAAACTCTGGTTATCGACTCTGTGAACGTGGAATTAATGATTCTGCAATCCGACAAGATGAACAGCCAGCAAATGGATATTGAACGTCAGCAAGCCATGTTAACCGAGCAGGAACGGGTTTATCGCAATCAGGAAGTTATTTTAAACATCCTGGTAATAAGTTTGGTGCTGGCTATTGTATTCGCCGGAATCTCCTTTTACTCTTTAAACGAGAACTGGAAAAACAATAAGAACCTGGAACTAAAAAACCAGGAAATATCGGAGAAACAAAGCCAATTGATCTCTATGTCCGAAAAGGCAAAGATGGCAAACGAGGCAAAGTTTAATTTCTTCACCAATATCTCGCACGAATTCAGGACGCCGTTAACCTTGATTTTAATTCCTCTTGAAGAATTACTTTCAGATTCTAAGCTGCCACAGAAAACCAGAAGCCACCTGCAATTGATTAATAAAAATGTAATCCGGCTTTTAAGAATGGTAAATCAACTGATCGATTTCAGGAAAATTGATTACGAAAAAATGCGGGTACGGGCGACAGAAAATAATCTGATACAGTTTGCAAAAGAAATCGTAGATCTGTTCAATGATATCGCTGTAAAACGAAATATCGATCTTCGGCTGGTAAGTTCTGAGAAGGATTTAAACGTTTGGTTTGATACAAATATGCTGGATAAGGTATTGTTTAATCTTCTGTCGAACGCCTTTAAATTTACAGCGGACAGCGGAAAAATCCTTATAACGATTAACAAAAATGAAGAAACCAATTCAGTAGAATTAATTGTTGAAGACAACGGCATTGGCATGGAAGAAGATGCCTTAGCGCATGCCTTTGAACTATTTTACCAGGGAGACTCTAAGCGTTCTAAAGGCTCGGGACTGGGCCTGGCATTATCTAAAGAGATTATCGAATTACATAAGGGCTCTATAAATGTAAGCAGTAAAAAGTGGAAGGGAACATGCTTCAAAGTTCAAATTCCCTTGGGTGAAGATCATTTCCTTGATGAAGAAAAAGTGGATAGTAATCAGGATTTCACTATAGATTATGATAACATCAAGATTTACACCACCGAATTGGAGGAAAAAATTGAAATAACTGAAGAGATATCACCTCTGGCTATGCCCAAAGATCAATCCATCCTTATTATTGAAGACAACGAAGATTTGCTGGAGTTTCTAAGACAAAAGTTTTCTGACGAGTTTGAAGTGTTTACCGCTAACAACGGCAACACAGGTTTGCATGAAGCTTTCGAAAAGGTGCCGGATCTGATTATTTCAGATGTGATATTACCTGCACAGTCGGGTATCGATCTAACGAATGTATTAAAAAACGACATCAGGACGTCTCACATCCCCATCATCCTTTTAACAGCCAAAGGAAGCCAGGAACAGCAAATACAGGGATTAAAAACAATGGCTGATGCATATATTACCAAACCGTTTAATCTGCAGTATCTAAATGAAACGATAAAGAATTTGCTCCATAACCGCCATTTGTTGAAATCCCGTTTTACCAGCGACTTACCAATAGAAAGTAAAGTACCCGCTTCCAGAAAGCTTGACAAGAAATTCTTAAACGAGTTTGGAGCTATAGTTGAAAGCAATATTTCGAATGAGAATTTCAACGTGGAAGATATTTGTAAAAGCATAGGCGTTTCCCGCATACAGTTATACCGAAAAACAAAGGCCTTACTCGACTGCAATATCACAGATTATATCTTAAACAGGCGCTTGCAAAAAGCTAAATATCTATTGCTGAATGAGGATGTATCCATTTCGGAAGTAACTTACCAGGTCGGCTTTGCCTCCCCCACTTATTTTTCAACAGTTTTCAAGTCAAAATATGGATGTACACCATCTGAGTACAAAAAGAAAAAAGAAGCCTAAGCTGCATTTCCATTCATTTATTATTTATTACTGAAAATTTCTAGTGCAGAAAATCATTAGCAAATACTAAAGCTTTTAAGTTTAAAGCCACTCTGGCGGATTCATCATTATGAAAGGCAAAGCGCAGATGACTACATAAAAACACTTAAAAAATACACTACCGCTTTGTTTGTAATTTCAATCAAAATATTTCCCCGGGAAATCAAACACAAATTATCAGCGATCAAAAACAAGCGCTTTCCGACCACGGATGCGAATTACGCTTTTTAGCGGAATCTCATTCCTTTAGACGTTTGGTTCGTAACTTAAATATTATTTCAATCGATTTTATAATTAAACATTCATGAGATATTTTTTAAACTTCAGTCAAAAGAACAAAAACGAAACAATCAATAAACAACTGATTAAGAGACATATAGACAATAAACAGTAAAAACAAAATTGTTAAAGCAATTGAAACAAAACTTAAATCGGATTGCAAAAACGGTGGGTACTTTAGTCTTAACCAATAATTCCTAAATCAGATAAAGAACGTTCTAAAAGGCTCTCGCCATTAAGGCTTTCATTAAATATCTCGATGCGGTTGGGACATATTAATAAACCAATTAAACAATTAACATGAAAAAAGTAACCACCTCTTTGCGAAAAATCAACGGCTCCTATTATCAATGTCAGAGCACGGGCAAACATGCATTAGATTTATTAACCTAAAATCTTCAGAAAAATGAAAAAGTTTTTACTTATCACCCCATTAATACTCCTGGTGACATTTGCTTTTTCTCAGAATCGGCAGATTTCCGGGAAGGTAACAGAAAAGGCTTCAGGCTTAGCTGTAATAGGTGCATCGGTTATTGTAGAAGAATCCGGTAAAGGCACAACAACAGATGGTAGCGGTAGCTTCAAAATTGATGCGCAAACCGGACAAACACTTAAAATTTCCTATCTGGGCATGGAAACAACTAAGGTGAAAGTCACCTCGGATAATTCTGTTACGGTAATACTAAACGAAGACAGAAATTTCTTGGAGGAAGTTGTTGTTACCGGATATCAGACTGAGAGAAAAAAAGATTTGATTGGAGCCGTATCTGTCCTGAAAATGGACGATGCCTTAAAAGAAACCAATACAAACTTGCTAACTTCTGTTCAGGGTCGGGTTGCCGGAGTAAGTATTTCGACCGATGGCGCTCCAGGAACTAACACCACTATTAACATTCGCGGACTTGGCAGCCTTAAAAATAATGCCCCTCTTTATATAATTGATGGAATGCCCGCTAATGATATCAATGGCATTAGTCCAAATGATATCGCATCTATGCAAATTCTAAAAGATGCATCCTCAGCGGCCATTTATGGAGCCAGAGCTGCTGGCGGGGTTGTGTTAATTACAACAAAGAAAGGTACAACACGTGATGTTAGCGTAACGTTTGATGCTTTTACAGGCATTAAAACTCCGAGAAACCGCTTAGAAATGCTAAATGCTAAGGAGTATGGACAGGTACTATTTCAAACACTAAAAAATGACGGATTGCCTCTTAATGACGCAATTTATGGCAGTGGACCTGAACCTGTAATACCTCAGTTTTTAGACGATAACAACGTAATACCTTCAGCCGATGTGGATTACCAGAGGGAAACCTATCGTCCTGCCACCAATCAATCGTATAACTTAGGCATATCCAAAAATGTAGATAATTCGAACTTCTATTTTGGCATCAACTATAACAAGGAAGAAGGACTAGCGGTAAATACCAATTACGATCGCTTAAATGCCCGGCTAAACAGTTCTTTTGCTATTTCGGACAGAATCACTTTAGGGGAAAACTTTACCGTTTCGCGATTCGGGGGCACTAATAATCCCGGAGCTTTACCAGCGGCTTTATATCAAATGCCGATCATACCTATTAAAGATAATGCCGGTAACTGGGGCGGACCGGTTAAAAATCTTGGAGACAGACTTAGTCCGATGGGTAATCTTGCCCGAAATAAAGACAATAGAAATAACTCTTTAAAAACTTTAGGGAACGTCTTTGCCAACGTCAAATTATTCAGAGGACTCTCATATAATCTGCTAATGGGGGTTGATGCCGTGAACTACAGGGCCTCGACATTTAACCCAACTTTTGTTGAAGGTCGTTTTTCGAATACCGAGGCAACCTTGAATGAAACTTCGTCTAATGCGCTCAATTTAAATGCCACTCATACTCTTAACTACCAGTTAAGCCACGAAAAGCATGATTTTAAAGCACTTGCCGGCTACGAATGGATCCATAACAAATTTGAAAATCATGGCGCAACAGCCCGCGGATTTTTCATTGAGACACCAGAATTCAGAGTGCTGAATGCAGCTAACACGATGTCGGCAATTAATGGCGGAGCTTCCGAGTTCGCGCTGATATCACAGTTTGCTAAACTGGATTATCAATACAACAGCAAGTATCTTTTATCAGCCACAATACGCAGAGATGGTTCTTCCCGTTTCGGACCTGAAAACAAATATGGTATTTTCCCCGCGGCAGCATTTGGCTGGAGATTGAGTGAAGAAAACTTCTTTAAAAACAGCAGTGTTGCTTCTAAAATATCCGATTTGAAATTCCGTCTTTCATGGGGTATGAACGGGAACCAGCAAAGTATTGACGACTACTCATACACAACGTCTTACGAGAGACAAGTTGACTTTTCCAATTATGATATAACCGGCTCTAATAGTTCGGCAAATACAGGTTACCTTACTACCCGAATCGGAAATCCTAACATTAAATGGGAAACAGCAGTTCAAACGAACATCGGGATGGACCTGGGGTTATTCAACAATAATCTGTACTTAACCGCCGATTACTTCATAAAAAACAGCAAGGATTTATTAATAAACCCTGTATTAGCGGCTGTAGAAGGCGAAGGTAATGCTCCGTATATCAATGCCGGCGATGTTAGAAATACTGGTTTCGAATTTCTGTTAAGCTACCGCAATAACACTTCAGGGAAATTTAAATACAATGTCGATTTAACCTTCAGTGCCATCAAAAACAGAGTTGTAAGTTTAGGTGAGGATGGAAATGCAGTGTATAATGGCAGCAAATCCAGGATTATCTCGGGCCAACCAATCGGAGAATTTTATGGATACGTGGCCGACGGTCTTTTCAGAACACAACAGGAAGTTGATAATCACGCTGTTCAGGCAGGTAAAGGTTTAGGAAGAATCCGGTTTAAAGATGTAAACAACGATGGTCAGATTACTCCGGACGACAGAACCAATATTGGAAGTCCCTTGCCGAAATTTATTACCGGACTAAACTTCAACAGTTCATATGCAAACTTCGATGTGTCATTATTCCTTGATGCGCAGGTTGGAAATAAGATCTGGGACGACAATACTTTTAATTACAAGTTCCCATTGTTTATTGCTAACCATGGAAAAGTTCTGCTGGATGCATGGTCTCCTTCCAATCCGGATTCGGACATCCCGGCTTTAACAACGAAGAATGAAAATAACGAACAAAGAAATTCAACATTTTTCCTTGGCGATGGCTCTTATTTAAGAATGAAATCGATAGCAATCGGCTATACTATTCCGAAAGCAATCAGTAATAAAGTAAACATATCTAAGGCGAGAATTTTTGTTCAGGGACAAAATCTGTTGAACTTCACCAAGTTCGATGGACTTGACTATGAAGTTGTTAACAATGGCACATTAGATTATGGAGTTTTGGGAGAAGCTGCATATCCACATGCGAAGTCGATCTCGCTGGGTCTTAACATTGGATTTTAATAAAAAGCTGATTAATATTTAATTCAAAATATATGAAAAATTTAAAATTTTTGATTGCAGGAGTAGTCTTGATACTTTCTTCATGCACCAAAGATTTGGATCAGGCGCCGAAAGGAGCATTAAGAGAAGAATCTTTAAATACCCCAAAGGCCGCTGAAGGACTTGTGATTGCGGCCTACGCAATGATGGACAACGTGTACCAGTCAAATGATTTTGCTCCGATATCGGCGATCTTTAACCCTGCATCTAACTGGAGCTATAGTGATGTCCGTTCGGGTGATGCGTACAAAGGCGGAGGCGGAACAGGAGATATCGCTGAACTGGGAAATATGGAAATAGGTAATGTATTTTCGGACAACTTTCTTATTTATCGTAAATGGAGAGCGCTGTACATTGGTGTTTCCAGATGTAATAAAGCCTTAAAATCGCTCAATTCACTATCAGACACAGAGTTCCCCTTAAAATCACGCAGAATTGCGGAAGTAAAGGTTTTGAGAGCACATTATTATTTCGACCTGAAAAAGAACTTCAGAACCTTCCCTTTTATTGACGAAACTATACCAGCCGGAGAAGAAGGTAAAGTGCCTAATAATTTAACAGAACAACAGTTATGGGATAAAATCACCGACGATATAAAGGCCGGTCTTGAAATTCCTTATGAGGGTCAGGAAAAAGGTAGAGTGAACAAATTCGTGGCCCATTCTTACCTGACTAAAGTTTACATGTTTCAGGGTAAATATTCAGAAGCCCTGGCTAGTGCCAATGAAGTAATTAACTCAGGCAAATATAATCTTCTATCAAATTTGGAGTCGCTTTATTCAGATCCAACTGTTGAACATAACGGAGAAAATATTTTCTCGATTGAAACTTCGGTAAATGATGGTGGTACAAACAATGGAAATATCGACTGGGGAGATTTGTTAACATCTCCAAGTGGTCCTGCGTATGGTGGTGGAGATGGCTTTCATCGCCCATCTCAAAACCTGGTTAATGCATTCAAAGTGGATGCTATTACCGGACTGCCATTATTGGATACTTATAACAATTCTGATCTGGCGCCAACCGATGTGACCACAGCTATCGATCCCCGTCTCGATCACGCCATCGGCCGTCCGGGCATTACATGGAAAGATTTTAAAGGTGAAGTTTACAGTTTGAGCTGGGCTCGTGAACCGAATACCTACGGCCCTTATTCAAAGAAGAAGAATTTAATTTCTCCGAATTCTACTTTACGTGCTGCCGGCGGATTTCCATGGGCAAGAGGCGCACTAAACTTTCCTTTTATAAAATATTCGGATGTTTTGCTGTGGAAAGCTGAAGCTTTAATCGAATTAAATCAAAATTTGGATGTTGCTCGTGGGCTTATCAATGAAGTTCGTTTGAGAGCAAAAAACTCTCCGGTGGTTAAGAAACTGGATGGCATTACGCCGGCTGCAAATTACGTTATCGGCACTTATTCGGCGATTGGCTGGACACAGGACTATGCCCGAAAAGCGGTACGTTTTGAAAGACGTCTTGAATTATGTCTTGAGGGACATCGCTTTTACGATTTAGTGCGCTGGAATACTGCGGCTGAGTTTTTGAATAGCTACTATCAAACAGAAGGAACTAAACGTCCTTACCTGGCTGCCGGTAAATTTATAGCTCCGAAACATAACTATTTACCGATACCACAAATAGAGTTTGACTTAAGCAGAGGCGTGTTAAAACAGGATCCTAACTACTAGATAAAATAAAAGGATAAAATTTTGTGATGATTGCAGGGGTAGTATAATGATAATGCATTGTTTTCTTTGCACCATTAACTACCCCTTTTTAACCTACTAACATTCAATCTAACCGATAACAAGCCTTTCATGACTACTATCAAAGCCAACATCATCAGATTACTCATATTTTCTTTGTTGATTCTATGCACAAATGTGATGACCGCACAATACAGGTGGACATTTGACAACAAGGGCAATCCATTAAAAGATACGCTGAGTAATTTAAAACTAGACTTTACCAGTAATTGGAAAGAGCCTGAACTGGTATCAGGAATAAAAGGCACCGGCTTAAGAACAGATGGCTATTCAACATGGCTTAAAGGAAATTTTCCATCAAGCCTTAAAAAGCCTTTGACAATAACAGGATGGTTTGCTCTTGAAACACATTCGAATGACACCTCGGGATTCTTTTTTATATCCCACAATCCTGACAACTGGATATCTGCATGTGTAGATAAATTTGGTAAGCCCTTGTTAGGAATAAACAAAAATGGCTCTTTAAAGTACTACAGTGCGAATATTTCTTTACCAAAGTATCAGTGGATTAATATAGGCCTAAGTGTAGAGAAAAACGTTGCGGCATTTATTTTTGACGGCAAAAAAATTCTAACTGTCAGGTTGCAAAGAAAGGATTTTCCTTCAGGATTTAAACAATTCACAATTGGGAAAGACGGAAGAGATAAACAAATCCTGATATTTCCAACAACCGCATTAAACGGAATCATAGATGAAATAACAATAAGTACAAAACCATATACAGCTCATCTTGCAAAATTTTCTATAAAAAAACCGGCAACTCCGAAACCTGATCTCAGCGTTCCGGAAAGCCGGTTTATCAATGATTTTAGCAGACCGAAATACCATATCATTCCGGCGGCAAACTGGACCAACGAGACTCATGGTTTAATATATCATAAAGGACGCTATCATATTTTCAATCAAAAAAATGGCGCCAACCTTCTTTTAAACACCATCAACTGGGGCCATTTTAGCAGTCCTGATTTAGTTAGCTGGACAGAACATAGACCGGTCCTCGGTCCCGAGCCCGGATTTGATGAACGTGGAATTTGGTCAGGTCATGCCGTAATTTCGGATGGAAAACCTGTGATTGTGTACACAGGCGGGGGACAGAGAATGAATGGTATGGGACTCGCCTTTCCTAAAGATAGCAATTTACTTTCATGGGAAAAATATAGTGGCAATCCTGTTATAAACGGACCACCACAGCAATACCAAAGAACAGATTTACGAGATCCTTACCTGTGGAAAGAGAATGGCACCTGGTACATGATAATCGGGTATGGCGTTGTGGAAAGCGGAGTGGAAAAAGGATCGCTATTATTATATAAATCCAAAGATCTTGCAAAATGGGATTTCGTTCATCTGTTGTTTACAGGCGACCCGGCATACGATCAGTCCGGAGTATTCTGGGAAATGCCCGTCTTCTGGAAAATGAATGGGAAATATGTCCTTTTAGTAAACAAAGTGCCTTACAAAGGCGAGCCGGCAGTTGCATTATACTGGACAGGGAACTTTATTAATGAGAAGTTTGTTCCCGATCAAAAAGTACCGAAGCGATTAGAGGTTGTCAATCGTCTATTATCCCCTTCACTTACTTTAGACGCCGAGGGAAACACAACGGCCATTGCCATTATTCCTGATGAAATCGAAGCCGAAGCAGCTTACAAGCAAGGTTGGAGCCATCTATACAGTATGCCACGAATTTGGTCACTGAAAAATGATTCTATTTATCAAAAACCACACCCTGCTTTAGAAAAGCTTCGCGAAAACCCAGCTGCCTTTAATAATCAAATTATATCTCCCGGAAAAAACCTGTCGTTGAGCCGAAACAAACACCAGGTCGAAATTAAGGCAGAAATAAATCCTGGAAACAGTGAAAAATTTGGATTTATTGTAGGCAAAAATAAAGACGGTAGTGAACTGACTCGCATCTATTATGATTTTAAAAAGCAGGAAATGATTGTAGATGATACACGCTCAAGCAAAAGGGCGCACATTCCTTTAAATGTCCGCTCGGGAAAATTTAATATAGATCCTAAACAGAAGTTAGAAATGCATGTATTTGTTGATGGCTCGGTTGTAGAAGTTTTTATTAACAATAAAGACGCTTTCACCACCCGAATATTCCCTTTAAATAAGGAAAGCACGGAAGTTGAACTTTTTACCGAAGGTGGTAATATTCAATTGATCAAGGCATCCGTTTGGAATCTTAAATCAAGCAACAACACCGCAAGTTTCAGAGAAAAGTATTAATAAAGCTCCGTCAGCGCTGTGCACACACGGGAACTCTCCAATGAATACGTATTAATAATTGGTTCGTTTGTATCCCCAATTCCTCTATGGGGGTACTTTTATATCCGGTTTCAAAGCAAAAAAAGGATGTACCATCAAAAATGATACATCCTTTCCGCTTCGCTATTTAAATGACATATACAGCAAAGAAACTCCCTGCCTTGGCAATACCATATTTACATCCACCGCTCCATTCTTAACTTTCAGTTCGGCAGGTTTTCCAAGCATAGCTAATTGTCCGGCTTTTTCAAGCGTTGCTATTTGTTCTGTGCTAGGATTTTGAGGCGAACCCATTTTCTTCCAAACTTCATACGAGTTGCTATGCTCATTATCAATACGATAATGTGTAAGCTTTATTGATTTTGAAGGCAAGCCTTTAAGCTGAACGTTAACGTTTTCCGGAACACCCTGCTCATCAGCATCATGATAGTTCCACACCATAACAGCAGCGGACTTTTTATCTTTAGATGCCAGGGCACCGATATCTGTCTTGGCACCCCTAATACTCGAATCTAAAATGGTTTTAAGCGGATACATTCTGTCAGTCTCAACTTTAACCAGATCTCCACCCATCTTTCCAAACATTCTGAAAACGTTCAATACAGGTTTATCAACTCCATTAGTTGCCAAATCTCTAAAACCATAGAACCAGGGTTGATTTTCAAATTCGAATGCCCAGGTAACAGCGCCTATCAAATTTGATTTATGCTGTCTGGCAAGCTCGTATTTTCTGGCAAATGATGCGGCCGTATAACTTGAATACATAGTGCCGTTTCGATACGCATTTTGAGGATCCGTTGCCATTCCACAGGCCGCACACCCTTCGGGGTCCGATTCGCCGATTACTATCGGAATATCCTTCAGTTGGGGGTAGGCCGCTATAACTTTCAGGTTTTGATCAATATCCCGCAGTTGATTGCGGATACCCATAACTACCCGGCCATCCTGCAATTTTGGAGAACCCTTGGCGTGAAATAGAATAATGTCTAAAGGCGATCCGGTTTTACCGGTTACGTAATTGGTACCGAACAAACAATGTTTAAGAAAAGCATCCTGGAACTTCATCCCCCCGCCGGTTATGTCGGTTCCACCGATTTTTGCTGTTGGCAAAGCCCTTTTTACAGCATCAGCAGAATAGTCATACAGCTTAAAGAATTCTTCCTGAGTACCTCTCCAATAAGCCGAGTTTGGCTCATTCCAAACTTCCCAGTACCAGCTTTCAACTTCTTTTTTCCCATAACGGTCAATACTATGCTTTACCCATTGGTAAACCAGTTCTGCCCATTTATTGTAATCTTTTGGCGGATAGGCCCAGCCGGTGAAAATATCGCTGTATTTATCGCCGGGTTTCCAGTTATGCTTATAAGGTTGAGGCTTGCTTGATAGCGCCTCGGGCATAAACCCAATTTGCGCAAGAGGTTTCATCCCTCTTTTTATATAGGTATCAAATATACTGTCAATAATAGCCCAGTTGTAAATTGGATTTCCATTAGCATCTTCAGTGTATGCGTTGGTAGAACCCCATTTTAAAGCAGCAACACCATCACCGGTGACTAACAGACTATGTGCCCTGACAAATACAGGCACCGGACTTGCCGCTGCGATTTCAGTAAGAAGCTTTTTGCCATCCTTCATGTAGGTATAATTCGGCTCGTCGTATCCGAACCATGTCCATAATGGTTTCATTGGCTCTACTGATGCTGAAAAGTTAACAGCAATATTAACCGGCTGATTTTTACCCGTTTGAGCGTATAGGAAGCTGTTTATCAGGCCAAGTACCAGGATGGAAAGTTTAATGTAGGTTCTAAATAACATAGATTTTGAGGTGTGAGGTTTATAATTATTTTTTCCGGACTCTTCGAATCCCTTCGTTTTATTTTTTGCTAATTTCCAGCGAGCTTCATCGGCTAAACAAAAATGTCGATGTAAACAACTTCATCCGAAACCGGGAGTACCCCGTGCTTTTGTAAAGAGTTGAAGTATAGACTATCCCCTGCTTTGAGTAGATACTCCGTTTCGCCGACCTGCATTTTCATGGTTCCTTCTACTACAAAAACAAATTCTTCTCCCTCATGCGAAAGCTGATGAGGAATTACTTCTCCTTTTTTTGCTACGAACAAAAATGGCTGCATTTTCTTTTCGTGAAAGGCTGAAGCATATGGAAAAATCGAATAACCTTTTTCGGTGGTAACCAGTTTCTCTTCGGCTTCCTTTCTGGTAGTCACGATAGCTTTAGTCCAGCCCTCATGCTCGAATAAATTTGAGATATTGGTACCTAAAGTTTGCGCTATTTTGACAAGCGTTGCCACGGATGGTATGGTTTTATTATTCTCGATTTTTGAGATCATGCTTTTCGAAAGGCCACAACTATCGGCCACTTCCTGCATAGTTCTTTTTTGATTGATCCTCAAAATCTTTATACGATCGCCTACTCCCAAAGAATCGGTAGAATTCTCCTTAAGATCGTCAATTTCCTTTTCCAATTATGTATTTCTCTAATTTATAGAAACAAACATAACGATTCAACTTTGTTGAACAAAATGAAACATGAAATAAAAATATAAACCGGTTAGTGGGATAGCAAAGCTATACCCGGCTGGCTAATAAGTTAAAGTTATCCCCGCGCCATAACCCATATCGCTGTCGTAATGCGTTGACAGGGCAAAGTATTTAGACAAGGCATACCGTAATCCGCCCATATATTCTTTATCTGTATTGCCCATGATTTTTGCTCTAAGTCTGCTCGTCAGTGGAATATCCTCCCGCATTAACTGAAAACGCAACTTCCCTTTACTGTCAATTCTTGCTTCAGAATTAATCAAAAAGGGCAAAGTATATTGTATACCGGCTACCAGCGCTTTCCGGTTATTTTGATTGGTAAGCTGCCCAAACAGGTTTTTTTCACTTTCGTTCGACATCGGATTAGAATGGTAATCGAATCCGATAAACGGAAACCACCATTGCATTTTACCAAGGTAGCGCCCAAAATAGGTTTCGCTTTCGTAACCATGTTCAGACTTTAAACCAATCCGCCATTCTGTGGATAATTGATAACGTGTATTGGCTAGCATGGCTTCGCCGTCGCTCCCATTACTTTCTAAGCCTGCCACCGCCATAAAATGGAACCTGCGGTCGTCCGATCTAAACTTTCGTTGCGCCAGTTTAGCATCGGGCAGATCCGGATTTGGGGGAGAATTGACATAACTGAATACATTTCCCATGCCGCTCATCATGTGGTAAAGTATATGACAATGGAAAAACCAGTCGCCACTTTCTGTGGCTGCAAACTCTAAAGTGTCTGTTTCCATTGGCATGATGTCGATAACATTCTTCAACGGTGCATATTCTCCTTGTCCGTTTATCACTCTGAAATCATGTCCGTGCAGGTGCATAGGATGCCTCATCATGGAATTGTTGAACATTATTATCCGCACATTCTCTCCCTTTTTGATAAGAATTTTATCCCATTCGGAAACCGTCTTATCGTCGATTGTCCACACATATCGATTCATATTTCCGGTCAGTTCGAAATTAAACACTCTAAGCGGACCAGGTCTTAAGGTGGTTTTCTCAGGAGCTTTTAACATGCTATAATTCAGCGTAACCAGATCCTGACCACCAGCCATATCCATCCCGTGCATTGCATGCATATCGTGTCCGCCTGTTTGTTCAGCTTTTTCCATGGTGTCTGCTTCCATGGCTTCGTCATCTCCCGCATCCATGTCGACTATTTCATCAGGCTTTTCTTTTGATCTTCCATACTGCTCTCCGGTAACTTCCGGATACATGACACTGTTCATATCCATGCGCTGGTTACTCATGTCCATGCCCATCGGCTCCATGTCGCCGTTCATTTTCATCATGCCGTTCATCATCTTCATACCTTCGAAGTATTTAAGTTTACCTAAAGGTTTGGCTGGCATTTTCATCCCGCTTCCCAGCCAAAGCGAGGTGGATTTTGTACGATCTTCGGCAGTAGCCAAAAACTCATAACTCATATCCCCGGGAACAGTAACAATCACATCATAAGTCTCGGCAGGAGCAATAATTAAACGGTCGACCTCAACCGGCTGAACATCATTACCATCATTAGCAACAACAGTCAATTTACCGCCAGAATATGTTAACCAGAAATAGCTTGACGCCCCGCCATTCACAATACGAAGCTTCACCTTATCTCCTCCCTTAAATCGGGAATATTGTATGGCCGGCTTGCCATTTGTTAAAAATTTCTCGTAAAACACGTCACTTACATCCATCGCAGTCATGCGCTTCCACTCATTCTTCAACTTGGTTTTAAAATACCCTTTGGCAATTGCCTCTCCATAACTTTGGGTCGCGCCTTTTTTTATAGCAAACCAATCCGTAGCGCTATGCAGCGAGCGATCCACTTCCATGGGATTCATATCCGTCCAATCGCTTATCACAACAGGGATTGCGGGAATCTCAGGTTCATTCGGCTTATTGAAGATCAATGCTCCATACATTCCACTCTGCTCCTGAACCATCGTATGACTATGATACCAATACGTTCCATTCTGAATAATCGGAAACTTATACAGGTAAGTAGAATGAGGTTTAATGGGCATCTGTGTGAGATAAGGCACACCATCAAAACGATTCGGCAGGAACACCCCGTGCCAATGGACTGAGGTTTCTGCATCCATTTTATTGTGAACATAAATTTCCGCAGTATCTCCTTGGGTAAATGTTAATGTTGGTGCCGGAATACTTCCGTTAATAGCAATCGCTTTTCTATTTTTTCCGGTAAAATTCACAGTGGTATCGTTCACATATAGATCATAGCGGACTGTTTTGGGCTTGTACACCGGTCCGGGACTTTCCACTTTATGTCCGGCCTTTTCCACCTCCTTTCTTTTAGCGGCTTCATTTTGTACAGGGGCAGGTGCTTTTTTCGCTGCCGGACTTGCAGGCTTTTTTACCGGTGCCGCTTTTTTGGTTACCGGTGCAGGTTTGCTTGTCTTTTTTGGAGCTGTTTGTTTTTTAGCGGGTGCTTTTTTTGCAGGTGCTGAACTTTTATTTTTAACCAAACTCATTCCACATTTAGGACACTTACCAGGCTTATTGCTTATAACTTCGGGGTGCATCGGACAAGTGTAAACGTCTTGCAAGGCTAATGAATACGAAGAAATATCACTTTCGTGAGATTGAGCACCAGCTATCGTGTAACAGCTGAAAAAGATTATAAATAAGAACAGGCGTATCATAATTTAATTCTTTTTAAAGGAATGGTTCTGGATTTTCTCCAGCCACTGTATCAACAATTTTTTATCGTTTTCCGAAAGTTTCGCAGATCGATGAACCAAAGTATAAGACGGCAAAGGCATGGTCTCATCCTTTATACTTTCTGCTATTGCTTTTATTTTGCTTTTTTGCCTTCTGGGAGAGTAATCACCAAATTCATCAAAATTCAATTCAGATTTTCCTTCGCGGATATGCGAAGCCATCCACCATCCCAAAGGTTGTATATATGTATACCAGGGATAGCGGGTTGAATTACTGTGGCAATCATAACAGGAGTTTTTTAAGATCGCCTGAATGTTCGTTGGGACTGTATAAGCTTTGGTAATATCTAAGCTTTGAGTTGTTTTATTATTATGCTCTGGCCGGATGAACTGCAAAACGATTACTAAGACGAACACAGTAAATAAAATTTTTCGCCACAAGCTCATTATTAATTTAGCTCCTCTTTAATCGTCCCGCATTCAAGCATCTCTTTGCCCAGGTACGGATTTCGTATTTCCCTAGTTTCACTCAACCAGTTAGCGCCTTTGTTATCATTATACATAGGGCAGTGAGTGTAATACAATTTCTTTTCGCTCCCTGTAATTTTCACCAGGTCATATATATCCTGGCTTAAAGATTCAAAATGCTCTCGCTGGTGTTCGATATTGCCGGCATTTGCTCCGATATGCTCTGCATGCTCTACAGCATTTTCTGTAATTTCACTTAACTCCTGCGATTTACCTGCATTTATACGAGATTTGTCCAGGCCTTTCAACGCTGCAACTACCTTGTTCCCTGCATTGGCAGCGTCTTTTCCATTATCATCAGCCAAAGCATTCTTAAGTTTAAGATAAGAGTCCATGATTCCCTCTACAGAATTTGCCTCAGAAACTTTTTGGGTATTGACCGACGGATTAGTTGAAGAAGTGTCTTCATTTGTCTGTGTTTGATCTCCTGAGTTACATGAATAAAACAGAAAACACATCGCTATAGCTCGAACTAAGATTTTCATTTGGTGATTTTGATTAGATAAAAACACGAAGCATGTAAATTAAAACATATGATAATTGGATAGTTCTGAATCACTAAATAGAATAAACAAAAGATAGATTTGGTTTGCAGGAAACATCTTTTATCACATTTTATATTCTCCGGCTGGTCGTGCATCAACCACCAACAGCATTATAAATCGCGACGTAATAATTGCGCGTTTGCAGCAACGATTATTGTGCTGGCGCTCATTAAAACCGCACCCAGGGCCGGACTTAGTACAAAATCGGGGTACAAAACACCGGCGGCCAAAGGAATCGCGATCACATTATATCCAACCGCCCATACCAGGTTTTGAATCATTTTTCTGTAGGTCACCCGGCCAAACCGTATCATATTTACCACATCCTGCGGATCGCTGTTTACCAAGATAATATCCGCCGTTTCTGCAGCAACATCAGTTCCTGATCCAACGGCAATGCCCACATCTGCCTGAGCCAGAGCGGGGGCATCATTTACTCCGTCGCCTGTCATAGCTACCAGTTCATTCTTTCCCTGAAGTTCTTTCACTTTCTCTTGTTTCTGCTCCGGCAATACATTAGCCAGAAAACCATCCATTCCCAAAGTATTGGCAACAGATTCGGCTACATGCTCATTATCTCCGGTAAGCAAATATGACTTTATGCCCATTTCTTTGAGCTCGGCAATAGCAGCTTTTGAGGTTGGGCGAATAGTATCTGCCAAAGTGATTATTCCGGCCGTTTTTCCGTCAATAATTAAAAAGTTAACGGTTTCCAAAGCCTGATTAATTTGTGTGGGAATGGAGGGAACAGGCTGATTTTCTTTTTTAAAGTAATTGGGGCCACCTGCAATGACCTTTTTCCCTTTCACAGAGGCTGTAACCCCAACGCCGGAAACATATTGAAAATCTTCGGACGGATAAAGTTCTAAGCCTTTTTCTCTCAAAACTTTCAGCACCCCTTTTGCTATATAATGTTCGGAATGTTGTTGTACGGCCGCTGCAAATTGAATAAGATCATTCTCGGTATATTGATTGTCAATAGGGATGATCTGTTGTACCTTATGCGATCCCTCGGTTAAAGTTCCTGTTTTATCAAAGATGATGAGACTAAGTTTCCTGCTATTTTCAAAGGCGGTTCTGTTTCTGATTAAAAGTCCGTGTACAGCGGCCTGAGATGTAGAAATAGCAACGACCAACGGTATGGCTACACCAAGAGCATGTGGACAGGAAGTCACCATAACAGTTACCATTCTCTCTAAAGCAAAGGCTAAATTACCATCAACGCTAAACCAATATACAAAAGTTGATATACCCACTACAAGGGAAATATACGTGAGCCATTTTGCTACTTTGTTGGCTAAGTTCTGGGTAACAGATTTGGTGGCCTGGGCTCCGCGGACCATATCAATTACTTTATTCAGATAGCTTTCTTTACCCGTTCCAGTCACCAGGGCTTTTATAGATCCATTTTCATTGATCGAACCGCCAATAATTAAATCGTCCTTTTGCTTTTGTACCGGAACACTTTCACCGGTGAGCATACTTTCATTGATTGAAGAACGGCCCTCTACGATTTTGCCGTCGGCAGGTATTTTCTCGCCCGGCTTCACTAAAATGGTATCCCCTTTTTTGAGTTCCTCAAGCGGAATATCTATCACAGTATCATTTCGCTCAACATGTACATTCGAAGGAAGCAAAGCCACCAGCGACTCGAGTGCCCTCGAGGCCGCCATTTGGGAGCGCATTTCAAAGTAATGTCCCAGAAGCATGATATCAATCAGGGTAGCAAGCTCCCAAAAGAAATCCATTCCTCTTAGTCCGAAAATAACAGCCGTACTATAAATAAATGCAACCAGTATTGCAATTCCAATCAGAGTCATCATACCCGGATCGGCTCTCTTTAACTCCCGTACCATCCCCTGTAAAAAAGGCTTCCCTCCATACAGAAAAATTATCAGGCTAAAGCCTAACAATACGAACCGGGCTCCCGGAAATGTTAGATGATATCCAAACCAATGCTGGATCATTTCGGACAGCAGTATAACCGGAATGGTCAAAATCAGACACACCCAAAATCTTTTCAAAAAATCTTCTGTATGATGCCCCAGGTGTTCATCATGCGCAGTATGATCCTCCGGGGATTTTATCTTCTCCCCGGCTGATCCTGATTTTTCACCCTCATGATGATGATGAACGTGTTCATTATGCTGATGCTGTGTATGTTCCATTTCAACGAGCTGAATTCATAAGCCGTATAAAACCAAAAAAGCTGCCTCTGGAAGGCAGCTGCTTCTAAAATTTCCCAATTAAACAGCTACAGCCATTTCTTCGCAAGCTTCTGCACAGGCACGGCAAGCTTCTGCACATTCCTGACAATGCTGCATATCATGTTGGGCGCATTCATCACCGCACGCTCTGCAGATCTCGGCACAGATCTGGCAAATCCTCGCGCTGAATTCACTTCCTAAACTCATTAGCTCTGCTGCTGAACGGCAAATCGCTGCGCATTCCAAATCTAATTGAATACAGCGGCTCATCATTTTTACATCGTCTTCCTTTAAACAAGAAGTAGCACAATGATTACAAGTTACAGCGCATGCTAAACATGCGTCGATACATTTTTGAAATTGCTGATGTGACATAGTAATTTGTTTTTATAGATAAATAAATAGGTGTTAATCATTTACAAATGAAAAAGTTGATTGTTCTTGTTAATTTGAACCTCCACTAGTCCAGCAGTCAAACTATTCCATTAACTAATTGAATAGTTTAACTAATTTGCCTATTCTGTGTTTTGCAGACGAAGCAGTCAAGCTTTTACATTGGCAGAATTTTACGGCCGTCAGATTGGAAGGGTTTTTCCTGACTGGAAAATAAGAGGCTTACCAATTGAAGGAAATATCCAAATAGCAAATGGAATAATCAATGAACGAAATTAAACTCGGCCTAAAAGAAAACTGGCAACAGTTTACCCTCCTTGTGATTATCAATGCATTTGTTGGTGGTATGGTGGGATTAGAGCGTTCCATTTTACCTCGCATTGCTGAAGTAGAATTTCACATTGCTGCGAAAACAGCCATACTTTCCTTTATTGTTGTATTCGGAATTACGAAAGCCCTGACCAATTACTTTACCGGCGCCCTGGCAAATAAATTAGGGAGAAAAAATCTGTTAGTGATTGGATGGCTAATAGGGATCCCTGTTCCGCTTTTGCTGATGTATGCGCCGGACTGGAACTGGATAATCGCTGCGAATATTCTGCTTGGGATAAATCAGGGTTTGACGTGGTCGAGTACCGTGGTAATGAAAATAGATCTTGTTGGCGAGAAGAACCGCGGATTCGCAATGGGATTAAATGAATTTGCCGGATACATCTCGGTTGCGCTAATCGGATTCGCAACAGGCTGGATAGCTACGGAATATGGTTTACGTCCTTATCCTTTCTATCTGGGAATTGGACTGGTGTTTTTGGGACTAGTGAGCAGCTGGCTATTTGTTAAAGACACTAAACATCACAGCAGCAAAGAAGGCGAAACAAGTCGGGCTTTGATGTTAAAAAACATCTTTATTGATACCAGTTGGAGGCATAAAAATTTAGGCTCAGTAACTCAGGCAGGCTTAGTCAACAATTTAAACGATGGAATGGCATGGGGAATATTCCCGATACTTTTGGCAACAAAAGGCTTTACTTTACAGGAAATAGGAATTATCACAGCCGTTTACCCGGGAATCTGGGGAATTGGTCAATTATTCACCGGAAAAATGGCCGATTTTTATTCAAAAAAACTGATGCTCTTTTGGGGGATGTTACTTCAAGGAATTGCGCTGATTCTGTTTATTTGGGCAAGTTCACTAACAAATTACATCGTTTTATCAGCCGCTTTGGGTGTCGGGACCGCCATGGTTTACCCCACCTTTTTAGCCAGCATTGCGGAGAATACGCATCCGGCAGACAGAGCAAAAAGCATCGGAACATTTCGTTTATGGCGCGACCTGGGATATGCGATCGGTGCTATTTTAACCGGTATCATTGCTGATCTATTCAGTATAAATGCCTCAATTATTTTCATCGGTGCATTGACCATGCTATCAGCACTGATTATACTTTTCAGAATGACGGATTATAAAAACCAAATCAAAGATTCATCCTCTGAATTCGAACAGCATTTAAAATAGCAAGAAGAGCGACTCCCACATCCGCGATCACCGCCTCCCACAGGTTTGCAATCCCCCCGGCGCCTAAAATCAGAACGATGATTTTGACAGACATTGCCATGAAAATATTTTGCCACACAATATTTCGGGTAATCCTGCCGGCTTTAATAGCAGAAACTACTCTCAGTGGCTGATCATTCTGAATCACCACATCGGCTGTTTCTATGGCGGCATCACTTCCAAGTCCGCCCATAGCGATACCGGCATCAGCCAAAGCAATTACAGGTGCATCATTTACCCCATCGCCAACAAAGGCAACACGGAACCCCTGATCTTTTAGCTGCTGAATTTTTGCAACTTTCTCTTCCGGCAGAAGGTTTCCATAGGCCTCATCAATACCAAGTTGTTTGGCAACGTCGTCCACAACCGACTGTTTATCGCCGGATAACATTACCGTTTTTATGTTCAAGCGGTGCAGCTCTTTAATGGTTTGAGCCGCATCCTCTTTAAGCTCGTCAGCAATGGTAATATAGCCGGCATATTTGCCATCAACAGCTATCACCACTTTAGTATAAATCACCCTCTCAATTTCTGCAGGATAAACAACATTAAATTGCTTCATCAGCTGCAAATTTCCGGCAAGCACAGCTCTACCATTAATATTGCCCTTAAGACCATGTCCTGATATTTCTTCAACCTCGCTAACTGAGAGATCTAAAAATGAATCTCCTGCGTATTGAACAATTGCCTTCCCAACGGGATGTGTTGTGTGTTTTTCGAGAGCTGCCGCAATTTTCACCAATTCATTTTCATCAAAATCATGAGCCACCACTTGCTGAACTTTGAAGTCGCCCTTTGTTAGTGTACCCGTTTTATCCATCACAACAACATTCACCTTCGTCATCACATCCAAAAAGTTTCCGCCTTTAAAGAGAATACCATTTCTGGATGCTAGTCCGATTCCACCAAAATACCCTAGCGGGATAGATACAACCAGTGCACAAGGACAACTGATTACAAGAAATACCAATCCCCGGTAGAGCCATTCGTTAAAATCGTAAGTACTTACAAAAAGGTAGGGGAGCGAAACAACCGCTAAAGCGAGAAAAAATACGATTGGCGTATATACCCTGGCAAAACGGGAGATGAATAATTGAGTTTGAGACTTCCGTGCAGTGGCGTCCTGCACCATTTCGAGTATCTTACTTAGTTTACTATCCCTAAAAAGCGCGGTCACCTTTACTTCAGAAAGTGTATTTAGGTTAATCATTCCGGCAAGAACCTGATCCCCTTTATATTTGGTATCCGGAATACTTTCTCCGGTTAATGCGGCGGTATTAAAAGATGAATTCGCGGAAAGCAAATCGCCATCCAGACCAACTTTTTCGCCTGGTTTTATTTGAATAATTTCGCCCAATTCAACCTTTGATGGTTTAATTAACTCGGTTGCACCATTTCTAACAACGGTAACCTGATCTGGCCGGATATCCAATAAAGCCTTAATACTCGCTTTTGCCCTGTGAACGGCCGAATCCTGGAACCATTCTCCGATAGAGTAAAATACCATCACGGCCACACCTTCAGAATACTCTCCGATGAAAAAAGCACCTAAGGTTGCAACGCTCATCAATACAAATTCATTGAAAATATCTCCGCGCTTTATCTTCCGGAAGGCCATTGCCAAAACACTCCAGCCAGCCAACAAATAGGCAAACAGATGTATTGTGAGCGACAGACGATCTCTAAGCCGGATATCAAAGGCATATTCCATCACCAACAAAACAATGAGAATAAGCAAAGAGACCAACAAATTTAAATGCTCTAGCCATGAAGGTTCTGCCGCCGCAGCCCCCGGGGCGTGATTATGCTCGCCGGCTTCAGAATTTGAATGTGCATGACCGGGTGAACCAGACTTCGCCAGGTCAACTTTACTATCTGTCTTCGGACCAGACAAATCACTCTCATGTCCGCAACATTCTTTGCTCATAATTTTAAATTAACGTTTAAAACAGGAGAAAATAGATAAAAAGATTTCTTTATGTTGATGATCGCCGCCTTACAAAATTCACAATCTGAGCTTTAATCCTCCGTTAATCACAAACCCATCCAGCGGAGCATAAATATCTCTGAATACAGGATTAGAAATATCACCGGTATAAATGGTATCAAAACGTGTTTGACGGGTATCGGTAAAGTTCTCGAAATTGATGTACAATGAAAACCTTTCCCACAGTTTTTCTGCCATAAAACCGAAAATCCAATAGGGCTTACCGGTACTGGCATCATTTAAGTTTTGTTTACCATAGTAATAAGCCTCTGCTCCCAGCTTCCATTTTTCTTCCACCTCATACATCAGAACATTGTTAAGGCGATGTTTTGCGGTCAAAGGATTTTCCCTTAATATTCCATCGGTATGGATTTTAGTATCCGTAAAGCTGTAGCCTACAAATAGTTTAAAATCTTCATAAGTTAGCTTAACATTAGTCTCCATGCCTTTGCTGTCTATATGCCCGGGAAGATTAACAAAACGGTACTGATTCCCCGTGGCAGGCTCCATAGTAAGGGGATTATTCAAAAACGTATAGAAAAACATGTGATTGAGGCTAAAACTCACCTGATGGACTATCAATGTGCGGTAGTTAACATCCCAATTCAAACCATAACTGCGTTCCAATTTATTCACGTCAGAATTAACAGGAAGCACATTTTGATACTGAATGCGCTCGCTTTCTTCAGTAAATATGGTTGGAGCCTTATAACCTAAACCTCCACCGATCCGGGAATTTAATTTATTGCTGATTTTAACCAACGCCGAAATGCGCGGAAGCAGCGCAAAGCCATAATCCAACACATAATCGCCTCTTAGTCCTGTTTCAAGCTCCAACCAATCGGCGGCATGGATATTATTCTGAATAAAAGCGCCTGCTGTGGTTTGATCATAATTCCTTAACGGCACACCGGTCAGCTGGTTTTCGTTAAACTGATCCGTCCATAAATTCAAACCTGCAACCCATTCCGTATTTTCATTTTGAGTTGCAAAGTTCGCCTCGCTGAACGTTCCATATTGTGTACCATCGAACACATAAGCGGGCCCGGAAATCTTCCTGTTGAAATAGCTTACACTATTGCGGATATTCAATTCAGACGTTTCACCAATCTTGTGTTTAAAAGAAAACTGACTGGATAATCGGTCAGAATTATTCCGTTCGAAAAAGCTGTGCGTATCGTCGCCGGTTCCGTTAATATAATGAAGGTCGCCTCCGGTTCTATTCTCAAAGCTGCTGTTAATTCCAAAAACCAGGGAAGTCCTTTCATTAAAATCGAAAAAGAGCTTTGGATTCAGCGTAAAACGTTCAAATTCGGGTATGGCGGTAAAATCGATCGAACCAGGGGCATAGGCTTTATTGCTGTTTCGTGAAGCAAATAACGTCAGACCCGCTTTATTAAATTGCTGTCCGTAAAATCCGTTTAAATCTAAGCCTCCTGCCGAGGTCCCATTTAAATGAAAATTTAACTCCCGTTCTTTTCCTGGTGTTTTACTGATGAGGTTCACCAAACCGGCGATAGCCCCGCCACCATACAATGTGGAAGCTGATCCCTTGATTACTTCTACCTGTTTTAAATCTAAAGGAGGCGTTTGTAACAAGCCTAAACCACTTGCTGCTCCCGAAAAGATTGGAAATCCATCTTTTAAAATCTGGGTGTAGCGGCCATCCAAACCCTGAATCCGGATCGAGGCATTGGCACTGGTAGCAGAAGTTTGCTGCGTTTGAATGCCTGTACTTTCATTGAGGATCATGCGGATGTCACCCGGTTTCATATTGCCTTTTTCATCCAGTTCTTCGCCTGCAATCACCTCCATACGTGTGGGCGTATTTGCAATAGTGCGACTGCTCCGCGTGGATAAAATAACAACTTCTTCTAATTCCTCTTCTTCGGATCTTTCTAAAAGGAAGATTGACGGAATATCGGATGATAAAGGAAAAACGATGGTATCCCGCCTGGTTTGGTATCCTAAATACTGAATCTCAAGAAAATGTTTCCCATCTCCGATATCCGAGATGCTTGCCCGGCCCTCAGCATCTGTTATTGAACTCTTTTTGAGATCTTTCAAAATTATAGTTGCCCCAACTAAAGGCTCTAATGATTCTGCATCTTTTATGATAGCTGTGAGAGTGTTTTGAGCAAAGGCAGGTAAAGAAAGTGTGAAGACCGCAAAGAATATATATAGTTTTTTCATCAGAAAAGATGTGAGATATTAGATATTAGATTTGAGACCATCGGCTTGTATTAAATTCTGTAAGTTTCACGTAAATAAATTCAATTTGATGAAAACAGCAGGAAGTTCCATTTCCCAAAGATAGAGAATGAAACCTGGAATGCTTAAAAAAGGGGCTGAGCTAGCTTTATTGTGACTGATCGACAATAAACGGAGCTAAAAAAACAGCTATTTCTTATTGCCTCATCTCATCATCATTATTTAATTTTTATTCCTTAATCCCAAATTGCTGGTGCATATTTGAACAATATGGAGATAGATACTATTCCGGAAAATTCCCGCAATTACAATTATTCCATCCCGAACTTCAGTTTTGCGAGTTTAAACGAAGTATTTATTCAGGCGCACAGCGCCGAGAGCTTTCATCCTGCTGAAAAAGGCTTTCTTGATTTAAACCTCGAAAGTATTGAGATAAATTCAGCATTATTCGTTATTCCGGACCATGTTCGCATTATATCAACATGGGTGATATTTCAAAACGACAACCTGCTTCTCTCCTGCCCCTGCCATTGGGTAAGCAATAAATTATGTCCTCACCAATCTCGAGCGCTATACAATATTTTTAAACGTCCCGAATTACGCATCTTTTTTGACGAGGTATTAAGAAAAGATAAATTAAGAAAGTTTGCAGAGCCCTTTGGTTTGCAGAATGAGCCTGATCTGGATGCATATTTTTCATTAAACTACGATACTAAAACAACCAGTATAAAACCCATATCGGCAAGCTTATTCCCGGTATCGACAAACGATTCTTACAAGCCAGCAGAAAAACTGATCGCAACAGCAAATCTGATTAAACAAACTCAGCATCCCGGCAAGGAAATATTTATTGTATTTAAACAGCATAAATATTACAGGCATTTACAGCTCGAACTATTTGAGTCGGATACCACACAAAGCGGCAAACCGAAAAATCCTTTAAATGCGATAAATGTTTCGGAAAAAATCTGGGGCACAGAAAGTCCGGCTGAATCAAAATTTTATTTCGGTATTAAGCAATTTCAAAGCGCAACGGCTAATGAAAGATCTGCGACAGCGATAGAAGGACTGAAAGCGGTACTTAAAAATCCTTTTCGATTTAAACTGTATAAACATTCGGCAGAAACATCCGAAAATGTAGTAGCGGCCTCTTTACTTCCACTGTTTGCCGGCCATACAGTTCACAACATTGAACTTTCGGTGATAAAAAAGAACGTATTTTATGAGGTTAACGCACATATCGACATCCATAATGTCAAATATCCCATACATGAAGTAAGCATTAAATACGAGTATTTTATAGAGATAAACAGTACTATTTATTTAGCAGGAAACATAAAACTGCTTAACACGATCGAATTTTTCAAGGAGCACAACAACCAGCTTTTGATACATCATTCTAAGTACGAGGAATTCAGACAAGGTGTTTTGGTCAAACTCGAAAACGACACTGAAATAAACTACACTTATCTACCGCCTGCTACCGCTCAGCAGATTATAGAAAATAAATTAGATCAGCCGGTACAGCGAATGATTTATCTGAAAGACTCCGACCCTTTTGTTGAACTCGATCCGGTTATGAAATATGGCTCTACTGAGATTTCAATACTCAGCAAAAAGCAGATCTATCCCAAAGGAATAAAAACGGGCTTCAGGATCAACCGCGACAAGGAAGCGGAAATAAACTTCACCGCCCTGATATTAAGGCAGCATCCGCATTTCGATGAGCAAATGGAGGAAGGCCTGCCCTATTTTTATTTGCATAAAAAGTATTTTTTAGATGAAGATTGGTTTTTGAAGACTTTCGAAGAGTGGCGCAATCAGGGCATTAGCATTTTAGGGTTCAATAAATTAAAAGAGAATAAGCTTAACCCGAATCCTGCAAAGATCACGGTGCGTTTATTAAGCGGAATAGATTGGTTCAATGCTGATATTGATGTTCGTTACGGAAAGAAAAAAGCTGCTTTATCTCAAATCAACAAAGCTATTCGCAATAAAAGCAAATACATCTCGCTTGACGATGGAACATTGGGCATTCTCCCACAAGAGTGGATTGAAAAGTTTGCAGAGTATTTCAGCACCGGAGAAATTGAAGATGATAGTTTAAAAATTCCTAAAAGCAATTTCAATGTCCTGACTCAGATGTTTGAAGATGACGAAATTGATGGCCAGGTAAAAAATGAGCTGACTCTGCTAAACGATAAGCTCTATAATTTTGAATCGATCGAAGATGTTAAAATTCCGGCAGAACTGAACGCCACCCTTCGAGACTACCAAAAGCAGGGACTAAACTGGCTCAACTTTTTAGACGATTTCAATCTTGGAGGCTGTCTTGCCGATGACATGGGTCTGGGAAAATCACTTCAAATTATCGCCTTTATATTATCTCAACGCAACAAAAGAACACATAACACTAATTTATTGGTGGTTCCGACTTCGCTGATATTTAACTGGCAGGCCGAAGTTGAAAAGTTTGCCCCATCGCTAAAGATCTATACTTTATATGGAGCTGCACGGTCGGGCGACATGAATTTGTTTAAGAATTATGAGCTGATTATTACCTCCTACGGAACATTGCTTTCGGATATCCGCTTTTTAAAGAATTATGAATTCAATTATATTTTCCTTGACGAATCTCAGAACATTAAAAATCCGGATTCGCAGAGATACAAGGCTGCATGTTTGTTAAAATCAAGAAATAAAATTGCTATTACAGGTACTCCAATTGAAAACAATACCTTCGATTTGTTCGGACAACTCTCTTTCGCCTGTCCGGGTTTATTAGGCAGCAAGCAATACTTTAAAGACATTTATTCAATTCCGATCGATACGTTTAAGGAAAGCAAACGAGCCAGAGAACTTCAAAACAAAATTAAGCCCTTTGTACTCCGGCGAACGAAGACTCAGGTTGTAAAAGAGCTTCCCGAGAAAACAGAAATGGTTGTTTACTGCGAAATGGGAACCGCCCAGCAGAAAATTTACGACGCTTTTGAAAAAGAATTCAGAGAGTTTATTTGCAGCAAAACGAATGATGAGATCCCAAAAGTTCGGCTCATGTTTTAAAAGGCTTAACGCGATTGCGACAAATCTGCAACTCGCCTCTGCTGCTCAATGATGATGAAATAAACGAAAAAACATCCGCTAAGATTGACACACTAATGGAGCAGATTTCGGACAAATCAACTCAGCATAAAATACTGATTTTCTCGCAGTTTGTCTCCATGTTAGATCTTATAAAGAAAGAACTCCAGGACGAAGGCATTCAGTATTCTTACCTTACAGGCAGCACAAAAAACAGAAATCAGGTGGTTACAGAGTTCCAGAACGATCCTCAAAAGCGTGTTTTCCTCATCAGTTTAAAAGCCGGCGGCACAGGATTAAATTTAACTCAGGCCGATTATGTTTACCTGGTAGACCCTTGGTGGAACCCTGCCGTAGAAAACCAGGCAGTCGACAGGATTTATCGCATCGGCCAGAAAAAGAATGTTGTGGCAGTACGATTAATCTGCACCGGAACGATAGAAGAAAAGATCATGAACATGCAGACAAGCAAAACGGATCTGTTTAACAATCTGATCAATACCGATACAGAAATTGGAAAGTCATTTACTAAAGACAGTTTGTTAGCTCTATTAAGTAAACAGTAGACTCCATAAGTTAAAATCTGAAATCCTCAAATAACCCTTGGCTTAAACTCGCAATAAAGCCTCTTCTCTCAAACTTCCCAAAGTAAAAAGAACAAATTCTCTCATTTGTAATTTTTCTTAAAACCGATTGAAAACCTGCGAGTTATCCAAATACATTTACCATAAAATCTTATCTATGAAAACTTTATTATGTACCCTTGCTATTTGCGTAGCATTAAACACTGCGTGCAAAAAAAGCCAGCATGCTAGGCCCGAAACTCCAAAAACCGACGCCACTTTTACTGTTGCTGATTTCAGTCAATCGGTAGTACCGATGGGCAAATCCGGCGGCTCCATTTCAGATATTGGAGATACTTTGCGGAACTACGCTGACTATTTACTTTACAGAGTTTATAACTCTTCCGGGAACCTGATTAGTTCTAAAAATCAGACTTCAGGTTCTTCTACATTTGGTACGATTACCGACAGATTAGAACCGGGGAATTACACGGTTGTGTTTGTAGCATCAAAAGACGTTATTGGTTATCACTCCAATTTCCTGGGAAACGCACTAATCTTCGGACATGACCCGGGATTTGACCGGGTGAATGACATACGCGTGCAGCGCCTCAGCAGAGCTTGGGAAGACACTTTTCTGAAGAAAATAAATATTACTGTTGGAACCAGCCCTTTTGTCGAAACCGTGCGGCTGGACAGATTAGTCGGCGCTCTTGAGCTTAATCTGGAAGCAGGGGTTCCGGCAGAGGTTTCCAGAATTGCAATATCTGTTGAATATGATCAGAACACATACAATGTAAACACTGGCATAAGAAGCTCGACTCTAATTAAAACAAAGGAATTTATTATCGCCGACAGTGATAGAGGACTGCCGGATAAAAAATTCTTAATGCATGTGTTTAACGTTACCCGTCCTCAACTTATAACCATCAAAGCTTTCAATGCGCAAAACGAGCTGATTACTCAAAAGATGATTAATAATGTTACCTTCTTTCAAAACAAAAAAACCATACTTACCGGTAATCTAAACGTGTCGTCCACGTTTATAATAACAGTAAATCCTGTATGGGATCAGCCGCATTCTATCATTAAGATATAAGATTAACCATTTATGCTGAAATGCCTGTTCCGCAGGTGTTTCAGCATCCTCGCTATCGTGCTTGGTCAAGATCAACGTGCTGCGCTCTTCGGGATTTGCAATCCCGAAGCTATAATTATGGATTTACAATCCAACTTACCCCCTGAACTCCTTTGATTACAAATCAAAAATCATATCCACTCGAATTACAAATCCGTACGAGCACAGAAATTAATATCCTCTACAACTTAACCTGCAAAGTCAGATAAAACGTCCGGTTATCCGATGGAATAATGCCCGGCCCGGGATAACCGGTAGCCCGACGCGTAAAGTAATACTGATTCGTTAAATTGTTCACGTTGCCTTCTAATCTGAACCTTCTAAATTCGTAAGAAACACCGGCATCCATAACCGAATAAGCGGGAATCACACCAACAATTCCTGCAAAACCTCCATCAATCGCATTGGTAGCATCAGAAAACTGGTCGGAAACATAACTGTATTGAAAGGATGCTTTCATCTTTTTATACGCCAGCCTCAGTCCGCCTTTCAAATTTAAACCTGGAACAAATTCTACTTCATTACCCTCTATCCCTTGATCTACAGATTTCTTGTATTCCGACTTTATAAAGGCAGCATTTGCAAAAAACACACCACTGAATTTAGGCTGCGGATGCATAATTTTAAACAAATCAGCTTCAGCATACGACTCAATACCGGCAATTACAGCCTGTCCGATATTTGTCCGCTTTCTGAGAACCATTGATCCTTCACTTATCTGATATTCGCCTATCCTGTTATTATAATTGAGATAAAAAGCACTAACATCATAACTATAAAGGGATCTGCCTTCGCTCCTGATTCCCAAATCCAATGAATACCCTTTCTCGTCCGTCATATCCGGATCTATAACAGCGGAAGGATTAGCAATCCGTATATCACTGAATGTAATTGAACGATAATTCTGAGAAAGATTTCCGTATAAATTGATTTTCCTGCTGGGTTTGTAACTTAACCCAAGTCCGGCTATTAAAAAGTTTCTTTTGCTTTGACGCTGCTCCTGTGTTCTGGCTCCCAACTCAATGCTGCTCTCATCGAGCGAGGGTTTTCTTGCAGCATAGAAGCCCTCAGCTTTAGTATTAATAATCTCATATCTCAAACCCGGCACAACAGACAATTTCGGACTCAACCAAAAAATATTTTCCGCAAAAAGCGATACATTTCTGTTTGGAAACCTATAATCGTTTAATATCAGCTCGTCCGAATTGATGTAGTTAAAGTCTGCATCTTTTCCTTTGCTGCCAAATCCCTGCACACTATGGTTAAATCCGTGGTAATAGCGGCTTCCGACTAAGAGAACCGAATTAACATTTTTTATCAAATATCTTTTGAGGTACCGTGCCTCAGCGCCCCAGTTTTCAAAATCACCTTTTATCAGATCCCGTTCACTGTCATCATCTGCTGTTGCCACCCGGTTTGGCCTGAAGCCGACGGTATATCTTGAAGCCGACAAGCCAAAAACCCTTAAATTAAATTCATTTCTATGGTTAAACTTATGATCGATATTCAGCGCAAAAAGATTCCAGTTAACTTTAAACCAGTTCCTTTCCCGGTTACTTTGCAGCGGATCTTCGGCAAACATCTCGTCCGTTAAACCACCGGGTTGATGAGCGAGGTAATCCATATGTGTAAAATCAATACCTGCTTTCGTTTTTTCAGTTAACTGATAATTTATATTCGCATAGCCTGTGTAACTATCAAAGTCCGAATTCGGTCTCCAGCCATTCCCCTTTTTATACTGAAAATAACTGTAATAGCTGATTTTATCTACCGTTCCGCTGGCGCTTGTAAAAGCATTATAAAAACCATACGAGCCTATACTTTGACGGGCTGTTAGCTCAAACTCCTTATCTGTAACCGGTTTTCTGATGATAAAATTAATCAGTCCGCCGAACTGAGTTCCATACTGTAAAGAAGCCGCACCACGCACGATTTGAATTTGCCCGACAGCTTCAATCGGGGGAGTATAATAGCTTTCGGGATAACCTAAGGCATCAGCACTGATATCGTAGCCGTTCTGTCTCACATTGAAGTTTGAGGTCCGGTTTGGATCGAGCCCCCTGCCACCAATGCTTAATTGTAAACCGGCGCCGTCATTCTCCCAGATATTCAGTCCGGCTACTCTCGAATAAACCTGCCTTGCGTTATTTGTAGCCAGGTTCGCCACCAGCTGATCAGGGATAATAACCTCCGATTTCTTCCCTTCATAAATCCCGAGATTTTCCACTGATTTAAGGTGCGAGAACCCGAAGTCGTTCTTTTTATCTTTTATCGCCACTTCCGAAAGCATTTTCCCCGAACTTAAATGAAGAATAATGGATACGTCCGCATCCGCGACAGTTACTGAAAATGTTTCCTTGTTATAACCTACGCAAGCTGCAAGCAGGGTAAAATTTCCGGCCGCGCGATTTTCGAAAACGAACTCCCCTTTATCATTCGTTATCGCCATGCTTTTATTGTCATCAAGTAAAACAGTGCATCCGACAACACCTAAAGTATCGGCAGTAGATAACACTCTGCCTGATATTTTATATTGAGCCAGTGAGGAGAAAGCAATAAAACAGAAAAAAACAGTACTAAAAACCTTTAATTTCATCGTTAAGGGGTAATATCCAGGATTTATGTTTGAAAGATTCCTTCTCCTTTGCGAGGTCAGTATCAGGAGAAACGAATGTTCGGCCTCTGCGACCATTTAACGCAACATAAGAATCAACATATACTTGCGGCGAATCAAAGCCTTCTTTCGCATAATGATCGCGCAATAAATGAGCATATTGCAGGATCATGTCCGGTTGTGCCGACATCATTTTTTCCTGCAAAGGTGTTAAAAAATCGTTGTTGTTTACTACGATTTGCTTACCCGAAGCATCCTTTATTGTGAACTGAGCATAGCCCGCCTTTTCCATCAGCATTACCCGCCAGGAAAAACGATAGCCCTCTTCGGTCCAGAATAACTCGCCCGGGTACAATAAATAACGGAAAGGCATCAATAGCTGAATGGAAAAAAAGATTACCAACCCAGCCAACAGAATATCCTGATTCAGCTTTTTAAAACGGAAAATATTTTGGGGCACTATAAAATCAGCGCCTGATTTTAACAGAAAGTTGGTCTTACTTATTAAGTTTTTATGAAAGTCGTCCGAAAAGAAAATCAATGCCGTAACGATCATGATGTAAGGAAACATACCTATCGGGAAAAGCATAGCTGTCAGACCGTGAAACAACACCACTGTTATGTAGGCAAACAAGCGGGTTCTTCGGTTCCATAAAAACAAGCCGATTGTAAGATCGTAAATGCAGCCAAACCAGCTAAAGAAATATGCTATCCATGTATAATTAAAAAGAAAGCCAATTACAGGCATATCATTCCTGGCAGGCAACCATATTTTCAGAGGTAAAGCATGCAAAAGCCAGTCGCTGTTCACCTTAGCCAAACCCGCATAGAAGTATAAGATGAACACAAGCAGCTTTAAACTATCGAGGCACCACTGCGGAATCTGATCGGCCAGTAGATTTCTATTCCTTGCCGCATCTACAGAAAAATACCGGTTGGCGGGCAAAAACACCATCAGCAACAAAACCATGCTGATAAAATAATAATGGTTTAGATAAGTGCTTTTATCGATCAATTCGATATAGGTAAAAGACAAAAACAGTCCGATTATTGCGATGCGATAAAATAGGCCGATAGAAACCAGAACGGCGCAAACCGCACAAAAAGCGAACAGAAAATAGGTATTATCTCCGAGAGGCTTTATAAATTCAAAGCCGTAAAAGGGAAAGTAGTGAGCAGGAGCAATATAGAGATCATAGATCCAGCCCTTGCTCCAAAAACGAACGATGCTTAAAAAAAGCATCATTCCTAGTATTATTCGAAAAACAGCCAAAGGAGCTGCATGGGTTAATTTCTGAAAATAATTATTCATGAAATCGCAGAAGCTATTTAATCGCCATCGTTATCTGTATAGGTGATGGTAATGCTGATTGCAGAAGTCATATCCACTTTTAATAGCTTAACAGACTTTTGCATTTCGTTATAAACATCAATCATCTGCTGATTATTATTTTGCACTACACTGCTAAGGTTTTCTGTTTGGATAGCGTTTAGTTTTTCTGTAGTCACACTAAATTGACTATTTATCGCTTGCGGAAGTGCAGTTTGAGCATTTATGGCAGTTAGATACGTTTTCAGCGAAGGCCCCTCAACTCCATTTTTTACACTTTTGCCATTAAAAAAATCTATAGCCGCCTGATGTGCGGTTTTCGCCAGTGTTAGCGAAATATCTTTTTTGTAAAAAGCTTCAACATTTTGAGGAGACACCGTTCCGTTTAACATTACGCCCGAAGGAATACCGAACTTTCCGGATCTTATTGTACGTTCGTAACTGCGAACATATCCGTTTACCAAGGCTGATGTAGAAGACGATGCATCCGTGCCGGTTTTATTAATAAATGTTTCTTTGTAGGCTCCATTCCACTCTGTATTAACCGTTGTAAAAACAGAATTCATCTTACTGACGATACTTTTTAAATAAGCTTTACGCTTTGCCGCATCAGTCTCAGTGGTATAATAGGAAACAATGATACCGTCTGTATTTCCCAGGCCATTAATCAAATAATCGATAGCCGGAAATCCCTGTGCTGTGAAATTGGAAGCAATATCCAGGTTTGCGGTTCCCGAAGTTATATTAGCGGCGATAGTAGTTTCGTTGGCGGGATAAATATTAAAGTATGACCGCAGAGAGTATCTGTCCGCCGAACCAAATTCAAACAACTCAACCTTTTGCCATTCAACATATGCACTCACCCAGGCCGACCTTAATTCGCCAAGCGAGGCTGTAGTCGGCGCATCAGTAAAATTGTTTGTTTTGCTGACAAGCAAATCAAGCTTTGTTTTGAAGTTACTATAAGAAGGAATAACTATATTTTCTGTTACGTTAACAAGAACAGCCTTCCTGTCGGCAGCACTTCCGGTATCCTCTTTTTGGGGATCGCCTTTTTTTGAACATGCAAAAAATGTAGCTGCCAATAACAAAACTAATCCTAATCTTTTCCCTGCAAAACGTATCATATTCTTAAATTAAAAAAGGATCCGGGAGTATTATTACTCCGGATCCAAGTTAACCGTGGGTTTAAATTCTTTAAAGGTTGAACTTTGCTTTTATGGCATCATCAGCAGCAAGAATTTTTGCTGGGGTTAGATTATAGAAGCTATTTGTTGAACCTATTAAACCCGCCAAAATTGAATCAGAAAAACTTGCATCAGCTCCAAAAGCGGTACAAAAACGTAACGAATAAATAAAACCAAGACCTTCAGCAAAGGCATGGGCTTTTGCAGCCTCTGTTAAGCTGGCATCTTTCGATTTAGCAAGATATCCTCTCGCCGCCAAAGCGATAGTTTTCTGTAAAATCTGTTTTATAAGCAGCGCCTGAGCATTAACCTCTGCTTTATTATTGTTTACTACAGCAACCCTTCCCTTTAAAAAGGCAGGTAAAAGTTTTTTATAATCCTCAGTATCTCTGTTGTACTCCCAGGCGTATGAACCTAAAGCAAATTCAGTAGTTACTTTCGAAGTAGAAGTTGACCCAATTAAGTAATTTGTATTTGGTGTAAGCGTAGCGAAAGCTAAATCCCAGTTATGCTCTAATTGAGTATAATTTTTTCCTGATACAACAGCGTAATTCTCAGCATCTAAACCCTCGTCTAATAGCACATTACATATTAAGTCTATTTGATATGCGCCAATCAATCCTTTTTGAATTACCTGTTGAGTTTCTATTCCTTTTGCGTCAACCAAATAAGTACTGGTACCCGCCACCAACTTACCAGCAACACCTTCAGAGGCTGTTATACCATTTGATTGGCTTACAGTTGCCATCGTTGTAAAATCAGAAGCGAATTTCGCACGAACAGCTTCTGCGGCAGTAGCATTCCATGATGAAGCGGTTAGATTGCGTAATTGTACTCCGCTTGAATTTAAAGTAGCATCGTCAAAAGGATTGCCGGTATTGCTGTACATATTTGCAAGTGTTGTGGCAGTGATTACCTCTGTTTTTGATTTACCGCAATAAGAATTTATAGCCTGGAAAATTTTATATGCCTTATTTCCTTCGGTAAAATCAACAGTCGATTGTGCGTTTGCATCAACAAATATTCCGCTGTAAGTGGATTCCCCTGTGATTATAGACGCATCAATTGATGCACGTAAATTATTGTCATCATCATTCTTTTTGCAAGAAGCGAAAATCAGTGTGGTAAAAAGTATTAAACTAAGTCCTTTAAGGGTGGATGTAGAAATTGTCATTATTTCTTTATGTTTATTTATACTAATTCTTAATTGCGAGCAAAATTATATTTTTAACCCATACAATCAAAATTATTTAGAAATAATCTAAATAAACCAAAGCAGATCTAAATACAGTAAATGGGAGAAACTTTAAGCAAAGGAATTAAACGGCTCAGATTGACAGCCGGAATTGAAGGGTAGTAGAAATAAAACAAAAAAGGCGGTTAGAACCGCCCCCTTAAAACAATATTATAATTTCTGAAAGGTCACCACCTCGGTTTGTCCTTCGCTGTTAATATGCTCCAACTTAAAAACGGAATAAGATTTCTCAAGAAATGTCCATTGTTCATTAAGTTCTGTTAGTGGTGATAACAAAGGAAAGTTTAATGTTAATTTGTTAAGGCTTTCGTCTATACCAGCATTCCAGTTACCTGTAACGGTAGAGCCGTTTTTTACAGCGCTTACCGATCCATTGGTATTAAAAGTAAATTCATAGCCCGAATAATTGCTTGTTTCAACCGCGCCATTATCGTTAAATAAAACGATTTTCCATTTTCCCTGCTGAATAATAGACTTTGTAGAAGGCGCTTCATTGTCTTTACTACAAGAAGTGAAAGCAAGAAATGATACAAATAACAAAATGTAAGTGTGTTTAACGTAATGCATAATATTTATCTAAATGTTTACATATAAATGGAAAGGTTATAAATTGTTTTAATAATTACAATATAACTTCGATGGTTTTGCCAAAGTTTTGGAACATTAAAATACCAATGACCAACCCGGAACGGAAAACCCTCCCGAAGCAATGTACCTTTCAGCCAGCCTGGACGAGCATAGCTGATCTACAAAGATTGATGAAGATTATTTGAATAAGGTATCAACTTCGAAAGATTTTGAATTGGTGCTTCTTACTATCTTGCGTTTCATGGATCAAGGAATCTTTTAATCATTGGAATTACAAAGTCCACTTGTTTAGAATTAGATTTTAACGTTGTTATTTCTCCAATATACTCACCATGCACACCCGGAATAATAGCCAGTTCAGCCCCTTCAATCTTTCTACGCATTTCAATAGCATGTTCCGGTCTTATAATATCTCTATCACCTATTATGATTAGGGTTTTGGCCTTAATAGTTTTAATCTGCTCATCCGGGATATCTTTGAAATCAACCATCCTTTTTGCGTCCCTGTCATGCATAATTTGAAGGCCCTTACGATTTGGCGTTACCGCCAGATAAGCATCTACCAGTTCTTGAGGCATATTGGATAAGTTTGCCTGTTTCATAAAATCCCAAAACTGTGCCGGAACACCATTTCGTTTATAAAGAGCAGAGCCTAAAATGATTTTGTCGACAATTTCCGGGTGACGGAGCGCTATTTGGATGGTCGTCGTCCCGCCGTTACTAAAACCCAAAAAATCTGCTTTATCAATATTCAGGTTTTCAAGAAGAGTTGCAACGTCATCTGCATCCTGCTCAAACGACGAATCCTTACCTCGGTCACTGGTTCTTCCGTGCGCTTGCAATTCCATCGCAATTACCTTTCTATTTTCAGCGAGCACTTGAATAACCTGCCCAAAATTCGATTGAATGGTCGAGCCGCCGCCATGAATCAAAACGAGCGGCTTACCCTTTCCGTAAATTTCATAATACATTTTAATCCCATTAACATCAGAATAGCCATTTTGAACTAAGGCATTATTTACGTTCTTCCCTGGTAGTTCTTTGTTTTGCTCCGATTGTTTTTTTTGAGTGCAAAATGATAATATCAATGCCGATAAAACAGCATATACGAGGATCTTTTTCATTTTAAAAGTCACTTTAGTTTTAATAGCAGATTAAGCTTATTAAGCATCTTGATCCAGCTTTGATAGGCGCCCGTTTTTTTAGCTTCTTCTTCCGACACGGTCTGATGAATGCTAACTTTGGTTTGCTGTCCGATCGACTCAAAAGTGACAGTCGTGATTTGCGTTTCGGGCCAGTCTGAAGTTTTCCCAGCGTCAACCGAACTTACGGAATTGCCGGCTTCGTCTGACATCACCATAGTGAAAACTAATTTTTGATCTTGGATCACTTCCATGTAGGTCCCTTTAACCCAACATTCTCCATGCACGGGGTCATGAATGCAAGAATGAAAATTACCGCCTTGGGCTATATCAATAGCTTTAAATTCAATTGTACATCCATCAGGTGCATACCAATGCTTCAGTTGTTCTGGATTTGTCCAGGCACCGAATACAACATCCCTTGGAGCATCGAATAGGTGGGTGATCAAGAGCTCTTTTTTGTCTAAATTCATAACTGTCATTTTTCTATTTCCTTAAGAAATTTATCTAACTTTTCAAATCGCTGGTTCCATAACTTCCGCGACTCAGTTACCCAATTGGTCACCTCATTTAATGACCCAAGTTGTGCTTCACAAATCTGTTCCCGTCCTTTTTGGCTCATTGAGATGATGCCACACTCATTAAGGATTTTGATGTGTTTGGCAATCGCCTGTTTACTCATACCAAAATCTTCACCAATCTGGGTAATGTTAAGCGGTCCCTGGGCCAATTTGCTAATGATCATCCTCCTTGTAGGGTCAGCTATAGCCTGAAATACATCTCGTCTTTCTATCATAATACAACCAAATGGTTGTCAAATATAAAAACAACCATTTGGTTGTCAAAATATTTTCCTTAAAAAGTTTGCGGGGCAAAGAAGTTGAAATCAAGCTTTCATTGTAGCACCGGAGTGGTATCCGGCGGAGGCAGGAAAAAAGTAAGGAATTAAAAAAAGAAGATAGGACTCGGTTCGGACCGCTGCCAACATTTTAAGCCAAATTCACTCATTTATAGATCTATAGAGTTTAAATAAACGAAACTTAGTTGGGCATGCATTTAAATTGCTAACAAATCTTAGATAACCCAATTCCTTTAGAATTAAATAAGCAACTTTACATCTCTACTGCCGTACAATGATAATATCTATAACCAGTTTTTTATAAAGCAAAGGTTCGTGCTTCCATTTTTGATACTGCTGATAGGACCCGATATTGACAACTATGATAAACCTGGAACTGCTTTTTAATGCTTTGCCTACTCCCTGCTTACTATTATTGAGTGATACGCCTCGTTTCACAATTATAGGCGCTAACAATGCTTACTGCATTGCCACAAATACCTGCGAAGAAGACCTGATCAATAAAGGAATATTTGAAGCTTTTCCGGATAATCCAAATGATCCCCGGGCAACTGGTGTCAAAAATCTGACAGCATCGCTGGAGTTAGTTATTGAAACCAGACGTACTCAAAAATTGGATATTCAGAACTATGATATTCCAGTACGAGGCACCGCCGAATTTGAAGAGAAATACTGGCGAGCGGAAAACTCACCGGTTTTAAATGAACGTGCTGAGATTGAATATATAATTCATAGTGTAAGCGATATAACTGAAAAAATCAAGGCTGAAGAACAACACAAAATTGCAGAGCTGTTAATAACCGACAGTGAGGCGAAACACCGTGCTTTTTTCGAGAATAGCATGGATGGAATTTTATTGACAATAACTGATGGTCAAATTATTGCAGCCAATCCCGCAGCCTGCGAAATCTTCGGAATGACAGAAAAGGAGATCTGTGATGCGGGGAGATTCGGCCTTGCAGATACGACAGACCCTCGTTTAAACCAATTGCTGGACGAACGACAACTTAAAGGCAAAGCAATGGGAGAACTTACTCTCATTCGTAAAGATGGCAGTAAATTTCCCGGCGAACTTACCTCATCCGTATTTAAAGATAGTCGTGGAGAAACAAAAACTTGCATGATCGTTCGTGATATAACGAATCGTAAAGAAGCTGAAAGAAACATACTCACGACATCTAGGGAACTGCAAGAGGCCCTGGATGGTCTCAGTAAAATAATGGATTCATCTTTAGATGTAATTTGCACCATGGATGAAGCCGGCAAGTTTGTTAAGGTAAGTGCGGCAGCGGAAAAGATGTGGGGCTATAAGCCGCAAGAGTTAATTAGTAAACATTATATAGATTTTGTTTGGGCCGAAGACCATGACCGAACATACCAGGCCGCAGCAGAAATTATGTCGGGCCATACAATGACCAATTTCCAAAACCACTATGTGCGTAAAAACGGGACAAAAGCTCCCAATGTTTGGTCTATGAAATGGAATGATACTGAGAAAATCATGTATTGTATAGCCAAAGACATAACCGAGACAAAAGGTCTGGAAAAAGCCTTCGAAATTGAAAGACAATGGTTTCATGATTTGTACTCTCAGGCTCCATCCTGCATGGGAATTCTAAAGGGACCAAACCATATATATGAGCTCGCAAACCCTCTTTATTTACAGTTAATTGGAAAAAGCGAAATTATCGGCAAAACAGTAAAAGAAGTATTACCCGAACTGGAAGCCCAGGGAATTTTTAATTTTTTAGATACAGTTTATGAAACCGGCCAAACTTTTTCTGCGAATGAGATGCTCGTCAAATTTGATCTTCGGGGTACCGGAGAGCTCAGTGACACCTATTTAAATTTCATATATCAGGCGCATAGAAGCCATGATGGCTCTATCGATGGTATCTTCTTTTTTGCCGTAGATGTAACCGAACAGGTATTATCCCGAAAAAAAATAGAAGAGAATAAAAAACACTATAAACAGTTGATCCAGGAATTACCGATAGCGACGTATTCATGCGACGCTAAAGGACGTATATTAATATACAATAAAGCGGCTGCTGAACTGTGGGGCAGAGAACCTGAAATCGGAAAAGACTTATGGTGTGGCTCAGGGAAGATGCACACCATTGACGGCGATCTCCTTCCTCCCGATTCCTGCGCGATGGCAGTGGCTTTAAAAGACGGCAGGGCAATAACTCATAAAGAAGTAATAATTGAGCGCCCGAACGGAGATAAGCGAAACGTGATTCCTCACCCTGTTCCTCTCATTGATTCATCCGGACGGGTAACAGGGGCTGTTAATATGCTAACCGATATAACAGAAAAAAAGCAGCATGAAACTGCTTTAAGATTAAAAGAACAGCGCTTTAAAGCTTTAGTACAAGAAGGATCCGATTTGATTAGTATCCTGGATGAAAAACAGTGCTACACGTATTTAAGCCCAGCCTATACAAGCATTCTCGGAATTAAATACGAAGAATTAATCGGGCTTAAAGCGTTGGATCGGATTCATGAGGATGACAGGGAAACGGTTTATCAAACGTCCGCGCGTTTAATGACTGAAAAACGTGTTCAATTTTTGCCCTATAGATATAGGGTTGGCAAAGGTAAATACCGCTGGTTAGAATCTCTAGCCACCAATCTGCTCGATGATACTTCTGTTCAGGGTTTCCTCTTTAATTCAAAAGATATTACAGATCGGATGAACTATATTCAGGCGATTGAAGATCAAAATGCAAGATTGAGAGAAATTGCCTGGATACAATCCCATGTGGTTAGAGCCCCTGTAGCCCGTATTATGGGTTTGATCGAATTATTAAAAAACTATAAAGACAGCATCGACGAAACCGAACTTTTGAATCACATTTATGATTCGACTCATGAACTTGATCGGTTAATTAAAGAAATCGTTGATAAAACTCAAAAAATTGATTTAGAGTCGCCTCGATAGTTCAATAAGCTCTCAGGGCACCATCCGGCGGGAGGCACGATAAAGTGAGGAATTAAAAAAGCCGTCTTCAAATTTCTCTGAAGACGACTTTCGGGTGGATGATGGGGCTCGAACCCACGACCCTCGGCACCACAAACCAATGCTCTAACCAACTGAGCTACAACCACCGTATTGAGCGACAAAATTAATAATCTTTCTACTAAAATCAAGATTAATTTATTAAAATTTTACCAACCTCCATTCCAATTTACAAAGCACTGATAAACAATATTCTAATTTTTATTTGACACTATCTTCCCTCGTCTTTAAAAACAAAATCTTATACTTGAAGCGAGAAGATGATAGAATTATTTACAGACGGAGCCTCAAGCGGAAACCCGGGACCCGGTGGTTACGGCACAATTCTGCGTGCCGGACAACATTATAAAGAACTATCCGGCGGATTCAGAAAAACCACCAATAACAGGATGGAATTACTGGCTGTTATCGTCGGACTCGAAGCATTAAAAAAACCGGGACAGGAAGTAACAGTATATACCGACTCTAAATACGTGGCCGATGCTGTAGAGAAAAAATGGGTATTTGGCTGGGCCGCAAAAGGCTTTGCTGGTAAAAAAAACAAAGATTTATGGATCCGCTTCCTTTCGGTATACAAACTCCATAAAGTTCGTTTTCAATGGATCAAAGGGCACGCCGGGCACCCTGAAAATGAACGCTGCGACCGTTTAGCAGTCGCAGCATATCAGCAAAGAGATAAATTAGATATAGATTCAGTATTTGAAGTAGAGTGTAAAAAAACTGAAGGGCTTCTTTAGCTTGCCACCTTAGTCTTTAATTCTACTGTTTTACCTTTATCTTCTTTCTTCAGGCTCATTTCCGGAGAATATTTCATCATCATTTCTTCAGCTTTTCTAACCATATTTTCTGAACCTACAAAAATAGAACAGCGCTGATGTAAGGATTCAACTTCCATTTCTAATATTCGTTGAAAACCATCGGTAGCCCTGCCGCCTGCCTGCTCAATTATAAAAGCCATCGGATTGCATTCGTATACCAAACGCAACTTGCCTTTCGGCGAACTTGAGGTTGGAGGATAAAGAAATATTCCGCCTTTTATCATATTTCTATGCATATCTGCAATCATAGAACCGATATAGCGTGAAGAATACGGGCGCTTTGTAGATGCATCTTCTTCCTGGCAAAACTTGATGTATTTTTTCACCCCATCCGGAAAATTAATATAGTTCCCTTCATTGATAGAATAAATATAACCGTCTTGCGGAATGGTCATATCGGGATGCGACAGGCAAAACTCACCAATCGACGGATCAAGAGTAAACCCGTTAACACCTTTTCCGGTAGTATAAACAAGCATGGTCGACGATCCGTAAACCACATATCCGGCGGCAACCTGTTCTGTGCCACGCTGTAAGGCATCCTCGAGTGTCGGCTTACCCTCAGTACTTTTTCTGCGGTAAATCGAAAAGATAGTTCCTACAGAAACATTCACATCAATATTCGATGATCCGTCAAGCGGATCAATGGCTACGATATATTTAGCATTATCAGATACGTCGGATTCAATAAAAACAGGATCATCATTTTCTTCGGAGACTACCAGGCAACATTCGCCTCCGCAGGTTAAGGCAGAAATAAATTGATGATTGGCAAAAACATCGAGCATTTTCTGTGACTCACCATGACTGTTCGTGGTCCCGGCCTCTCCGATGATGTCTACCAATCCCGCTTTATTTACTTCGCGGTTTACAATTTTTGCTGCTATCCCAATATCACGCAAAAGACGTGACAGCTCCCCCTTAGCATAAGGGAAGTCTTTTTGCTTTTCAATGATGAACTGACCTAGTGTTTTTACTACCGACATAACTACTTAGTGTATTTTTTACATTATCTATTACCTAGTTCTATTACCTCCAAGGTATGAATTTTTTCCTCAGAAATGCAGAATCTAATAAGAGAACGCACTTTGTGCCAACCTTGTTTGCCAGCTGCACCAGGATTTAAGTGTAAAGTTCCAATTTTTTTATCAAAAATCACCTTCAGGATATGCGAATGACCGGAAATAAAAATTTTAGGCGGGTTTAAATAAATTTGAGATTTTATTTGTGGCGCATATTTATCCGGATATCCTCCAATATGAGTCATCCAAACATCCACATTTTCACAATTAAATCGATTATGTTCGGGGTATACTGCGCGGATATCTTTCCCGTCAATATTACCATACACTCCGCGCAACGGTTTAAATGCAGCCAGGGCATCGGCGAGCTCTAAAGTTCCGAAATCTCCCGCATGCCATATCTCATCACAATTTTCAAAATGCTTGAAAACTTTATCGTCGAGGTAACTGTGAGTATCAGAAATAAGGCCGATGCGTGTCATTGAATTATTCGTAAAAGAAATCAGGAAACTGCACCCCGTTAAAATATAGTTAAAAAATCTTTTAAAGCATTTTTATACTCAACAGAATAAACTTTCTCTGATTGATAAATTGTAAAAAGCTCTTCCCTGTCTTTCAATTCTTCAAAACCTAAGCCAATTATTTGCCGGTGAGTCGATTTAGACTCTGAGGATCTGATATTAATGATATGCCGCAGTTTAAGCTGATCATTTTTTAAGCCTTCATCTATAATTTGCTTTGCTCCATCTAAGGGTAAAATAAAATAACATATACCGTTTTCTGTAAGATGACTTTCTGCGAACATAACTAATTCCTTAAAAAGAGTTTCGCTGGTATGTCTGGCCAATTGCTTCTGACTATCGGGATTTTTAAGCGAATTCGTAAAAAAGGGAGGATTGCTAACTATTAAATCATATTTCTTATGAGGCTGTTTCTGAGAGAACTTTTGAAAGGAATGTGGATATACCTTTAAACGAGCTGAAAACTTAGAATTTAAAAAGTTCTGTCCGGCTGTTTCAGCCGCTGAGCCATCAATCTCAATAGCTTCAATAGTTGCACTTAAAAAACGCTGAGCAAGCATCAATGCAATTACCCCCGTTCCTGTCCCTATATCGAGAATTGAAGATGGATTTTCTGATTGAGCCAAAGCTCCCAGCAACACGCCATCAGTATTGATCTTCATACCACATCCAGCCTGGTTGACTGCGAATTGCTTGAAATGGAAAACATCTTTCATATTACAGTTCCAGAATTAAACCAGTGCTGCTTTTACTACACTCTGCTCTTCATTGTTATATTTCATAAAGCTCAAGAGGAAGCCTGTCAGGATCTGAAAAAAAGGTAAAGCGTTTACCTGTGAGCTCATCAAGCCGAACGGGCTCCACTTCCACATTGTTCAACTTTAAAAATTCTACTGAACGATCCAGATCATCCGTAGCAAATGCCAGATGACGTAATCCACGCGCTTCGGGTCTTGACACTCGTTCTGGTGTATCCCGAAAGGAGAAAAGCTCTATCTGGGCGTCTCCGATCCTTAAATCAAGTTTATATGACTCTCTCTCTCCGCGATACTGCTCTGAAATAATTTCAAGCCCCAATACTTCGGTGTAGAACTTCTTTGAAACAACATAGTCAGAACAGATGATCGCAACGTGATGTATAGAGCTGATGTTGAGCATAATTAAACAAAGATAAACCACTGCTCGTCGGGATTTGTAATCCCGACGCCTATAAGTAAAGATTTGCAATCTGGGTTCTAAACCATAGCACCACCCTCGGGACAAGTTTAATTCAAAGACGAGAATTGATTTTCCAATCTTCGAAACGTATAAATAAAAAAACGCAGACAGTGTTCGATACACTGTCTGCGTTAATACCAAGAAGAACTTACTCTCCTAAAATATTATGAAGAACATTATCGAACACATTCTTCACCGGCTCTACCGAACCAAAATCTTCATTATCGATTTTAAATTCTCCTGAAGTAACTGTTCCCAACAAAGAGAATTCAACTTCAGACGTAGCCATAAATTCAACGAAAGCCTCCTGATTTTCTGGCTTAACAGATACCACTACCCTGCCTTGTGCTTCTCCGAAAAGGAAAGCGTCTTTACGGATCTCTTCGTCTGTTTCGATATCAAAGCCAAGCTTCTGCGGCATCGCAGACTCTACCAGTGTAACATATAAACCACCATCAGCCACATCATGAGCTGATTGAATCAAATCTGAACGAATGATCTGCTTAATTACCTGGTGCATCTCATATTCCTTGTCCAGATCAAAATAAGGAGCTGGAGATGCTGAGATTTTATGATATGAAGCCAGATATTGTGATGATGCGATATCATTCTGACTTTCGCCGATCAGATAAATCAAATCTCCGGCTTGTTTAAAATCAAGTGTCATTTTGGTTTTGATGTTATCCAAAACGCCCAGCATACCTATTGTTGGAGTTGGGAATACCGGACCTTCATCGCTCGACTGATTATAAAAGCTCACATTTCCACCTGTTACCGGGGTTTCAAACTTTGTACAAGCCTCGCCCATCCCTTTAATAGCGCCAACAAACTGCCAGTACACTTCAGGAACATAAGGATTACCAAAGTTTAAGCAATTGGTAATTGCCACAGGCTCGCCGCCTGCGCAGGTTATATTTCTTGCTGCTTCTGCTACCGCGATAGCACAACCTTTTTGAGGGTCGGCATACACGTATCGCGAATTACAATCCACCGTTAATGCCAGAGCTTTCTCAGTTCCCTTTACGCTCACAATCGCAGCATCGCTCGGCGTGTTCGTTGTCATGGTGCCGGTACCAACCATAGAGTCGTACTGATCCGTAACCCAACGCTTCGACGCAATATTAGGATGAGAAATCAGGTGATCCGCTACATCTTTTAAGTTAGCTGGCTCCTTAACATCTTCAATCTTAAATTTCTGATTTTCGGCGTAATAAGCAGGCTCGCGATACTCGCGTTTGTAAACCGGAGCACCACCGCCAAGAACCAAATCATCAGCAGGAACATCAGCAACAAGCTGGCCGTTCATATAATATTCTAAACGGCGGGTATCGGTTACTTCTCCGATCTGCACGCAATTCAGATCCCATTTATCAAAAACTGCCTGTACTTCTGCTTCGCGACCTTTCTCTACCACAATCAGCATACGCTCCTGAGATTCTGATAAAAGAATTTCAAAAGGCTTCATGTTTTCCTGGCGCATCGGCACTTTATCTAAATCGATACGCATGCCGTGCTCACCTTTGGCAGACATTTCTGAGTTAGAGCAGATAATACCTGCCGCTCCCATATCCTGCATACCAATAACAGCTCCGGTTTGAATAACTTCCAATGAAGCTTCAAGCAATAATTTCTCCTGGAAAGGATCACCCACCTGAACAGCAGGCAAATCGTTTACCGAATCTTCGGTTATATTTTTAGAAGCAAATGCAGCTCCATGAATTCCGTCTTTTCCGGTTGCAGAACCAACTATGTAAACAGGATTGCCCACACCGTATGAAGTTGCAGAAACTGTTTCGCCAACCTTTACAATACCGGCAGACATTGCGTTTACCAATGGATTTACAGTATAACAGTCGTCAAAGAACACTTCTCCGCCAACGGTTGGAATACCGAAAGCATTTCCGTAATCGCCAATTCCTTTAACTACTCCTTTTATTAACCATTTATTACGCTCTAAGCTCAATTCGCCAAAACGAAGAGAGTTAAGCTGGGCAATTGGCCGCGCTCCCATGGTGAAAATATCACGATTGATACCTCCGACACCCGTTGCAGCACCCTGATAAGGCTCTAATGCAGAAGGGTGATTATGAGACTCTATTTTAAATACGCAGGCTATTCCATCACCTAAATCAACCATTCCGGCATTCTCTTCTCCGGCTTTAGCCAGCATACGCGGACTGTCCTTTGGAAGGGTTTTTAACCATGTAATTGAGTTTTTATAAGAGCAGTGCTCGCTCCACATTACTGAGAATATAGATAATTCTGTGAAGTTTGGTGTACGACCCAAAATTTCTTTAACGCGCTCAAACTCTTCAGGTAACAAACCTAAATCTTTTGCATTTTCGAGCGTTGAAAGTTGATTATTTTCCAAAATATAAGGATTTTATAAAGATGCTGCAAAAGTAAAAAAATTGAAGGTTTATTTTGTATTAGTTTGAATTTTTAAAAGGAATATATAAGGAGCAGGCGTGGCATGGAAAGTAAACCCGCTACGTCATTCCTGTAGGCAGGAATAAAAACGTTTGGGAACACCCAATTAGAGTTTTGTTGAGAAGCTACTAAAGCGTCATACCTCCTCTCCTTATTTACAAGGAGGGGATTAAGGGGCGGTTTGAGTAGCTGAGTAAGAGTGGAAGATTATATTTGGACTTAGAATAACGATGCACCCATAAAAAAGAGGCTGAAATCTATAGATTTCAACCTCTTTAAATATTTAAATCATTTTGAGAATCCTACAAGGCCCCTTCTTTTATTTCATCCACAACCGCAGGATCTAATAAAGTACTGGTATCGCCCAAATTCCCCGTATCGCCTTCGGCAATCTTACGCAATATGCGGCGCATGATTTTACCCGACCGTGTTTTAGGCAAACCTGTAACAAACTGAATTTTATCCGGCTTAGCAATGGCGCCAATAATCCGGGTTACCGTTTGAAGAATATTCTTGCGGGTTAATTCCCTGTCGTGTTCCGATGCTCCAAGTATCACATAAGCGTAAACACCTTGCCCTTTTATTTCATGAGGATACCCTACCACTGCACTTTCAACCACATCCGAATGCATGTTAATTGCATTCTCAACCTCCGCGGTTCCGATACGGTGACCCGATACGTTTAATACATCATCAACCCGGCCGGTAATCCGGTAATAACCGTCTTCATCGCGCAAGCAGCCATCTCCTGTAAAATACATATTCTCATAAGTTGAGAAATATGTCTGGCGACAGCGTTCGTGGTCGCCGTAAGTTGTCCGGATGATTCCCGGCCACGGAAACTTAATACAAAGGTTCCCGCTTACACCGTTCCCCTCAATTTCCTTTCCTGCTTCATCCACCAAAACGGGCTGTATACCCGGAAGCGGCAAAGTTGCATAGCCCGGCTTTGTAGGGGTTACCCCCGCTATCGGCGAAATCATGATTCCGCCATTTTCGGTTTGCCACCAGGTATCCACAATCGGCGCATTCTTTTTACCGATTTTCTCATCGTACCAATGCCATGCTTCTTCGTTGATTGGCTCGCCTACCGAACCTAATTTTTTAATCGAGCTCAGGTCTTTTCCCTTTAAAGGCTCATCTCCAAAGCTCATTAACGAACGGATTGCTGTTGGCGCTGTGTACAGGATATTAACTTTGAACTTATCTACAATCTCCCAGAAACGCCCCGGGTTTGGATAGGTCGGAATACCTTCGAACATGATATTTGTTGCTCCCTGAGAAAGCGGACCATAAACTATGTATGAATGTCCGGTGATCCAGCCAATGTCGGCAGTACAGAAAAACACCTCGCCTGGTTGATACTGAAACACATTTGCAAAAGTATAGCCCGCATACACCATGTATCCGCCGCAGGTATGCACCACCCCCTTCGGCTTGCCGGTAGAACCGGAAGTATACAGGATGAACAACACGTCTTCGGCATCCATTTCTTCAGCCGGACATTCAGGATTTCCCTGTGTTTCTACCTTCTTAATTTCATCTTCCCACCATACATCCCGGCCTTTAAACATAGAAACCGGCGTTCGGCTCCTTGTTAGCACAATAACTTTATTAACACTCTTGCACTGCACAAGCGCATCGTCAATAATATCCTTTAAGGGGATGTTTTTATTTCCCCGAAAACCACCATCGGCAGTGATTACAAGCGAGCACGTCGCATCATTAATCCTATCAGCAATAGATTGCGCAGAAAACCCTCCAAACACTACCGAATGAATGGCTCCGATTCTGGCACAGGCCAGTACCGCGATAGCAAGCTCGGGCACCATCGGTAAGTAGATACAAATTCTGTCGCCTTTTTTTACACCATTATTCTTAAGCACATTGGCAAACTGACATACCTTATCATGCAGTTGTCTGTAACTTAATACCCTGTGGTGCTCTTCCGGATCGTTCGGTTCCCAGATAATAGCAGGAGTATCCGCATTGTCTGCCAAATGCCTGTCGAGGCAATTTTCCGTTATATTTAATTTTGCTCCTTTAAACCACTGGATGTTCGGCTCTTTAAAGTTCCACTCCAATACCGAATCCCATTTCTTTTTCCATGTAAATGATGAAGCGATATCTGCCCAGAAATTTTCCGGATCATTTACGCTGTAATCATATACTTTCTTGTATTCGTCAAAGGATTTAATCTGTAAATTCATTTTTAAATTGTTCAATTTTATATTTTGCCGGGCTTGCAAGTATTAACATCTACTTACAAGCCCGAGCCATCTGATAAATCTGTTTGAGATAAAAACTCTAATTTATTCCACGATCTCTTTAGTCAACACCCGCTCTTCAGTAACCGACTTCTGAGTCATCAGTGAAACTACATAAGCTGTTATAATCGCTAAAGGGAAAGATATAATCGCCGGATTTTCCAGTTTATGCAATACAGTCGCCGGGTCCAATCCATACCGGTCCCACATGGTTGGCGAGGTCAGAATAATTGCCAACGAAGCTACAATACCAACTACTATCGACGCCGCAATTCCGTTTGCCGTAGTTTTTTTCCAGAAAAGAAGGAATAATATCGCCGGAAGATTAGCCGAAGCGGCTATCGCGAAAGCCCATCCTACCAGAAACGAAACATTCATTCCCTTAAATAATATACCCAGAGCTATGGCAAAAATTCCAACTGCAAAAGCAGCGATCTTTCCGGCTTTAACTTTTTTGCCATCACTTAAATCAACGTTAAAATAATTCCCCATTAAATCGTGGGCAATTGCACCCGAAGATGCGATGATCAAGCCTGCTACCGTTCCTAAAATCGTAGCGAAAGCAACCGCAGAAATTATAGAGAACAAAATCACGCCGAAGCCCTTAGCCAAAAGCGGAGCCGCCATATTGCTCGACTCAACATCCTGAACGCCATTCACTGCAGCGCCCAAGCCCATATACAGGGTCAAAATATAGAATATACCTATAGCTGCAATAGCCAGAATAGTCGATTTACGGGCATCTCGCTGCGATTTTACGGTATAATACCTGATCAGAATATGAGGTAAAGCGGCCGTCCCTAAAAACAAGGCAAGCATTAGCGACACGAAATCGAGTCTGCTCCAGATACTTGCGCCCTTGCCTATCTTATATTTTAAGCCGGGCAGCATAAAGCTTTTCCCTGAAGTAGGGTTTTGAATATAAACAGAAACCTTTTTGCCTTCATCAGAAAACTTAACCTCCGAAAAACGGACAATCTCACTCTCTTTAATAGTAGCAAGAAATTTAAAAGGCCCAACCGGACCGGTTTTATCTACTTCCTTACCGTTTACTATGATTTTACTCATATGACCAACCTGGAAAAAGCTGGCATCAGCCTTCGCCCGGCCGTTATAAAGCAATCCTTTATCTCCTTCAGAAATGGATAGTGCTTCTTTCAACACATAGCTGTCATCAGTATTCTTTACCAGATGGAACCAGCGTTCTATCCCCGCATTTTCAAGCTTCACAAAATCTTTCCCTTTTACCTGCTGCTGCGAAACTACGTTCCAGCCTTCCACACTTTGCACGGTGGTATCAGCCATCTGAGGCGAAAGGGTCAGGAATTTATGATAGGGCTGATTTTTATGATCAGGACTCAGCGTAAATCCATTCTTAAGAATATATGCCGAAAGGATGATCGATAAGATCAGTAATAAAGCTCCCTTAATAAACTGCACATACGTGGTCGAGGTCATCCCCGCACTGGCAACAATAAAAATCACCACTACACCTACCAGCACCACTCCCACCCAATGCGGAAAACCTAACAAAGGCGTCACCAGATCACCTGCTCCAACCATTTGCGGAATAAGGTAAAAAATGGAAACAATAAGCGTGCTTATTGCAGCGGTTAATGTAATAGCCCTTGATTTAAAGGTCGAATTCAGCGCATCTGTAAAGGTATACTTCCCTAGCCGCTTAAGTGGTTCGGCAATTAAAAACAATGCCACTATCCAGCCGGCAAGAAATCCGATGGAATATAAAAAACCGTCGAAACCGAAGGTTGCGATCATCCCGCAAATACCCAGAAATGAGGCTGCCGACAAATAATCTCCGGCGAAAGCAATACCGTTTACTGCCCAGTGAATTTGTCCCCCGGCAGCATAATAAGACGAGGCTGAACTTGTTTTACGGGCAAAGTAAAACGAAAGGCCTAGTACCAGACCTACAAAAACTACAAAAAAGAAAATAGCGATATAAGATACTTCGTAAATCATGCTTCAGGCTCCTTCGTATTTAAATCATCCTCATATTTCGAGCAGAAATAGTTGTACAGAATGCCCAGCAGCACTGCAAACACAATCAAACCCATTCCATAAACAAGCGCCAGGTTAAGTCCGGCGACAACCTCCACGGCCATCAACTCGTAATTCAAAACTCCGATAACAACAAAACCGGCATAGAAAAAAAGATACAGAAAAAAGAACCATACACCCAGATTGGCTTTCTTCTTCGAGGCATTTTCAATGCCCACTTCAACGGCGGGTTCGTGCAGCATATAATTAAATAGTTATTTGGTTTTTGGTTTATAAACGAGCCCCCAAGTTAAAAAGATTTCAGAAATATTTATCCTGGAAGATGCAAATCATCGGTTTTTATCAGAAAAATATTTATAAATCCCCGAAATATTACAATTAATACTCACATTGAGGGAAAAAGCAGGAAGTCAATTGAAGAATTCCTTTGTTTACCGCACAAATGCTATTCCGATGCAAACTGTCTCAAAAGAAAGAAAGTAAAAAACACATCAAAGATTAGAAACACTCAATCTAAACATGATCGAAATCGAGGACCTCGATCCCTAATATACTTTATGTGGCTTTTACACGATGCTATAAATTTGATTAGTACAACTATCCTTTCCTGGAGTCAGCTAGCGTCTTAATGACATCTTTAAGCTCTTTTATTTCCACTCGGAGTTTCTCTATGTCAACTGAACCGGCGACGGGAGCATCCTTCGATTGGGCATCTCTGCCGATAAAGAACGACGCCAACGTTGCAGTGATGTATCCGAACACTGCAAATCCGTATAAAGACAATAGCGTACACAAAATTCTTCCCTCGGCGGATTTTGGCCAGAACTCTGTACCAACGGTAATAACAAGCATGGTGGTCCACCAAACTGCCACACCGTATGATTCAAAAGCACTGTTCTCGAATACGTACATTCCCGCGGCCCCGGCCAGTATTACTGCAAGAGTAAGTGCCATTACATAGCCGAAACCCCGACGATCCATTGTAGCATTCAGACTTTTCATGCCCCGGTTCAGACTAGCAATTACCTTGATAAGACGTGTCCCTCTGAAGATCCTCAGTAAGCGTATAAAGCGGAAGATTCTGAACAAACGCAATGCAGGTATAATTAATGAGATAGCCGTAAGTGTGTTCTTCCGAAGGAAGAGCAGCTTCTTTGGTGCCAGGAGTAGCTTCAGTACAAAGTCGCAGATAAAGATTACCCAAATTATCGTACTGATCAGTTCCAGCACACTATTAAAACCGTTTATAAACTCGATGATTAACAATACGAGCCAAACAAACCCCAGAAAAATCATCGGACCTTCTAAAACCTTCTCAATTCTTATTAATAAGCGGTTTCGCTTTAGTGATACTCTTGCTTGTTCGTCCATTTGTTTATATAACATCTTATATCAGTAAGAGTTCATTGGACAGCGTATCGAACCCTTCAGGAGAGGAAAATAGAATAACGAAAAAGGGTTGAGTAAGTCGGCCTGACAATCCGGATAGAGAACTTTTTGAAGGTATCTAAGTTCTAGTACGAAAGAAGATAGCATGATTCAAAGTATATTAAAATGGTTCTGGACTATTTATAAACAAACAGTCGCTAGTATTGCATTCATACCTGCTTTAATAGCCATATTCTTTTTGCTGCTGTCCTTTTTCATGGTTCAGTTTGACTTTTCTGAATCAGGAAAGGATATAAAATCCAATGCACACTGGCTTACACTGAAAGATGCGAGTACTGCAAGAAGCATAATTTCTTCAATTGTAAGTGGGATTATTTCCCTTACGGTATTTAGCTTTAGTATGGTAATGATACTGTTAAACCAGGCCGCTTCGCAGATGAGTAACCGGGTACTTGATAAGCTTATTGGCAATCGTTTCCAACAAACAGTCCTGGGTTTTTATATCGGGACTATCGTTTATGCATTATTTCTGCTAAGTACTATTCGCGATATAAACTCTGGCATTTATGTTCCGGCAATAAGCACCTATTTCCTTATTGGTCTTACAGTAATCGACATATTCTTTTTCATCTACTTTCTGCACTATGTTACTCAGTCGGTAAAATATGAAACCATCATCCACCGGATTCATCATACCACTAGAAAATCTCTTGAAAAAAAATGTGTTGCTAAAAGTGACACAGATAGGCAGTCTGATTTAATTGACAGCACCATAGTTAATGCATATAAATCTGGAGTATTCCAGGGATTCGTACATAACGGATTACTGTCTTTTTGCAGAAAGCAAGATATTGTTATTTCATTTTTGTACACAACAGGCACCTTTGTTTTCGAAGGGAACCCTTTATTGGAAATCAAGTGTAAGCAGCCCCTCTCTGAAAAACTCCAGGACGACCTTAGCACGCTCATCAATATTCATAGAGGTCAGGAAATTATGTCTAACTATTACTATGGCTTCAGGCAGTTGATGGAAGTTGCCGTAAAAGCGCTAAGTCCGGGAATAAACGATCCAGGGACCGCTGTTTTAAGCTTACAAGCATTAGGGGATCTCTTAGCGTTTCGACTTCACAACCATCCGCTTACTCATATAAAAGGTAGTGAGGGCATAGTCCGAATTATTACAAAAGAAAGATCGTTTAATCAGATTTTTGCAGACTGCATTTATCCCATTTGGGACTATGGAAAAGAAGACCGCGTAGTTCTGAAAGAACTACGACATGTCTTGGTACAGCTTCAGAGACAATGTGAACAGCCTTCAATCAACAACCTTTTAGAATTAGTGCAAAGTGCGATAATGAGGCAAGATCGGGAAAGCACATAATACGATCAAAAAGGATTAACCACACCGGCTGAGGCTTTTTCACCGGCTTCAAAGGTTCTATTAAACGTATTGGGTTCTCCAGAATCCATGCATACCCTCTTCTTTCGAGCCTTCGCATCCTGCACTTTCAACAGTGCCCACCAATAAGCCACGGGGCAGATCTTTCATTTCTACCCCCGATTTACTATTATAATCATCCGACTTCTCTAATGTATTGAAAGCATAAATAAAGATGCGCTCTCTTATGTTCGTTGGAATAGAACGATACTCCTTATTTTTACAACCCTGCATAATCAATTCTGCATATGGTTGCCTGACGCTGATGGCTGTTTTAACTGTCTGTCCTTTAACTTTTAGATATATTGGCTTTTAATTTTTATGAGATATGTCCATCAAATGTACCAGGTAGAGGTACGGAAAATTGCATATCCCCCCACATTGCAGACACCCAGGACTTCGGTCTCGTAACCCCAGACGCTCCAATTTTTATTACCGTCCAGTTCTCAACGAATGATCGTGACGCTTCCTTTTAATTCAGAAGCTTATAAAGTAACCTTCTGGTTTAAGAATTCAACGCAGGGACGGTAAATTATACCCGACAGTTCAGAACCGTGGATAAGCCTGATTAAAACTAATAGTATCTTTGCCCCCGCCGAAAAGAGAAATCAGATCTCTATAAATCCATTTCACCTTTGGCTTCCTGCACAGGTAAACAAAGAAAAATTAATGAAGAAAACACCGCGCTCCTTACTGATATTGATTTTAGGGCTACTCTCAGCTTTGGGACCTTTTTCTATCGACATGTATTTGCCCGGCTTCCCTACAATAGCCGCAGATCTAAACACCTCTGTAGACCAGGTCTCTTACTCGCTATCCAGTTTTTTTATAGGCATTTGTATCGGCCAGCTCATTTGTGGCCCTTTGCTCGACCGCTTTGGTAGGAAAAAGCCCTTGTATGTTGGATTGCTTATCTACGTCATCGCCTCCTTAGGTTGTGCTCTGGCCACATCTGTCGAGGTTTTAATTGGGCTGCGATTCCTCCAGGCCCTGGGCGGTTGCGTATGCATGGTGGCGCCCGGAGCCATTGTACGTGATTCTTTCCCGGCCAAAGAAAATGCCAAGGTTTTCTCTTTATTAATCCTCATATTGGGAGTTTCACCAATTATAGCCCCTACAGTGGGGAGTTTTGTGATTGCGGGTTTAGGATGGCATGCTGTATTTATCTTGCTCGCTATTATTGCAGCCCTGTTACTGATTCTGGTCATCTTCCTCCTGCCCGAAAGCAAACAGCCCGATCGGTCCATGTCTCTCCGCCCTAAACCCATCATCACAAACTTCTTGTTTGTGTTAAAACAACCACAGTTTTTCACCTATGCATTCTCCGGAGCTGTTGCAGCCGCAGGCTTATTTGCTTACCTGGCTGGCTCGCCCTTTGTTTTCATGAATATTTACAAAGTTACCGAACAACAGTATGGCTGGATCTTTGGATTAGTTGCCGCAGGTCTCATCACCTGCAGTCAGCTTAATAATGTGATGCTTAGAAAGTATGATAGTTCTCAAATCATCAAAACTGTTTTGTTTGTTCAAACCACTATCGGACTGGTTCTGTTTTTGGGAAGTTATTTAGATTGGCTCAATATCTATACCACCATCGGCTTGATATTCCTGTTCCTGAGTTGCCAGGGCTTTAGTTTTCCTAATTCATCAGCTCTTTCGCTGGCCCCTTTTACACGCGAAGCAGGAAGCGCATCAGCCTTAATGGGAGCTCTGCAAATGGGCTTTGGTGCCCTGGCTTCTGCCTTTGTGGGACTGATCAATAATGGCACTACCTTACCTATGACCGGAGTTATGGCGGGCTGTGCATTATTGGGTTTGATTATTCTAAGTCTGGGGCGTAAACGCTTGGATTACAAATCGCGAATTGAAGATGTGGAAGAACAAGCTTTTGAGCAACTTGAAAAGTATTAGGTTTTTACCATGCCTCGTGATGTTCCGCCCTGGTTGGTGTCTCCACCAGAATGACAATAGATGAACTTGTTGGTGAAGACACCAACGAAGGCGTAAGATTGGATACTCGTCAATGATGACGCTGATAGCTGCATCAAAGATGACTATATCCATTTTTTTGAAAACGGCACTTATCCTATTAATTCTGGTCTTATAACATGCAAAAATCCGCAAAATCAAAAAAAGGCACCTGGCATTCTCTGTATATAAAACCATGCTTAGGGATAATTATAGTTTAACTATTTCCATATTGACCAAACACAAGCTTCAGGTGATAAGAAAGAGCAAAGCATCTCGAGATAGAATGACTTTTATTCATTAAAAATCAGAATATAATGCAAATACTAGTCAGCAGGGGCTTCTTTTGAGATGTTGGCTTGTTGAGTGTAGGTAGCCATGTTTTTGTTTATAGTGGGATCTATCATTACCAAACCACAACCAATAACAATTTGAGCCACAACAGGTTTCATAATAGTATCCCTATTTCAAAAGGCTGTTTAAATACATTTCTATATTGCTGTATCGTTTGTCAATGGTAAACGCCGCAGCATCATTTACCGCAGCATTAAGTCGCTGCGATTTTTCCCAGGCATCCGGCATTCCGTCTTTGTCGGTATCAGCAGGTGCTTTTCCAGATTTTAGAGCAGGCCATGCATTCACGGTCAATTCGTATGCAGTGCCATGTGCGTATCCACCCTGTACATCCACAAAATTACCCCTACGATCCTTCACATCTTTGATAATACGCTGATCCAAAGTATCACGTCGGAAACTCGCACCCGCGCTTGCAAGCACTGCCTTGTACGCATCGGTGGCTGACTGGGCAGGGATCTGCACGGATGGAAAAGGAACGGTCATTTTCGCCTTCTCCTTATCCTGATCTGTACCATTTTGCATATCTACGCCTAACCAGTTATCCTTACTAACTTCCGCCGAACCTTCGATCAGATTGCCTGCGATATAGAACTTTCCAAAAGGGATGCGCGCAGTTTTATACGGGTTAACAACTTTGGTCAGGGCATTTTTAGCTGTTGAAGGGCCAGGTCTGTAATAATTATCCGCTACATTATAGTTTCCGCCTTCGCCTGCATACACATTATTTCCACCCCAGTTATAAATTACATTGTTGCGCATGTCTACATTCTCCGTCGGGCTGTTACGTATCCCATCAAAGCGGGGGGTGCGGTTGGTGCAATGTGCCCACAGGTTGTGATGAGCAGTAAAGTGCCGCCCGCCCATGATCCCGCCGAAGCCATGATGCTCATAGTCTTTGTCGCCAGTCTCAAAATGGTAGGAGTAGTTCAAAGGCTCAGAAATGATGTTCCATTGAACCGTAGTACTATCGCCGGCATAAACACTGAAAACCTCATCGGTGCTCCAGCTCATGCTGCAATGATCTATAATGATATTCTTTCTTCTTTGTCCGCCAAACGCATCATCCCCTCCATTGCCATTCACCATTCCGCCCCGCTGGTTTTTATCTCCCATACGGAAACGCATATATCGTACAATGATATTATCGCCGCCTAAGGAAACAGGAAAATCAGCCAGGCAGATCCCATCGCCCGGCGCAGATTGTCCGGCAATAGTAACATCTCCTTTAATGAAAAGAGGCGACTCCAGATGGATGGTTCCAGATACAGCGAACACGACGATACGGCGCCCTGCTGCATTCACTGCATCCCGAAAGCTCCCCTCGCCCTTATCGTTCAGGTTAGAAACAATAATTACCCTGCCTCCACGGCCACCTTCTGTATATTTTCCGTAGCCCTCGGCACCAGGGAAAGCGAGAGATTGTGCAGACAAGTTTAAGCACAGGCCGGTCAACAGACCAATAAATAAGGTTTTTAAAAGATCCATATAAAATGTATTTCCGTTATTACCTGTTAGGGCAGATCAGACTTTTTGTATAAATTGGTTTATCTTGAATTAGTTGCAAAAGATGAAATCTTCATTTGCCAAATGCAACTCAAAGCTAAAAAAATCCACTATCTGCAGGCATTTAATCAAGGGCAATGTTGCTAAGTACATTTAATTGTTACATTAGATCGAATAAAATAATTGCAAATTCGATTCAATAAAGCCAATTTCCTGAACCATTTGTTAAAATCTGTTGAAGCGCAACAAGCTACCAGATCGCATATAAAAAAGGCGGCATGGCGACTTCAACAATAAAATCACATTGGACTGTAATACTTTCTGAAAAAAATAAATGCACCTGGCTGTTATATGCGAACAATCACTTCTCAAACAATTGAAGGTTTGAGGCCATCCAAATTCTCTAAAATATGATACTATGCTATCGCAGGCTTTTTGTAGGGGTTTTGCTCCTGACAGCTTTTCCGAATTTAATAATTTCGCAAACAAGGGACGCTGCTGAACTATCTATCCAGCTTGGACCAAACGGGAAATTAGCATACAAAGCTGATGCATATGGCGACCGGGTGCCTGATTTTTCCTATTGCGGCTACATGCTTTCTGAAGCTCCGATCCCCAATGTGCCAGTCAAAGTTATTGTCCCTTTAATGAAAGGAGATGCAACCGCGACGATACAGAATGCCATAGATTATGTATCGTCGCTGCCCCTTGATAAACAAGGGTTCCGCGGAACGGTGCTCCTCGAAAGGGGGACCTATAACATTGCCGGAACATTAAACATCCGCAGCTCTGGACTTGTATTGCGCGGGGATGGCCCTGATAGCGACGAAACTATACTGAAGGGAACAGGCCTGGACCGCCAAACCTTAATTAAGATAGCGGGCATCAACGATAAAATAGCTGAGAAACCGGTCCCATTGGCTGATACATATGTGCCGGTAAACTCCACAATCCTAACGTTCAAAGGTCCACATTCCTTTAAAACAGGTGATCATATCATCGTCAACCGCCCCTCTACCAAAAAGTGGCTGGAAAAAATCGGGGCAGATCAGATCGGATTGCATGTAGATTATCAGCTTACCAAATGGGACGCAGGAGATTTCGATCAGAACTGGTACCGGAAAGTAGTGGCCTTTACGCCCGGATCAATTACAATCGACATCCCGCTCACCAATTCGCTCGACCCTCAATACGGAGGCGGAAATATTGCCAAGTATTCATGGAAAGGCCAGATCAGTAAAGTTGGTGTGGAGAATTTAAGATGCATTTCAACCTTCGATAAAACGAACGACAAAGATGAAAATCATCGGTGGATGGCGATAACATTGGAAAATGTGAGCGATTCCTGGGTACGCAGGATAACAGCCGAACATTTCGTAAGCTCGGCCGTAGCAGTTTGGGAAACGGCAAGCCGGATAACCGTAGAGGATTGCAAATCCCTGGCTCCTGTTGGCGAAACGGCTAATTACCGACGCTATTCGTTTCAAACCCTTGGCCAGCAGGTACTTTTTCAGCGTTGCTACGCCGAGGATGGGTACCATGCTTTTTCTGTAGGCTTTTCAACACCTGGCCCGAATGCTTTTGTACAGTGCTATTCCGCTAACCCTTTAAATTTTAGCGGGACAATCGGGGGCTGGTCGACGGGCGTACTGTTTGATAAGATGACAGTAGATGGTGGGATCATTAGCATGGAAAACCGCGACGTTGACGGACAAGGCGGTGGCTGGAGTACGGCCAATTCACTTTCATGGGCGGCGAAGGCTGCCCAGGTGCACCTATCTTCTCCCCCAACCGCACAAAACTGGGCCTATGGCAGTCGTGGACAAGGGTATGGTAACGGCCAGCATGCATTGCCCCGTAATGGTCTCAAACCAGAAAGCTTTTTTTATGGCCAGCTGGGAGCCCGTACAGGTGTAAAATCTCCTGAAGAGAAAAAAATATATGTTTATCAGGGCAGCCTCGGTCCCTCCCTTACCCCCGACCAAACTGCTATATGGAACGAACGGGCCAAAATTCCGGAGGTGACTACAGCTGCATGGATTGATCAAATGATCAAATTATACCCAATCATCTCCGATGTGTCGGCAGCAAAAAAAATTAATGAAACGGGATTCAGGACAGTGCCAAACACAATCCCGAAATCTCCTTCTGTTTCTATTAAAAACGGTAGGATCGTTCGCGGGAATGAAATTTTAACAGGGAGGAGAAACCGCACCTCCTTATGGCGGGGATCAACCAGGCCTGGTGATCTGTCCAAAGCGGCTCCAAACCTTGTGCGTTTTGTTCCCGGAAGAACGGGCAGCGGCCTAACTGATGATTTGGATACTCTGGTAAAAGATATGCAATTGAGGAATGTGGTGGCGATGCAGAGCTTTCCTGCCCTGTGGTATGAACGCCGCCGCGACGACCATGCACGTAACCGCAGGGCAAATGCGGACGTTTGGGCACCTTTTTATGAACAACCTTTCAGCAGAAGCGGACAAGGTGAAGCATTCGACCGTCTCAGCAAATACGACCTCACTAAATGGAACACATGGTACTGGCTTCGTCTGAAACAGTTTGCAGATTTGGCCGATCAGAACGGCTTGCTTTATTTACAGGAGCATTACCTTCAGCACAATATTATCGAAGAGGGCGCCCATTGGGCAGATTATCCATGGCGGACTGCGAACAATATCAACAATACAGGATTCCCTGAGATGACCGCCTACGCGGAAGATAAACGAGTGTTTATGGGCGACCAGTTTTACGACATTACGAACAAAGTACGGAAAGAGCTGCACCGGGCCTACATCCGTAAAAGCCTCGACAATTTTAAAGGAAATACCAACATAATGCACCATCTGGGTCATGAATTTACCGGTCCCCTGCATTTTGTTAAATTCTGGCTGGATGTAATCCGCGAATGGGAGAAAGAAAACAAGCAAAAAGTAATGGTATTACTCCCCGGAACGAAAGATGTCCAGGATGCCATCCTTGCCGACAATAAATACTCGCCGACGATTACCGGAATTGATATTATCCAATGGCAATATCGCAAGGATGGAAGTCTATATGCCCCGGTTGGAGGAGTTAGTCTCACCGAGAGGCAATATGCCCGAATATATGATGTAGGTGAAAGTTCTTTTAACCAGGTGTATCGTGCAGTGTATGAGATTCGTTCTAAATATCCCCAAAAAGCAATTATCTATACCCGTGGCGGGCATCGTTTTTCTAACTGGGCGATATTTATGGGGGGTGGCTCACTTGTACAGCTTCCGGAAATAAACGACAGGACCTTTCTTGAATATGCGTCCAAAATGGAAATCATGAAAATGAATGCATCCGATCAGCAGCACTACGCCTTAGGCAAAAAAGGTCTTGGCTACATTTTATTTTCTGAATCAGGAAAACTTAAAATCGATTTATCTGATGATCCGGCCAGCTACGTTCTAAAGTGGATCGATCCGGCAACAGGTAAAATATCAAGTTCAACAAAAATGGTTGCAGGGGGCGCTATAAGTTCTTTTGAATCCACCGGAAATGGTGCCGTAGTGGCATGGCTGACAAAATAAGCCCGTTAAAAAATTTATTATCACAAAAAACAGGATTCATCCTTTATTGGTGTCCCCTCCAATAAAAAAACTCATTGCCCTGAAACACACTCGTCATGCCCTTGGTAAATCCCACCCGTGTGTTCTAATGTAAAAGTAGCCAGTCCTGCATATCGCTATTTACCAAGCTTGTATAATTCTTCTAACTGCGGAGCGATTTGTGCAAGGAAGCCTTCATCAGGGTGTTTTCCCAAAAAAGATGTCACCCATAATTATCTTCAATAAATTCGTCTTTAACAAATCTGTATTCTTTGCCTTTTGAATACATTATATACCATCCGCGAAAGTTCCGGTAACCGTTCTGGTATGTATTTTACTTTAAATCTTATCCTCACAATTGGCATAGTCAAAATTAATAAATACTAAATATATTAGCAATTATAATTAATCGAATCAAGCCCCCTCTGTAAACTATTTTATAGAAGCCTTAGTTTTATACATATGCCTGAAGCACCTACCATAGTAGTACTTTCTGAAAATATCAAGCAATTTGTTGGGGAGAAAGTGATCGCAATCGATGGCTCCATTAATGAAGAAATCAAAAAACGAATCGACGAATCCAACCTGCTGAACGTTGATGCCTACGGAAAACAGCCAACTCGCAACCTCCAACCTACACCTCACAACCTCCAACTCATAACCCACCCCTTCCAAATATTTTCAAAATTTCACTTGCGTATCTAATTTCTTCTACCGATATTTGCAAACTCTTTAAAGAGGTCAATTAAAAAGATACACATTATACTATAGTCATGTCGAGAATTTGTGATTTAACAGGAAAGATGTCAATGAATGGTTATAACGTTTCGAACTCGAACGTTAAAACCAAACGCAAATTTCATCCTAATTTGCACGTTAAAAAGTTTTTCATCCCTGAAGAAGGCCGTTGGATCACCCTGAAAGTTTCTACTTCAGCTATTAAAACTATTAACAAAAACGGTATCAGTGCCGTAATAAATAAATTCCTTAAAAAAGGATCCATTTAATCAATTTATAAAGAAAAGAAATGGCTAAGAAAGGTAACAGAGTTCAGGTTATATTAGAATGTACTGAGCAAAAAGAAAGTGGCGTACCTGGGATGTCTCGTTATATCACCACCAAAAATAAAAAGAATACTACAGAGCGTTTAGAATTGAAGAAATTCAATCCTTGCCTTAGAAAAGTTACTCTTCACAAAGAAATTAAATAATTGAGATAATAGAATCGGATGATTGATAAGGCAATCGTTCAATAATTCAACATCATCAATTCAATCATTAAGAAAACATGGCAAAGAAAGTAGTTGCAACCCTGAAAACCGGAAAAGGTAAAGAATACTCCAAAGTAATTACGATGGTAAAGTCTCCTAAAACCGGCGCTTACACATTTAAAGAAATTATTGCACATAACGATCACGTTAAAGACGCAATTGACGAAGCAAAAAAAGTTTAATTACTTTTTTCTTTAAAATATAAAGAGCCGTCCCGATGCAAAATCAGGAGGGCTTTTTTTGTATTACGCTTATGCACTTTGCACATCTGCACATTCAATAATCTGCACATTTAATTATGGGACTATTTGATTTTTTCAAAAAGAAGGAAACTACTCCGGTAGAGCAGGAAGCCCTGGACAAAGGCCTGGAAAAAACCAAGGAAGGTTTATTTTCCAAGCTTACCAAAGCCGTGGTGGGTAAATCTACCGTCGACGAGGAAGTTTTGGATGAACTTGAAGAAATTCTTGTTACTTCGGATGTTGGTGTAAGCACCACCCTGAAAATAATCGAACGTATTGAAGAACGGGTTGCCCGCGATAAATATGTCAACACTTCCGAGCTTAACGGAATTCTACGATCAGAAATACAGGAATTGCTTGCTGAAAATAACAGCAGTGATTTTGAAAGTTTTGAGTATGGCAGTCATAAACCCTACGTTATCATGGTAGTTGGGGTGAATGGGGTTGGGAAAACCACTACAATCGGCAAACTGGCTCATAAACTAAAAGCCGCAGGAAGCAAAGTGGTACTAGGCGCTGCTGATACTTTCAGGGCTGCAGCTGTAGAGCAGCTTAAACTTTGGGGCGAGCGGGTCGGTGTACGCGTAGTTGCCCAGCCTATGGGCTCCGATCCTGCTTCGGTTGCTTTTGATACATTACAATCTGCCGTAGCGAATGGCGAAGATGTAGCGATAATTGACACAGCCGGGCGCCTGCATAACAAAGTTGCCCTGATGAATGAGCTTACAAAAATCAAGAACGTAATGCATAAAGTTGTGCCCGGTGCGCCGCATGAAATTCTTTTGGTTTTGGATGCTTCTACAGGCCAAAACGCTATTGAACAATGCAAACAGTTTACACAAGCTACAGATGTTAATGCCTTAGCTTTAACGAAATTAGACGGAACCGCAAAAGGCGGCGTTGTAATAGGAATATCTGATCAGTTTAAGATACCGGTAAAATATATTGGCGTTGGCGAGGGAATGGACGATCTGCAATTATTTAATAAAAAGGAATTTGTTGAGAGCCTGTTCAAATAACAGAAATTGAGTAAATTTGAGTATGAGTATGAGCAACAGTATTATCATCCACACAAACAACCAGAAAGAGCTCTCGCTATTACAAGAGTTTGCAAAGAAAATGGGATTCAGTGCTCAAATTTTATCTGATGAGGATAAAGAAGATCTGGGGCTGGCTGAAGCAATAAATCAGAATAACCCCATCGACTCACTACAACTTAACGAAGCCATTGCTTATTATCAATCTTTAAGCAAAGCAAAATAAGTGCAGGTCCTTTTTAACAAAAAGTTCTTAAAAGATCTGGCAGATATCCCAACAAAAACGCGTTCAACAATTGAGACTTTAGTTTTTACAGAAATACTCGCTTACACATCCGTGGCGGAAATAAAAAATCTGAAGAAATTAAAAGGCTATATTCACTATTACCGAATTAGGATAGGCGACTATCGAATCGGCCTTAGTATAAATAATGACGAATTAAGCTTTGAGAGAATACTCCATCGCAAAGAAATATATATAATCTTTCCCTAAATCATAAGCAGCGATTAGTGATGAAGACTAAATCAACAAAAACAGTTAAAATCAGCAAACCTAAAGTTAACGTTATCACACTGGGTTGCTCTAAAAACGTATACGATTCTGAAGTACTGATGGGTCAGCTGAAGGGCAACTCTATTGATGTAGTTCACGAATCGAACAAAATCGGGAAAGATGATATCATCGTAATCAATACCTGCGGCTTTATCGACAATGCCAAGCAAGAGTCGATTGATACAATACTCCAATACAGCGAGCTGAAGGAACAGGGAAAAGTTGGGAAAGTTGTGGTTACCGGATGTCTTTCCGAACGCTACAAACCGGAGTTAGAGGCAGAGCTTTCAAATGTTGATGCTTTTTTCGGCACCAATGATCTCCAGAATATTTTAAAGAACCTGGGCGCTGATTATAAATACGAGTTAATCGGCGAACGCCTGTTAACAACCCCTTCTCATTTCGCTTATTTCAAAATTTCCGAAGGCTGTAACCGTCCCTGTTCGTTTTGCGCCATTCCGCTGATGCGTGGAAAACATGTGTCGAAATCAATCGAAGAACTGGTAAAAGAAGCTAAAGGATTGGTTCGCAACGGAACTAAAGAGCTGGTTGTTATTGCCCAGGATCTTACCTATTACGGTCTTGATCTTTATGGAAAACGGAATTTAGACGAGCTGCTGCGCCACCTTTCCGACGTTGATGGCCTCGAGTGGATCCGCCTGCAATATGCTTACCCTTCAGGTTTCCCGATGGAAGTTCTGGATGTGATGAACGAGCGTTCTAACATTTGCAATTACCTGGATATGCCGCTTCAACACATCAGCGACAATATGTTGAAATCTATGCGCAGAGGAATAGGCAAGCAAAAAACAATTGAACTGGTCGACGCTATCCGCAATAAAGTTCCCGACATCGCTTTGCGCACTACATTAATTTGCGGTTATCCCGGAGAAACAGAACAGGACTTTAATGAGATGAAAGACTGGGTTGAAGAAACACGGTTCGACCGCCTGGGCTGCTTTACCTATTCTCACGAAGAAAAAACGCATGCGCATTCTCTGGAAGATAACGTTCCTGAGGAAGTAAAAGAGCAACGCGTAGAGGAGATCATGGAAGTTCAGCAGGCTATCTCCTTTGATAAAAATCAGGAAAAGATTGGCAAAACTTTTAAAGTACTGATTGATAAAAAAGAGGGCGATTATTTTGTTGGTCGTACAGAATTCGACTCTCCGGAAGTCGATAATGAGGTTCTTTTACACGCAAGCACCAACTACGCTACGGTGGGAAGTTTTGTTCAGGCAAAAATTGAACGTGCTGAAGATTTCGACTTATATGGACAAATTGTCAAATAAGTCTTGCATCACGGGGGATTTAAATGAATTCCCCTATTTTCGTGCTCACGATGAAAGCAACCTGCATCGATTATAGCGAAACGCATAGTTTTTCAGAAACCCTGCTAAAATACATAGCCGGCGATTCAAAATTACAGCCCTATATTTCTTATCGGCCCTGTCCCGAAAACTTCGGCAAGCTAATTTCCCAAAAGCCCCCGATTAACAGGGAAGCTTTGGTAAATGCTCTAAAAAAACAATACGCCGATCAAAGGTATGCCAATACAGAATCAACATTGGTATTTCAGAATATTCAGAGCTTAAGCCAGACCGAAACCTATACCATCACAACAGGGCACCAGCTAAATATCTTTACCGGACCACTTTACTTTATTTTCAAAATCGTTACAGCGATCAATCTGGCCTCCGACTTAAAAGCTGTCTATCCCGATAAAAACTTTGTGCCCGTCTACTGGATGGCTACAGAAGATCATGATTTTGCTGAAATCAACCACACTAAGCTGGCCGGACAAAAATTTTCATGGGATGAAACAGTAAGCGGAGCAACAGGACGAATTGACCCTAAATCCATCCGGGCAACCTTAAAAAGTTATATCAACTCTTTAGGTATCTCAGAAAACTCGCAGAAACTGGCAGCTATACTCGAAGAAGCTTATTTAAATTCAAACAGCCTTGCCGAGGCCACACGTTATTTGGTACACTGCCTTTTTGCCGAATATGGCCTGGTTATTCTTGATGCGGATGACATCGAACTGAAAATACAATTCTCAGGTATCGTTAAACAGGATATCCTTGATCAAAAAAGCCATCAGGCAATAACAAAGACGTCTAAAAAACTCGAAGAAGACGGTTTTCAAACTCAGGTTCACGCCCGCGAGATAAACTTCTTCTACCTTAAAGACGGCCTTCGCGAACGGATTGTTTTTGAAAACCAACGATGGGAAGTTTTAAATACAGACATCCATTTCAGCAGAGAAGAGCTGATTGCCGAAATAGATAATCATCCCGACAGGTTCAGTCCGAACGTAGTGATGCGTCCCCTTTACCAGGAAGTCATATTACCTAATTTAGCCTACGTTGGCGGTGGTGCCGAAATTGTTTACTGGCTGCAGCTGAAGCAAAACTTCGATCAGTTCGGAATAAGCTTCCCTATTTTAATTCCACGGAATTCTGCGCTCATCGCACGTCAATCGTTTTACAATAAGTTAGATAAGTTAAAAATCTCAGTTAAAGATATATTTAAAGATGCTGAAGCTTTAAAGAAGGAGTACGTGATCAGGCATTCTGAATATTCCCTGAACTTAAACACCGAATGGGATGAGTTTAACGCCCTCTTCGAGAAACTTAAAAAGAGATCGGCAGATATTGATCCAACCCTGGCTGCAAGTTCTGATGCGGTTAAAACCCGACTCAAAACTGCGCTCAGCAACCTCGAAAAAAAGTTCGTCAAAGCAGAAAAAAGGAATCATGAAGTCGCTTTAAGACAGATTGAAACCCTCAGAAAAACCTATTTCCCCGGCAACAGCTTACAAGAGCGCACAGAAAATTTCGGCCTGCTTTACACCCAATATGGGGATAAGTTTATTGCCGAACTTATTCATCATTTTAAACCCCTTGACTTTAAATTTACCGTCCTAGAATTTCAATCATGAGTTCATTCATTATTCAGGAAGAAGACTTAAGAAGATTTACTGAATCTGTTTTTACAAAAATCGGTTGTCCGGAAGACGACGCAAGACTTGCGGCAGATGTGCTGATAGCTTCCGACTTACGCGGAATCGACTCGCATGGTGTGGCACGCTTAAGCGGATATATACGCCTGTGGGAGAAGGGAAGAATCAATGCGACGCCCAACATCACTATCGTACACGAAACAGCCACAACGGCAACTGTCGACGGCGACAGTGGACTTGGATTAGTTGTTGCACCTTTTGCTATGAACCTGGCCATTGAAAAAGCTGAAAAGTATGGATCAGGATGGGTAGCCGTAAGAAATTCAAATCATTTTGGCATAGCCGGATATCATGCTCTGGAAGCAGTAAGACGCGACATGATTGGCTTCGCGATGACCAATGCGAGTCCGCTGGTTGCTCCTACATTTACCACCGAGCGTTTACTCGGAACTAACCCGATGTGCTATGGATTTCCCGCAGGGAAATACCCGCCGGTAATTATTGACATGGCAACCTCTGCGGCGGCGAACGGCAAATTAGAGATCGCGCAGCGCTCGGGGAAACCTGTTCCTGATGGCTGGGTTCAAAGTAGAAGCGGAGAAAACACTACCGACGCTCATGCATTAAAATCGGGCGGCTCCCTGCTTCCACTGGGCAGCGACAGAGATCACGGAAGTCACAAAGGCTTCGGACTGGGTGCTACGGTAGATATTTTATCTGCGGTGCTATCCGGCGCCAATTATGGGCCATGGGTCCCTCCGTTCGTAAGCTTCCTCGATCCTCTCCCGAATCTTCCCGGCTTAGGGATCGGTCATTTTGTAGGTGCAATGCGTGTGGACGGCTTTCGTCCGGTTGATGACTTTAAAAACCATATGGATAACTGGATCGAACGGTTTAAATCTGCAAAGCCAATAAATGAATCGCAGCCGGTTGTTATTCCCGGAGAGCCTGAACTGGCCGCAGAGATTGACCGCAAAATAAATGGAATCCCCTTAGTAGATTCAGTTGTGAACGATTTAAATGAGATTGCCTCCGCTTTAGGGATAGCCGGAATTTAAAACGGTCAAATTATTAGACCTATAAGGTTTTAGAAACCTTATAGGTCTTGATACCCTAACCCTCAATTTCCTAAAACTACTTTCCTTTTTCATAGGTTATAACACAAACCCATTACCTATGGAATCCATTGAGAACTTAAAAACAGGCGTTCCGCGGGATGCAAGTACAGAAAGCATCTGGCAGCAAAACATCGAGCGCATCCAAAGCGACACCGCTAACGAGGATATTGCCAGCACACGTTTCGATGTGCTGATTATCGGAGGCGGTATAACCGGATTAACCACGGCCATGCTTTTACAGGAAGCTGGCGAAACCTGCATTCTGGCAGAGGCGCATACTATTGGCTATGGTACCTCCGGCGGAACGACTGCTCATATCAACACATTTCTCGATAACCCATACAGCAATATTGAAAATGATTTTGGTGAAGAAGGCGCGAAAATAGTGGCGAATGCCTGCATTGAAGCAGTGAAGACCGTGGCCGATTTGGTTGGGAGATACCAGATAGAATGCGATTTTGCATATAAAAAGGGCTATCTTTATGCAGAAACCGATAAGGAGGCATCAGAGCTCGATGAAATATTAGAAGCATCAGAAAAAGCGGGAGTTGCTGTTCAGCCCGCAGATAATATCCCAGTGCCGGTTCCTTTTAAAAAAGCAATAGAATTTGATCAGCAGGCGCAAATACACCCTTTAAAATATATTTATTCGCTTGCTGAAGAGTTCATAAAAAAAGGCGGCCGGATTCTGCAGAACACCTTAATCCGGTCTACGGAGAAGGATGGAAATATTCACATCGCCAAAGCAGACAATATTTCTATCAAAACAGGAAAGATTGTTTATGCTACTCATATACCTCCGGGGATAAATCTCCTGCATTTCAGATGCGCTCCATATAGAAGTTATTCTTTAGGCGTCAAATTATCCGAAGGTAATTACCCTTCAGACCTGGCTTACGACATGAAAGCCCCCTACCACTATTTTAGAACTCACGAAATAAACGGTCAGCCATATCTCATCGTTGGTGGCGAGGATCATAAAACAGGCCACGGCAGTCCCGAAGAATCATTCAGTTCATTGGAAGATTATGTTCATCAGCACTATAAAGGAGCCCTGGTAGAGTTTAGCTGGTCGGCTCAATATTATATTCCCGCAGATGGATTGCCTTATATTGGCAAGCTGCCGGGCTTTGACGACGACGTTTATGTGGCTACCGGCTTTGGCGGAAACGGAATAACCCTGGGCAGCGTCGCAGGGAAAATATTGCGGGATGCGATTCTGGGACAGGAAAACCCCTATGCTCACCTATTTTCTCCAAGCCGGATGAAACCCGTTGCCGGCTTTACCGACTTTGTCAAAGAAAACGCTGATGTTGCCTATCATTTTATAGCCGATCGCTTTTCAGCAAAGGATATTCAGTCTTTAAATGAAATTCCTTTAGATGCCGGGGCTGTGGTTGAATATAACAATGAAAAGCTGGCGATATACAAAGATGCCACCGGTGAAATTCATGCCTTAAACCCCGTTTGCACACACGCAAAATGTATAGTAAACTGGAACGGACCCGAAAAAAGCTGGGACTGCCCTTGTCATGGCGCCCGGTATGGCATCAATGGAGAGGTTTTAACCGGACCGGCAAATAAGGGCTTACAGAAGGTTGTGATCAGCTAAAACATCTGTAACAACAAAAGCCCGGAAGTTTAAAAGTTCCGGGCTTTGTCGTTATTGAATATCGCAATTAATGTATCGCATCAAAAATTCGGTTCCAGCGTATCTTACCTAAGAAAGAACCGTTCGTATCAAAGCTCATCCAGATAAATTTAGCTTTTCCTACAATATGATCCTCCGGTACAAAACCCCAGAACCTGGAATCTAAGGAATTGTGGCGGTTATCACCCATCATCCAGTAATAATTCATTTTAAACGTGTAAGAATCTGCGGGCTTGCCATTGATAAAAGCCTGACCTCCCCTTTCTTCAAACTCATTATCCTCATACACTTTAATAACCCGTTTGTAGATCGGAATGGTTATGCTGTCAAGTTTCACCGTCATACCCTTTGCAGGGATGACAATCGGACCGTAATTATCTTCGTTCCATTTGAATGATTCTTTCCATGGGTACACTTGTGGGTTATTATAACCTTTTACCATAATTCGCGGAATTACAGACTTAATCATGGGCCACTTCTTAATGGTTTCTGATTCCTTTTTTGTCATATACAACACATAGGTGTTGGCCGCTTCAAGCTGATATTCAATATCCATATCCTGCAAAGTGCTTGGATTGATATCTGTTCCATCCGTAATTACAAAATAAGATGACTGTCCGAATTCAGGCGTTTCTGAAGGCTTTCCATTTATATAAACCTGGGTATTTACCACACTCAGAGTATCACCTCCGATTCCTACACAGCGCTTTATGTAATTCTCACGCTTATCAACCGGCCGGTTAAAAGGTTCATCAGCATCCATTGGATAGTTGAACACTACAACATCTCCGCGTTTTATACTTGTAAATCCGGGTAGTCTCCTGTACTTCAAGCCAAGACCTTCCCAGTAAGCTTTTGTACCTGTAATGGGCATCGTGTGATGCGCAAAAGGAAACGCAATCGGAGTCATCGGAACACGCGGCCCATAATCCACTTTACTCACAAACAGAAAATCGCCAATAAGCAACGACTTTTCCATTGAACCTGTCGGGATGGTATATGCTTCCAATAAAAAGCTTCTGATAAGCGTTGCAGCAACAACGGCGAAAAGAATAGCATCTGCCCACTCACGTGTGGCTGTTTTTTTATAAGGATGCTTTTCTTTAAATTCATGAGTGGCCGACTGGCCGAGATAATGGGTATTTTTATCAAATCCCCATACCGGAAATGCAAGAAAAGGAATTACGATACTTGACACATGGTCGGCAAAACTAAACTTGCCGAAACTTTTAGCCATGTCGATCAATATACCAATACCAACTATAATATTAATCACCGGGATAAAGTACAGTACCATCCACCACATCGGCCTGCCGGTTAATTTCAGCATTATATAGAAGCTGTAAATAGGAATAAGAGCTTCCCAGCCCTGCCTGCCAGCTTTTACAAACAACTTCCATAAACCAATATGATAGCCAATAAGAAGCAGAGTAATAATTATATACAATCCAAGGTTTTCCATTAAATCATTAAATATTAAAATCAAACATATCTTTCACCGAATAAAAACCTTTTTTACCCTGTAACCACTCTGCCGCCAATACAGCACCCAAGGCAAATCCTGCCCTGCCGTGTGCTTTGTGTTTAAACTCGATATCATCTACTTCCGAGCTGTACACCACAGTATGTGTTCCGGGTACATCTTCAATTCGATGAGACTCGATAAGGAGTTGCTCTGGCCTGGTAATTACTTCCGGACCATCGCCAACAAGCTCATTAACCCATTCATTCTTCCGGTTTAAGCCATCTAAAATACCTTCAGCAATGGTAATAGCCGTCCCGCTTGGCGAATCAAGTTTTTGTGTATGGTGAATTTCTTCAACAAGTACATCGTATTGAGGGTAGCGGTTCATAATCTTCGCAAGAACTTCGTTTACAAAGAAGAAAACATTTACTCCCACACTAAAATTAGACGCGTAAAGCAACGAGTTGTTACTTTCTTCGCATTGCGCCTTAATTTCCTCTATTTTATCATACCAGCCAGTGGTGCCAACAACCAAAGGCAAGCCAGCTTCAAAACAGCTTTCAATATTTGAAATAACAGAATGTGGAGTGCTGAAATCAATGGCTACATCTGCATTCTGTAAGTTTTCTGTTGTTTTCTGATCGAGACTGTTCTCATCAATCTTAAGAACTATTTCATGACCGCGGTCAAGAGCAAACTGCTCTATTATACGGCCCATTTTACCATAACCGAGAAGGGCTATTTTCATAATTTTAATTGAATTTTTATTGCCGGAACCGGCGGAATGTATGCGTGTGAAACCGATGGAATTAGGGATGGTTGTATTTTAAAACCTAATTCGTCGCTGATATCAAAGCGAAAGAATTTTGCATCAATGTAGGCATCGATGATATTTATGGCGTATAACCCCACTGCCGCCAACACACTTAAATCCCGGTTACGCCGGTAATAATCTTTATATTGAATAAGTCCCTGCTGGTCAAGTATCCTGACAAGGTCCGGATCCCGTGTTTGCCCCTCAAACTCATCTCTGAACCGCAACTCATTCAGGAACTTCCTGTAATACCGTTGGTTGAAATCTACCGCCAATCCCAGGCCAATAAAGCCCCCGTATATGATCGGTACCTTCCACCAGCGACCGTTGGTTACCTGTCCCCAGCCTGGTAAAATTGCCGAGCGTCTGATAGCTACTTTGGGCAATCTTTCCAACGCCAGTCTTGCTGAGTCTTTTACAACCTCAGGTTTTACTGGTGTGGCAGTCTTTAAATTATTTACTGTATCTGCTGGAGCATTAAAGATCGGATTTCTTTTCGCATCGGGATTACGCAGTGTAGAGTCAACAACGACAACGGTAGAATCTGTCTGCGAAAAGCCGTGCAGCGTAAAACAGCAAATTATCACAAACAGAAACACTCCTAAACGATACATTACCAGTCTAATAGTTCAAGTATTCGGCTTAAATCATCTTCGGAAACAAACGGAATTTCTATCGCTCCTTTTCCATTTCCCTGTACTTTCAAGGACACTTTCGTAGCGAACTTAGAGGTCAGATCGTCCTGAATTTTCCTATACTCAAAAGAAACTGCTTGCGGTTTAGTTTCACTTTTTTTGATTCCTGATTTTTGGATGTCGCGTACGAGCTCTTCAGCTTTACGAACCGACAAGCCTTTGGTCAGAATCTCTTTATGAACGTACAATTGCTTATCAATCTCTTCAAGCCCAAGAATAGCCTTTGCATGTCCCATGGAAATCTGGCTATCACGAATGGAAGCCTGAATAGCAGGTGGCAACCTTAATAAGCGCAGATAATTGGTAACTGTAGAACGGTTTTTACTCACCCGTTCTCCCAATTCTTCCTGCTTCAAATTACACTCGTCCAGCATACGCTGAAAGCTCAATGCAACCTCTATAGAATTAAGATTCTCGCGCTGTATATTTTCGATTAAAGCCATTTCCAGCATCTGCTGGTCATTAGCTGTACGAACATATGCAGGGATTTCCGTCAATCCGGCAAGTTTTGAAGCTCTTAACCGACGCTCTCCCGATATTAACTGGTAAGAATTACTACCTGCCTTTCTTACGGTAATAGGCTGTATTAGGCCTTGTAGTTTGATCGAATCTGATAATTCCTGTAAAGCCTCCTTATCAAATTCTGTACGGGGCTGATAAGGGTTAACTTCAACTTCGCTTATTTTAACATGAGATATAAGTCCGGAAGGCGATGTCTGGTATTCTCCGGAATTTACATTGCTACCAAGAGATTTCGTCTGCTGTACCGATTCTGAATCATCTAATAGCGCACTTAATCCTCTTCCTAATCCTGTTCTCTTTTGATACGTCATGAAATAACCGTTGCTTGTTTTGTTTCTTCCTCGCTAACCATGCCATTTTTTCGAATAATTTCGCGGGCCAGGTTCAGGTAATTGATAGACCCTTTACAGTTGGCATCGTGCATAATTACAGATACACCGTAGCTCGGCGCTTCACTTAAACGGGTGTTACGTTGGATAATTGTTTCGAATACCAGTTCCTGGAAATGAGTTTTAACCTCTTCAACCACCTGATTCGAAAGCCTTAAACGAACATCGTACATAGTAAGCAAAATACCTTCGATTTCCAGATCGGGGTTTAGGCGGCTCTGAACAATTTTGATAGTATTCAATAATTTCCCTAAACCCTCCAGTGCGAAATACTCGCATTGTACCGGTATAATTACCGAATTAGCAGCAGTAAGCGCATTTATCGTAATTAAACCCAGTGACGGAGAACAGTCGATTATGATAAAATCGTAATCATCTTTTACCTTGTCCAGCACCAGCTTCATTTTATATTCGCGCTCTGCAAGGTTTATCATTTCGATTTCCGCTCCTACCAAATCGATATGAGCCGGAAGCAGATCAAGGTTAGGCGTTTCAGTTTTCTGTATAGCATCACGAGGCTCCACATCGTTAATGATGCATTCGTAAATACTTGCCTTAATAGTACGCGGATCAAAGCCAATTCCCGATGTTGAATTTGCCTGAGGGTCTGCATCCACAAGCAAAGTGCGATATTCTAAAACAGCTAAACTTGCTGCCAGATTAATTGATGAAGTGGTTTTTCCAACTCCCCCTTTTTGATTAGCTAACGCAATAATCTTACTCATTCTTTATCCTGGTTTCAAGGGTAATTTGTGCTTACAGAAAGATTAATAGTTAATTAAAATACTATTTTTGCCATTCTTTAAGCTTTTTAACAATCGCCTAAGATACAAACTTTAAACAATTTAATCAGAGCAGCACCTTTTGGTTTTGCACATATTATCCACAACATGACAACCATTATTGCCAGTACAAACAGACCCGAAAGTTATACATTGAGAGTAGCAGAACACTATCAAGGCATGCTTTGGGATTTGGGTATTGATGCAAAAATCTTATCTCTGGGCAATCTTCCCGAGAAAATCATACACCCTGCAATGTATGAAAACCAGAAAATTGAAAGCTGGCAGCCAATTCAGAATTTAATTTCGGCAACCGAGAAGTTCATTTTTGTGATTCCTGAGTACAACGGAAGTTTTCCGGGAATTTTAAAGGTTTTTATTGATGCCTGCGAATTCCCATCAAGCTTCAGTGGCAAAAAGACAGCACTGGTTGGTATCTCAACCGGGAAATATGGAAACGTTAGAGGAGTGGACCACATGACGGGTATTTGCCATTACATGAACCTGGATGTTATGTCGTTAAAATTACACATTCCACACATTCATAAAGAGTTTGACGAGATCAATAAGCTATTTAAAGAGGATACCTTAAAATTCACAAAACAACAAATTGAGCGGTTTGTGAAGTTTTAAAAATAAACTGTACACAGCAAATTTCTCCTACAACTGCAGCAGTGCCTTCAATTTTACATGCCCCGTTTTACTCACCGGCAGGCTTTCGCCTGATTTAATTACCAGCCGGTAAGAATCTTTTTCATAAGGCACAAGCTTAGTTATTTCTGAAACCTTCGCGATAAAAGAACGATGCACCCGCACAAACTGCTTATCATCTAGACTGCTTTCAAAAAAATGCATTGTCTTATTTTTCAGAAATACGCCTTCTGAAGTATGAATTTTCACGTAATCATCGTACGCTTCAAGATAGATGACATCGGCGGTGGGTATAATCTTTATTGAGCTTCCCGATTTTACCACGATGCGCTCACTATGGATTGGTGAAACCGGCGCAGTTTCGAGCAGAGCCTGTACCTGCTGTCTGGCTTCCGACAGGTTCTTTCTTTCCATCCACTTTTCAATAGCTTTTTTAAAACGATCTTTGGAAAAAGGCTTCAGCAGGTAATCAATCGCATGGGTTTCGAAAGCTTTAATAGCATACTCATCGAATGCTGAAGTAAAAATTACACCGGGACGCTGCTCGATAAGTTCAAGCATCTCGAATCCGGTGATTTTCGGCATCTGGATATCCAAAAAAATCAAATCGGGTTGATGTAGAGCAATTGCTTTAACGCCTTCAAATCCGTCACCACACTCGGCTACAACCTGAACATCAGGATACTCTTCCAAGTACTCTTTGACCACTTCTCTGGCTAAGGGTTCGTCATCTATAAGGATAGCCTTTGTCATATCTGAGGGATCTTAACGCTTGTCATAAAAATATTATTTTCTCCATAAGTTTCCAGTAAATCAGTTCTGGCAAATAATAAATAAAGCCTTCTTTTGATGCTATCCAAACCAAATCCGGTTCCGCTGTTTGGTCTGACAGTATCCTTATCGTAGGGATTTTGAATGATCATCAGCAGATAATTCTGCACACACTTTGCGTCTATCGTTATGACAACTTCACCTGTGGTATCGTATAATCCGAATTTGATAGCATTTTCTACAAGAGGCTGCAAAAGCATAGCGGGTAAAATTAACCCACCGCAACCTTCCTCCTGCCTGATTTCAGTTTTGAGCCGGTGTCCAAACCGTACTTTCTCAATATCTAAATACAATTGCAAATGTTGCAATTCTTCTTCCAGCGTAACAAATTCATTTTCTTCCTTACGCAAAGTCCCTCTAAGAAAATCCGATAGCTGGTAAATCATGGTACGGGCTTCATCTGGTCTTCTTCCGATAAGTGCACTTATTGAGTTTAAGCTGTTAAAAAGAAAATGTGGTTGTAATTGCTGGCGCAAATTATACAACTCAGCATCACGTGCCAGGCGTTCTGCATCAGATTTTCGCCGCTCGCTTTCTTTCTGTTCTTGCTGAGTATACCACAGCATGCTAATTAAAGCCATTCCGCTGATAACAAGAAAAGCAACACAAAACCTGATGATTAGAGATTTATCAATTACAGCTACATAAATAGAATCAACAATCAGCCCATCATTATAGGCTATCTTCAACAGCAGAAACCGAGTAATAAAAACAGCCAGCGCAGCAAGCAGAGCACACCACGCAGCAATATAAAAATACTTTCCCTTGCCTGGCTGATAGTATCTTAAGGTATTACTGACAATAAGTGCCGAAAAAAGGATGGAAACATTGTTTACCGCAGCATCTATTAAGCAAGTTTGAACATCAAAACCCAGCCAGTATAGCGTTGCTGCATGCAAGCCCATCCATATAAGCCAGGCTCCAAAAAGGAATCCTAAAACACGCTTCGATGACAATAGCGGTGTAGCCACGTTCTTTATTAAAAACTGCGAATATCTATTCCACCAAAAATGGAAGTTCCTTTAATTACCAGATGTTTCTCTTCAGAGATAGCCTGATTCATAAGCAATGGTCGTTTATCTTCTATTCCACCGAAAATTGCGACTAAATCAGACGACACTTTCCAATGCGGAGGTACAATTATTTTCGTCCCGCCAAATACCTGCGTTATTTCAAGTTCAACTCTGGGCGAAAGAATATCTGCCTGAGTCAAAATAATTTCAGCGCCTCCCATTATTGCTACTATTTCGCCACCCTGAAAGTTTTTAGAAACAATATTTTTCTTCACTCCACCAAAAATTGATACGATATCAATATAATCGTCAACCGTGCCCTGTGTGGGGGAAATAGGTTCATTATCTTCATTAACCCGCTTATCCCAGGTCAGGTCAGACCCAACAGGTTCATTATCTTCTTTACCCCAGTTGGTAATCTTCTTTTTTCCGATTATCAGATAAAGTCCGAGTCCGATTATAGCAATGGGCCATATAAAATCATCCAGATCCACATGCGAGAATATCTTCTCAGCCAGAAAGATCACTCCGATCGTTATTAAAATAAAAGAACTGGGATTCCTGAACTGATGGCGGCGTCCGGTAAAAATTCCGATTCCTATTAAAACCATTGGCCAGCTTATTACCCAATCCGGAACAAAGATCCCTAAACTTCTTAAAAGCATTATCGCTCCAAAGATCAGCAAAGCTATCCCAACCCACTTCTTCCCGGTTCCAAACTTCTTTCGTTTATTTATTCCGTCCATTTCGCACTATTTAATTCAAACTTAATAAAATCTTTTAAGCCTCTTTATTTTATCAGACGCAGCAAAAAACATTTGTTACTTTCTGGCATCTGCTTTTTTAAACAAATTACTTATCAAATCAAATGTATAGGAGTTTAAACATGCAGACAACAGATATTAGGCAGAGCCGTTGGAGAGGTCGGTAAATGGGCGGATTTATTCGGTTAAAAATCCAGGAACCGAGAGCGATAAAAGGGATCAGAAATCAGCATCCTTCTTTGTGGCACATATATACCTGTGTTCTGTTGCAAATCCTCATTTCGCTAAGGGGTCGGCTCATTCCGGTTTTTCCCACTACACCCGGGTTTAATTGGGGAAAATTTAGCGCAGACAGCGTTCGAAACGTTGTCTACGTTAAGCCTTAATATGCTTTCCTTAGCTGATCCGCAAATTGGTCAGGAAGCGGACTATCTTCAACAGCCTTTGCAGCTCTCTCCACATCATATTCAAACCGGACAAAATCCACTTGCATATTTGCCTTATCGAATTTATCATCCAGCGTCAGCAGCACATAACAGCCTCTCGGATCACCGTCCTTCGGTTTGCCAACAGAGCCCGTATTTATAATGTGTTTAACACCTTCAGCCGCTTTAATTACCCTGTGATAAGGCTTATGAGAATGGCCGCAAAAAAGGATATCGGCACTTGCCTGCCCTAGCAGATCAAGCACGTATTCTTCCCGAAGATCTTCAAGCATATATTCTTCCACGCTTCGCGGACTGCCATGTACGAGAAGCATATTTAGTAAACTTTCATTAAGCTGATACTCGAGGCGAATATGTGCGGGTAAAGCTTTCAAATATACTCGGGCTCCCTCATCAATAATATGATAAGCATGATTCTTCCCTGAGGAATCAGAAAGGGTTTTAATTTTCAAATCATGATTACCAGCAATGGTTGCAATTCCCCGTCTTCGAATTTCAGCGATAATTTCATTGGGCCAAACATTATAGCCAACTAAATCGCCTAAGCAATAAACTGCATCGGGCTTTTTACTATCCAAATCCTTAAGAAATGCTTCGAAAGCGGGGAGATTTGCGTGAACGTCCGAAAAAACTGCAATCCTCATAACTAGGCCTTACGTAACATTTCTGCATATTCATTTGGCAAGGGACTATCTTCCACCGCATTGGCCGCTTTTTCAACGTCATATTCAAACCGGACAAACTCAACCTGAATACTGTCTTTGTCGAGAATTGAAGCATTATCATTAATTGTAATGATTACATAGCCGCCACGAGGATCGCCGTCTTTTGGCTTACCTACCGACCCAATATTTATGGCGTGGCGGAAACGTTGAGTTCCATCAGATTCTGTCGATAAAACTCGATGATAAGGCTTATGAGTATGACCGAAGCACATAATATCCGCACTTGCCTGTTCCATAATACGAATCATACTCTTTTCCTCACGGTCTTCAAACAGATATTCATTCACCTTCCGCGGACTGCCATGCACCAATAACAGACTAAGCTTATCTTCATTCAACTGAAAGTCAAGCCGGATATGGGATGGAAGCGTTCTCAAATATGCCCGCTCTTCATCCTTCACCAATTCATTTGTAAATGAGATGGAGATTTTTCCCATTTCCTTTTCCTGATCTGTTTTATACGCACATCCACATTCATCACTTTTACGACCGATTCCAAAGTCATAGTTTCCCGTGATGGTTGGGATACCGCGTCTGCGAATTTCGTTTATAACTTCATTTGGCCAGATATTATATCCTACCAGATCGCCGAGGCAATAAATAGCGTCGGGCTTTTTAGCGTCTACATCTTTAAAAAAAGCTTCCAGTGCCGGAAGATTTGCGTGTACGTCTGAAAATAAAGCGATTTTCATCGAAGGAGATTTTTCGTTTGTGGATGTTGTTTTTTTGTACTCAAGAGCGCTCCGCCGTTTGAGATGTGAGACATTAGATTTGAGATCGTGCAGGTGTTCATATTTATATGTTTATTATTAAATAATTATTGAAGGATTTCCTTCTTATAATATTTATTTCGCAACCAAAAAGCCACATTTACCAATGCGATTAATGCCGGAACCTCTACCAGCGGACCAATAACGCCGGCGAAAGCCTGCCCGGAATTAATGCCGAACACACCAATGGCTACAGCGATCGCCAATTCGAAGTTATTTCCAGCCGCGGTAAATGCTATAGAGGCGTTTTGCGAGTAATCCGCGCCCAATGCTTTTCCAAAAAAGAAGCTCACGAGGAACATGATGGCGAAGTAAATCACCAAAGGAATGGCAATCCGGACCACATCCATCGGTATCTGGACAATAAGCTCCCCTTTTAAACTAAACATCACCACGATGGTAAAAAGCAGGGCGATTAAAGTGATTGGAGAAATTAAAGGAATGAATTTTTTGGTAAACCACTCCTCTCCCTTCAAGCGGATTAAACTATAGCGACTAATGAGTCCCGCGGCAAAAGGAATTCCGAGGTAAATGCCTACTGATTTCGCAATTTCCTGAATGGTAATATCGACCACCGCGCCCTCCATTCCGAACATCGGCAACAGCAAAGTGATGAAAACATAGGCATAAACACTATATAATAATACCTGGAAAATACTGTTCAATGCAACCAACCCTGCCGCATACTCGCGACTACCCTCAGCCAGTTCGTTCCATACAATAACCATAGCAATGCAACGAGCGAGTCCGATAAGAATTAAACCCACCATATACTCGGGTTTATCATGCAGAAAAGTAACCGCCAGAATAAACATCAGAATGGGTCCGATTACCCAATTTAATATCAGTGATGCGCTCAATACTTTTGTATTTCTGAACACTTCTCCCAGGTTTTCATATTTCACTTTCGCCAGGGGTGGATACATCATTAAAATCAATCCTATAGCCAAAGGAACATTTGTAGCTCCGTTTGAAAATGAATTGATAAATGCGGAAGAAGATGGTAAAAAATAGCCGATTGCAACTCCGAGCGCCATTGCAATAAATATCCATAAGGTTAAGTATTGATCAAGGAAACTGAGTTTTTTTCTTTCGGCCGCCGGAGCGCAATTAATAGCTGACATGTAATTTCTATTCGATTTTTTTAACCTTTAAAAGCATTGAAACCTAATCTAAGGTCTCAACGCTCTATGTTGCAATATTAATAAGATACGGATTAAATCAGGTATGAAATCCAATTAAACCAAATTGCTACGAGCAACATCCCGGCTTGCAACAGGCTTCCTCCGAGGGTTTCTGCGCAAATACACTAATGCTGAATATTCCCGTGTTACCTGCTTTATAAGCAAGCAGCTCCTCTGGATTCAGGTAATTGGCAAGAATATCATCTGGAATTGTAATCGCCTTTTCCTTCTGAATCTTAATATTTTCAAATCCGTTATTTTTTATCAGATCTAAATAATTTTCCTTTTGAATGGCTCCCGAAACACATCCGGCATACATTTCGGCGGCATTCTGCAACTGAGAAGGCAAATTTCCGACCAAAACTATATCAGAAATACTGAAGTGTCCTCCCGGTTTTAATACGCGATAAATCTCCTTAAACACATTGTCCTTATTGGGAACCAGGTTCAACACACAGTTACTTACAATTACATCGGCAATGTTTGCAGAAACAGGCATTTTTTCAATATCGCCTTGGCGAAACTCAACATTATGAAATCCAAGTTTTTCGGCATTTTCCCTTGCCTTATTTATCATGGCTTCGGTAAAGTCGATACCGATTACCTTACCTGCCTCACCTGCTTCAGCCCTGGCTACAAAACAATCATTCCCAGCGCCCGATCCGAGATCAATTACAACATCGCCCTTTTTTATCTGCGCAAACTTGGTAGGCAATCCGCATCCCAAGCCTAAGTCGGCGTCGGGATTATATCCTTCGAGATTACTGTAATCATCACTCATGATATTGTAAACCTCTTCGCTGCAACAGCCGGAGCCACAACATGAAGTTTCGTTCGTCGATTTATCCTGCAAAGCAATTTCACTATACTTTTGCCTTACCATTTCTTTTACTTCGTCGTCTGTTTTCATAATTTTAATTATTTGTATTATTGCAATATTGCGATGATTTAATGCAAAAAATTTTAACAACAGTTTTTTGAACCTTGATACGAGGCGATGAAATCTCCAAATATGCTTTCAAGCATCTTCCAACTCTCCGGATTTATGCAATAACACACACTCACTCCCTCTATGGTTCCCTGAATTAAGCCCACATTTTTAAGCTCTTTTAAATGTTGTGATATTGTTGCCTGAGCTAAACCTAACTCGTCTACCAAATCTCCGCATATACAGGCGTTTGTTTTTATGATCTGCTGTATAATCGCAATTCGGGCCGGATGAGCTAAAGCCTTTAATAATTGAGCCAACCTGTTTTGCTCTTCAGTAAAAATTTCCGATTTAGTCAATCCCATTACATTGCAATATTACGATGAATATAATTCAAATCAAAATTTATTTTCAAAAACGTGACATTGTAATCTTTTAACAAATGCGCATAATCACGAAACTCTTTGATACAAGGCACGTTAAATACATTAAGATTATGTAAGTTTAATATTAATTAATCTAAGAAATTGAGAGCCCTAAAACATACTTCAGGGGGTACAACGATACTCATATTCCTGCTAATGCTTTGGCACAGTCAAAGTGTGGCACAGAATTATAGTTTCGAATTTTATGGAAGCACCTTCAATTTCGAACTGGACGAATCGGTGAAGGTTAAATTTTCAGACACCGTCGACGAAAAAATGCTTAGCGCCTTTTACACGTCGATAAACAAATCTAATTACCAGCCAATAGTAAAAGCTCTAATCTCTCATAAAGAAAAACACCAGTTAAACGACTGGCTCTATTATCAGTTGATCCGCAAAACGGCGCAGCAAATAGCTCCAAAGGCTACGAATTATTATCGGTACACTTTATACAAGTGGTTCTTTCTGGCCAAAACCGGTTACGATGCAAGGCTTGCCCTGGAAAAAGATAAAATTCTTTTTTATGTTTTAAGCGATGATGACATTTCTGACATTCCCTTTTATACGAGCAACGGTAAACAATACGTATGCTTAAATATTCACGACTACGATAATATCGATCTGAAAAGAAATAAGATCTATCCTGTAGATATTGTTATCCCCGAAGGCAAAAATTCATTTTCGTATAAGGTAACCCAAATGCCCGAATTCAAATCAGAAGACTATTCGGTGAAAAATATTGCTTTTAATTATAAGCAACGGGTTTATCATTTCGATGTATTGATGAACTCAGAAATTCAGGGGATTTTCCGTAATTATCCTGTCGTAGACTTTGCTTCGTATTTTAATATTCCACTAAGCAAACAAACCTATAGCTCACTAATTCCAAATCTTAAAAAGAACATCGCCAAAATGAGTCAGAAAAAAGGTGTGGATTATTTAATGCGCTTTACCCGCAACGCGTTTCCATATGCCGATGATGATTTGAATTTTGGCAAAGAGAAACGCCTCTCACCCGAACAAACCTTATTTTCAGAATACAGCGATTGCGATGACAGAGCAGCATTATTCTTTTACCTGGTTAAAGAGATATATAATCTGCCCATGATTGCTCTCCTGTATCCAACACATATTACAATGGCTGTGCAGTTTAACAAACCTACCGGGAAGCCAATAATTTATAACGGAAAAAGGTATTCAGTTTGCGAGGCAACACCGCAGGATCGGGACTTGAAAGTTGGGCAGTTATCGTCTAAACTTCAGAATGCTTCGTATGAGGTGGTTTATGCATATGAGCCGTGATTTTAATCATACACGAAATTAGGATAGAAATACTGTTTTAAGTGCAGGGTATCTAATGGCATGTTTCCTTCAACTGTAGCCATAATTATTTCAGCTTCGATCAGCCATTTGGTTTGATCAGCTGGATTTCCAGGACTTAAATTTTTGCCTTTCACAAAGCCTCCGACAGGTTTTAAATCTACTGTATTACGCAATAGTATGTCGCTATTTAAATATTTAACAAATCCGTTTTTAATTTCATCAGGACGTAATAAAAACTCATCGCTTTGCATGGGTGCTTTAATCCATAAGGTAGATTCTTGTTTATAAGAAAAGACAGGTATTTGTATCACACTTTTAAACACTCTATAATCACCCTGGATTAAGCCATTTGATTGGATGTCGGAATGCTCGGTGAATACGTATGAACATTCGGCGTTTTCGGGACAGGTTGTTAGAGGGCTATCCTTTATACTAAGACTATTCTTTTTACAAGATGCTATTTGAATAATCAGGACCAGAGATAATAAACTTAATAATTTCATAGGGCTTTTATTTTTCTATACGGAGCGATTGAACAAATACTTACAGATTCCTTAAACTAAAAAACCCCGCCAAATGGCGGGGCTTTTCTCAAATTTTTACAAATCTTAGTAGATAGCATTTTTTGGATCCCAGTTAGCCCATCCGGAGGTCCAGTTTGTAGTGCCCATAGCGCCTGCAAATGTCTCTACCGTAAAACCAGTAGCAAGGTCGCCTTCGAACTTCGCTTTTCCGTTTGCCGGAGAAGAAGCTTTCAGGGTTAAGTTAGGTGAACCTAACTCAATGCTGTTAAAGCCGGCTGCATCTGCATTGGCTACAGTGGTGTTTCCTTTCGTTCCTGCAAACGTAGTCAAAGCAGCTACATCTGCAAACGAAGTTACCGTTCCTGACAAACCATAATTGGCTGCGTTACCGAATACAATGTTGTTAGAGAAACCTGCTCTGCCTGCAAGTGCCTCAGCCGCCGGGAACTCTGTAAATTCTACAGCATTTCCTTTAGCGTTAACGATTATTGAATTTGCTAAAACCAATCTACTGTTAAGTCCGTAATGGATACCCGCGCCATGGTTAGCGTTTGAGCTCGGTCCAGGACCGATGAAAGTAAAGTTAGACATAATAGGCTTTGTATATTTACCTCCTGTTACGGCACCCTTATTCTCAAGTTCGATAGCCTTTGAAACGCTCTTATCTGCAAGATTAGGATCCTTTATCGAAATACCATATTGGATCTTGCCGGTATAACCGTGATCGAAATCGAAATCGTCATCAACAGTTCTGTAAACAATCAGGTGGGTTGCATTAACGGTTCCACCAAAAAACTCGAAACCATCATCGCCACCGTATGATACCTGAACGTGGTGAAATGTTGTTCCGCTACCTACACCGCAAAGAGTTAGGCCATTCAATTCTTTGTCAGCCTCAACAGGATAACCGGCAAATTCGATACGTACGTAGGTAAAGCTTCCTGAATTATCAGCCGGATTGGTTCCACCATATTCGGCAACGCCAGCTCCTAAAATTCCTCCTTCGTATTTAGCAGTTCCGTCAGCAGTATTTACCGTAGAATTTCCAGAGATAACGATTCCCGCCCAGTCACCTTCTTTTCTCATACCAACCGCCTGGTCAGACGTAAAAACAATCGGGTTAGACGCAGTACCATTTGCTTCAATGTCACCATCCTTCTCGATAAAAAGTGCAGCTTTAGTTGCCTTTTCACCTTTAATTACTGTACCTGCGGGAATAACAAGTTTTCCCCCTCCCATTACCCTAACATATCCTCTCAAAAGGTAAACTTTATTCGCACTGAGGGTTTTAGTAGAAGTTATCTGACCTTCTAAAATTTCCTGCTCTTTCACAATAATCTCCTCATCAACGGGATCATTGTTTTTACAAGCACTGAACACAGTTAGCACTGCAAACAGCATAACTGTAAAAAATTTAGTTCTTTTAATATTCATAATTTTCTCTTTTGTAAGATGTTTCAAAAATAAGTTTGTTGTATTATCAGGGATTTAACCCTATGTTACCTTATGATTAATTCTTAGAATTTGTATCCAAACCCCAGGGATATTGTTCTGCCAAACTGAACCGAGTTAATCAACTGATCTGAACCAGAATCGTAAGTCTTATTTGTATTAATGTCCTGGTAAAAGTTTGCATCGCTATCAAGAAGGTTACTAATACTGAGTTTCAGTTCTCCTTTACTTTTAATTATTGATTTCGATAACTGAAAGTCAATCAAATCGCGGGGTGCCTCATAAATGTCCGGATAATCGGCCTGGAACGTGTCGCCGTTGTATTGACCAAAGCCAACAATAGCTATTCGTCTTCCAATTCTGTTGTAAAGTAAATTGGCCTGCAAGCCGCTTTTAGGTTCTGAATACTGGAAGCCTGTATTTATAAGATAAGGCGACTGACCTTGCAATGGCCGCTTATCTAATATGGTTACTGCATTGCCAAAATTCACCTGTGATTTTATTGCAGCGGCGTTGGCCGTAAACACCAGGTTTTTGAAGAAAACCGAACCCGAATTAATAAAGCCAAGGTTGTGTCTTAACTCTAGTTCCGCCCCGAAAACTTCGGCCTCGGGCGCATTTATATAGGAAATTGATTTACTTGCCGCAGTCGATCCCGAAAGGATGTTGCTTTCTATAGGTTTTATCAAATGCTTGTAAAACACTGAAAATGAAATCAGCTGTCCGGGGGAAGGGTACAACTCATAACGTAAGTCGATATTATCAATGGTGGTTCTCTGAAGCTCGGTGTTTCCGATTTTCACCGTGCCTGTAACGAAGTCATAAAAACTGAACGGAGCAAGTTCCCTGAACTGGGCACGGGCAACGGTTCTTCCGTAGCTTGCCCGCAGATTAGACGCGTCATTAAGTGCATACGACAAATTAATTGAGGGCAGTATATCAAGATAGTTGTTGTTGATGCTCACTGCACCGGAATTATCGCGGGTATCAAGCGTTTCAATATAATTTTCAACACGCAGGCCCCAGGTTGCTTTCAGCTTTTTGAACAGCTCGTTTGTCATCATTAAATAGCCGGCATTTAAGTCGCCCGAGCCATCATACGTATTGGCGGGATTCGTAATATCATCAAGGTAAAACTTATCTTGAGCTATATTAGCAGAGCTGAAAAGCTGGCCCTGAGGAAGACTTAGCAGGGCTTCAGAAGCGGCAAAGTCGTCGGTATTTATCACATACCCAAGAACCCGGGCCGACACGTTACGCTGTTTATACTGCTTCAATAATCCAGCCTTAATAGTTTGGTTTTGCCCTTTGATCTCAACCGGCAGTGTATAATTTACCGAAGCTCCAAAGACATTTTCACCTAATTCGCTAAAAAAGCGACCTGCAGTAGACGGTGTAGCAACTGATGGCACCTGAGCCTGATAAGGGACCTCTGCGTTATCGGTAACTTTTTTCACAAAGGCAAGGCGCCGTAAATCGGGCTGGTCGTTTGTAATTCTGCTAAACGACGTGTTCCAATTCAAACGCGATTTATTCTTTTGCGACAAAAGGTGTTCGCCCTCAAGAACGGAGTTTATAAGTGATTTATCAGTTACCTCTTGTTGTGAGACTTTTTGTAGTGATTGTATATCAAATGTTCCGGAGCGTTGCAGGTAATTATCCTCAAAGCTTTGGTTGAACACATTTTTCAACGCAAACTTGTGGTTTCCTTTGATGTATGAAATATTAGCCAGCACGCCCAGCGTAGAGCTGAAATTATAATAGTTGTCGTTATATTGAAACAAGGGAATACCGCGACCGGTGGCTCCCGCTTCATTATAATCATTCCGCTCTTCCTGCGAAATTGTTGCTGCATTTCTATAATTGGTTGAAAGGATAAGTCCTAGCTTGCTATCATTTTTAAAATGAAACGAATTACCATATACTAGCTGTATACTTTGGGTAGGCATTGTGGTTCCGAGATTGTTTATCCCCCATGAATTATTAAACTGTTTGGTTAAAGCAACTCGTCGATCGATTGGCTGGTTAACATACCGCTGCCGCGAGGCTGGAAAAGATGACGGCATGGCTCTTGAAGATGCGCCGAAGCCGGAGAAGTCTAATATACTTCGTGAATTGCCGTAGAATGGCTTGAACGTCGAAATACTATTGTATCCAACGCTATAGCTGAACTGCAAGTTCTTTAGGTCCGGAAAATCTTTAGTTTTTATCTGAACAGCACCGCCTGCAAAATCGCCCGGAAGATCAGGTGTCGCGGTTTTACTTATAATAACATTATCGATAAGCGCCGAAGGAATAACATCAAACGAAAAGGTCTTCCTGTCTGCCTCAGAACTCGGCAGCGGCGAGTTGTTTATCATCGCATTGTTATATCTGTCGCTCAATCCCCTAACAATGATGAATTTATTATCCTGCACACTGGCACCACTCACTCGCTTCAATACCTCACCCGTATTTTTATCAGGCGAACGACGGATCACGTCGGCAGAAATTCCGCTAGACATACTAATTGCATTTTTCTGCTGTACATATAAACCGCTAACAGACTCCTGCTTAGCCGTAGCCGTGATAACCACCTGCTGCAACTCCTGGCCAGATTCTTCCATCACAACATCAAGATTCGTCACCTTCCCTGCCGAAACAAGTATATCCGAAATCTTTTTGGTAGGATAACCCACATACGAAAACTCTAATGTAAATGTACCTGCGGATAGCCCTGCTAAAGTATATCGCCCTTCAACATCACTTGTGGTACCTTTGGTAGTTCCTGAAACCTTTACAGAAACTCCGATAAGCGTTTCACTGGTTTTTTTGTCGCTAAGTTTTCCAGTGATTTTGCCTTGTGCGAAAGTATCTGAGATTAATACTCCGGTAATACATACAACAATAGCTAAAATTCTGATAATGAGATTGTGTTTCACTTTTACAATTTTTGATTCGTTGCAAAAGTATTATCGCAATGTTAGCTGCATGTTACCCGTCAATTAAAGAAAGGTAAGGTTTAAATTAACTCAGTGTTAAGAGGTAGAGCAGGTGAATTATTATTTGCCTGTTAAATCGCCCACTATTTTAGCAGACAACAGGGCCAGTGGAATTCCACCTCCGGGATGCACGCTGCCTCCGGCAAAATACAAGCCCTTTATTGCTGAAGAAAAGTTCGGGTGCCGCAGAAAGGCCGCGAATTTATTATTTGAACTGGTTCCATATAAAGAACCCTGATAAGAAGACGTTTTGGACTCGATGGATCTGGGATCTAGGATGGTTTCGCTTTTGATTCGGGATTCAATGTCCTTTCCTAAAACACGACTTAACTTTTCCAGAATATTTGTTCTGGCCTGAGCGATAAGCGTATCCCAATCCTGACCGGTATTTGACGGAACATTAATCATCACAAACCAATTTTCGCATCCGGGTGGAGCATCATCAGGTTTATATTTTGAAGTAATATTGATATAAACAGTTGGGTCCTGATGAATTTTTTCTTCTTTCCAGATAGCATCAAACTCTTGCTGGTAATTATTACTGAAAAAAATATTGTGAAGATCCATTTCAGGAAACTCTCCATTAATACCCCAGTAAAAAATCAACGCAGAACTGCTCCGCTCCTGGCCTAATGTACCTTGCGGAGCTTTAAGATGTGGCAGCAGCTTTTTATACGTGAACCAAACATCCATATTCGAAACCACAATCGATGCGTTTTTCTGACTATCATTAACTTTTACCCCTTTTACAGCATCATTTTTAATTATGATTTCATCAACCCGAGAGCTATAGTTGAACTCCACACCCAAATCCTCTGCAAGCTTTACCAAACTTGTGGTAATGCTGTACATTCCACCTTCAGGGAAATAGGCACCATAATGATATTCAAGATGAGGGATTACATTTAAAGTGGCGGGTGCCTGATAAGGATCCGAACCATTGTACGTGGCATACCTATTAAACAACTGCACTGTTTTTTCATCCCTGAAAAAGGACTCATTCGCTTTATTCATGCTACGCATTGAATCTATCCCGGCTATTTGAAGAAAGGACTTTAAAGTATCAATACTCAAATAAGTTTTTAAACGATGCAGGGATTTTTCAAGAAAAACGTGGTTTGTGATGGAATAAATCTTCCCGCTTTTTTTTAAGAAAGCTTTTACAGAAGATGCCGGATCGGCTGTTTTGGCCGCTATTTCATCGGCAAATTTCTCCGGATCGGACCAGGCGTTAATTAATGTGCCATCCTCATAAAAATAAGCACACAGCCTGTCAAGACGCCTGTATTGAAAATAATCTCTGGGATCTTTTCCCGCCAAATCGAACAATTCATCCACGTATTGAGGCATGGTAAACAAACTCGGACCAGCGTCGAAACGATATCCCGCGGCCTCAAACTCCGAAAGTTTACCCCCGGGATAAGAATTCGCCTCGAACACCTTTACCGAATATCCCTTAAGTGCTAAGCGAACGGCGCTGGCAATTCCCGCAATACCAGCTCCTATTACTATAGCTTGCCTGGAGTGATTTGCGATTTGAGACATAAGATCTGGGATCTACAGAATATCAGGGTTGTTACTTATTACGGTTGACGTAATAGGAAATTATGATTGCTACGATAAAGATTACCCCTACAACTACTGCGCCTAATTTGCCCTGCTGTTTATCCTTTAAGATAATAGAATACATTACAAAGATTAGGGGGACAACGATAACGAGTCCGAAGATTAATGATGTGATTCCCATTTAATTAATTTAAAAACTCATTCTCGCCAAAGGGGCGATATCCTGACCAACAAAATCTTTTGCTAAAAATTTATAATATCCGGCTATTGCAATCATAGCTGCATTGTCTGTACAATATTCGAAAGACGGGATAAAAACATTCCATCCGTATTTTCCAGCATACTCCTGTACGGTATTTCGCAAATCAGAGTTAGCGGATACTCCACCTGCAATGGCTATATCTTTAATATCATATTCCTTTGCCGCACGTTTCAATTTAGCCAGCAAAATTGTCACAATCCGGTGTTGAACAGATGCGCAAATATCAGCGAGATTATCCTCAACGAAATTCTCATTCAGCTTTTTATTATCACGGATGAAATATAATATCGCCGTCTTTAATCCGCTAAAGCTGAAATCAAGTCCGGGAATCTGTGGCTCGGGAAAAGAGTAAGCCAGTGAATTACCTTCCTTCGCGTATTTATCAATCAATGGCCCTCCCGGATATGGAAGATTTAAAATTTTTGCCGTTTTATCAAAAGCTTCACCTGCAGCATCGTCAGTAGTTTGGCCAACAATCTCCATTTCAAAGTAATCTTTAACCAATACTATTTGCGTATGGCCTCCAGAAACGGTTAGGCACAAAAAGGGGAAATTGGGCTTCGGATTATCAATAAAGTGCGCCAGAATATGCGCCTGCATATGATTAATCTCTACCAGGGGCAGAGAATTGGCAAGAGCAAATGCTTTTGCGAACGACGTTCCAACCAATAAAGAACCTAATAAACCGGGGCCCCGGGTAAAGGCTACCGCACTGATGTCTTTTTTGTTTATTTTTGCGACTGCAATAGCTTCTTGTACTACAGGAATTATGTTTTGCTGATGTGCCCGGGATGCAAGCTCGGGAACAACACCACCATATTTCTGATGAACTATTTGGTTCGCTATAATATTTGACAGTATTTCACCGTCTTTACATATAGATGCCGAAGTTTCATCGCAGGACGATTCTATACCAAGGATTATTGCCAAAACTGTATCTTAAATTTTTTGTTTGCTAGTTAAACTACAAAATTATTAAAAAAGTACTCAAAATAACGCTTTGGACGCTGACAGTAATTATTTTACTGGCAGCCGCTTTACTGTTTTCACTGCAATTTAAGCCAGTACAAACAGTTGTAGCGAAAAAAGCGGCGGATTACCTTTCCAAAAAATTGAACACAACAATCTCGATCAAGAGTTTGTATGTCAAACCATTCAAATCTTTAGTACTCGAAGGTTTGTATGTTCAGGATCTCGACAAAGATACTCTTCTTCATTCGCCAAAGTTTACCCTCGATTTAAATTATTTTTCAAGAAAAGAACGAATAGTTTCGGTGAACACTGTGCGAATGGACGACGGAAAGTTTTTCCTTAAAACCTCTAAGAATGGAGAAACTAATCTGCAGTTTATAATAAATTACTTTAATACCGGAACCACAAAACCTAGTGCCACGCCCAAAAAAAGGTATAAGGTGAACTTTGATAAAGTGGTTTTGAATAACATTGATTTTAAATACAAGAACTTCAATCGTGTAAGCGTTTTAAAACGTATTAATTTTGATGATCTGCATTTACGAAATCTTAATGCAGTCGTTTCAGAAATAAATACAAGAACACATCTTTTCGAAGGAAAGGTTCAAAATTTAAACTTTACAGAGAAGAGCGGTTTCTATTTAAAAAACCTGACTACCGAGGCCGCAATAGATACCAACCAGATGGAATTCAAAAATCTCGTTTTGCAAACACCGCAAAGCCAGGTTTCTGATTACCTTCTTTTGAAATACAATAATTTTAAAGACTTAAATAAATTTGTAAGCAAAGTTTACATCAAAAGCAACTGAAAAAACTCGGTTGTCCATACT
>CBIHLM010000002.1:0-145428 GCA_966210515.1 uncultured Pedobacter sp.
TTATCCAGCGCTCTAAAGGCGCGTTTTATTTAAAAGCGTTCTAAATACTTCTGTTTGACAAAGGAATGACAACGGCGTGAACGCTTATTATTTACCTTTGTTTCGGGTTTTTTAAGATACTTTCAAGCTTTGAAGCATTTAAAAGTTTTAGCATTCACTCATCAGCAGATAGATTTAAAGGAGTTGGGAAAACTGGTGATCTGTAATCAGACATTAGTAGGAAGATTGAATGACGTTCGAGAAAAATTCGACATCCCTGAGATATTCTATATCGGTACTTGTAACAGAGTTGAGTTTGTTTTTTCCGCATCACAACAGTTAACATTTGATTTTATAAAAGAGTTCATTCAAACGCTTAACTTCTGCATTCCGATTGATAAGCTGGATGACTTCGTAAGCAAAGTTAATACATATGAGGATGAACAAGCGTTTAACCATCTGCTTCGCGTTTCGTGTTCTTTAGAGAGTTTGGTTGTAGGCGAAAAGGAGATTCTGGCACAGGTTCGAAAGTCGTACGAGACGTGTAGAAAGGCTGGTTTTACCGGAGATTTTATGCGTATTGTTATGGCGCACGTGGTTAAAACAGCTAAAGAAGTTTATACAAAAACCAAGATCTCTCAAAATCCCATCTCTGTAGTCTCCCTTGCATATCGCAAACTTCGTGATCTAAACATGTGCTCCAATTCAAGAATCCTTATAATAGGAGCAGGAGAGACCAATAAAAATATTTGCAAGTACCTTCAAAAACATAAATATTCAAACTTCGCCATTTTTAATCGCACTTTAGAAAATGCGGAAGCCTTAGCCACAGAGTTAAGAGGTGAAGCCTATAGCCTGGCAGAATTGCAGAATTACAAAAAGGGCTTTGATGTAATCATTACCTGTACAAGCGCTGTAAACCCTATCATTACAAAAGAAATCTACAATTCGCTTTTAATCGGAGAAACCGAGAAAAAAGTAATTGTCGATCTTGCTATCCCGAACGATACATGCCCGGAGGTATTGGCTTCTAATCCTGTTCATTTTATTGAGGTTCGGGGATTGCAAGAAGTTGCGAATCAAAATATGCAGGAGCGTTATCAGGAGCTTGTTCATGCTGAACAGATTATCGAAGAAAGTATAAATGAGTTCAAACCCATACTGAAGCAGCGTCAGATAGAACTTGCTATGCGAGATGTTCCATTAAAAATAAAAGAAATCAGAAGCGTTGCTGTAAATTCTATTTTCGCTAATGATATAGGTCAATTGGATACGAATTCACGCGAAGTGCTTGAAAAGATTATGAACTATATGGAAAAGAAATATATTAGCGTTCCAATGGTTATGGCAAAAGAGATATTGGTAAACAATAGCTAATCTTTTTCCTGTTATTCAATTTACTTTTTATTGTGAAAAATACACTCATTATAGGTACAAGAGGCAGCGATCTCGCACTTTGGCAGGCTAATCATGTAAAAGATAGACTTTCTGAGTGTGGTATAAATGCCGAACTAAAAGTAATCAAAACCCAGGGCGACAGTATTCTTAATCTTCGCTTAGATAAATTAGAGGGCAAGGGCTTTTTTACCAAAGAGCTAGAAGAAGAACTTTTAAACGGTTCTATCGACATTGCCGTACATTCTCATAAAGATCTTCCAACTCAAAATCCACCGGGTTTAATAATCGCCGCAGTTTCAGAACGTGAGGACCCGCATGAATTGCTTCTGATATTAAAAGATTGTGTAGATATCAAGCAAAAATTGTCTTTAAAGTTTGCAGGCATGGTGGGTACATCATCCAACCGTCGTAAAGCGCAATTATTATCGCTTCGTCCTGATTTAGAAGTTGAAGATCTTCGCGGAAACGTACCTACGCGGATTCAAAAGCTGCGAGACGAAGACTATGACGCCATTATGATTGCGAAAGCCGGCGTTCAGCGTTTGGGAATTGATCTCAGCGAATTTTACGTTGAAGAGCTCGAACCGATGGAATTTATTCCTTCACCGGCCCAGGGTGTGCTCGCTATCCAAATCCGTGAAAATGATACTGAATTATTTGAGCGCTTGCAGGTGTTGCACAACGCTGTTGTAGCCGAGGAAATTGCAGTTGAACGGAAAGTGTTAAATCTTTTTAACGGAGGCTGTCATATGCCTTTAGGCTGCTATTGCAGAAAAGAAGGCGGTAAGTTTCAGGTTTGGACATCAAAAGCAGATGAAGGCGATTCCTTTCCCGACAGACTTTTTATTGAAGCAGATGTTACCGAAGGGCTGGCCGAGAAAATTGTTTCTAAGTTTGCGAAGGACAGAAAACTTCCGAAGAAAGTTTTTATAACTCGCGGTATTTCTGAAATGAGTTATTTTCGCCGGGCTTTAGAAAATCATAATATTGAAATAGACGGACGATCATTAATTCGCACGTTTCCTATGATCAACAAGCTTGATCCATATATTTTGAAGCATCTGGACTGGATTTTTTTCAGCAGCAAGAACGCCATCGAATACTTTTTCAGCCTAAATCCTTTAATTTCAAAGAAAACCAAGTTTGGTGTTCTGGGACGCGCATCGGAAGATGTTCTCAGAAAGTTTGGCCGGGTTCCTGAGTTTAACGGAGAGGAAGAGGGAATAGATACTGCCGATATTGCGAAAGAATTTGCTGAATTGGCTAATGGATGCAACGTATTGTTCCCGGGTGCTAAAGACTCTTTGCGTACCATACAAAAGGCTCTGTCTCCAGGAACTAAGATCATTGATCTTCCAGTCTACGAAACTATCATTGAAGATAATATCGAACCTATTTTTGCCGATGTGCTGATCTTTACAAGCCCATCCAATGTAGAAGCATATTTTGTCGACAATCTAATTGAACCTGGTCAAAAGGTGATTTGCATTGGTCGAGCTACAGGAAGAAAGTTTGACGAGATGGGTATGAAATATACCTTGCCGTATTCTCCGGACGAAATAGGTTTAGTTGAAGCGGTATTCGGTCTTTAACCTGGCCAATGGAAATTATTCTCAAATAGAATTTATGAATATTCGTCCAAGAAGATTAAGAAAATCCCCTATAATTCGCGAAATGGTAGCCGAGACACGTCTGTCTAAGGAGATGTTTATCTATCCTTATTTTGTCGTTCCGGGTAAAAATATCGCCAATGCAATCGATGCAATGCCTGGTATCAATCATTTTTCTGCTGACACTTTGGTTAAAGATGTTGAACAAATATTGAAACTTGGATTAAATAAAATTTTGCTTTTTGGCGTAGGGGAGGAGAAGTCTGAAAATGCCAGTACTGCTTACAGCGATAGTTCAGTTGTTGCGAACGCTGTTCGTGAGGTTAAGAAAGCCTTTGGTGATGATTTGTTCGTTATTACGGATGTATGTACCTGTGCCTACACCACCCACGGTCATTGCGGAATAATGCACGACGATTACGTGGCGAACGACGAAACTGTGCAAGTACTGGCAAAGATGGCTTTAAGCCACGCTCAAGCTGGTGCGGATATGATAGCACCTTCAGATATGATGGATGGCCGTATTTCGGGTATTCGTTCCGGATTAGATGCAAATGGTTTCGTTAATACGGGTATAATGAGCTACAGTATTAAATTTGCATCGGCTTATTACGGGCCATTTCGCGAAGCCGCAGATTCTGCCCCTAATAAAGGCGACAGAAAGGCTTACCAGATGGATTTTCGCAATCCCAAAGAAACATTAAGAGAAGCTTTTTTAGATGAGCAGGAGGGGGCAGATATTTTAATGGTTAAACCAGCCCTTGCTTATCTTGATGTTATAAAAAGCCTCCGGGAAAACACTAATCTTCCTGTAGCGTGTTACAATGTTTCTGGAGAATACTCGATGGTGAAAGCTGCTGCTAAAGCCGGATGGGTTGACGAACAGAAAGTAACCATGGAAAATATGTATGCTTTCACAAGGGCGGGAGCTAACATTATAATCACATATCATGCAAAGGAAATCCTTGAAAAAGGGTGGATGATTTTATAAAGTAAAAGGTTGAAATTTTAAATAAAAAAGCCCGCGTGGTTATTTTGCTTTTTTCATTTTGCCTTTTGAATTTTAATTTTTGAATTTTACCCCATGCTTGACTCTCTCAAAAAAATTTTTTCCAGTGAAGAAGAACGACCGGTTTCTACAACCGGAAAGCCAGATATCTCCCGTGAAAAATCAGCTGAATTATACGAACGATCTAAAACCTATTTTCCCGGAGGAGTAAATTCTCCTGTTAGAGCATTTAAATCTGTATACGGTACCCCACTTTTTATTGACCGCGGTGATGGTTGTTTTGTGTGGGACGCCGATGGAAACCAGTTTATTGATTTTTGCTGCTCATGGGGACCGCTTATTTTAGGCCATAATAACCCTAAAATAAGAGAGAAAGTTACTGAAGTAATGCAAAGAGGGATGAGCTTTGGTGCTCCTACTGCTTTGGAAAATGAACTGGCAGAACTTATCCTCAAAAATAATAGCCTGATAGAAAAGATTCGTTTTGTGAGTTCTGGTACCGAGGCAGTTATGTCTGCCATTCGTTTGGCGAGAGGATACACAAAACGAGATAAAATATTAAAATTTGAAGGTTGCTATCATGGCCATGTTGATTCATTACTGGTGAAAGCAGGATCAGGATTGGTGACTTTCGGAGAAACTTCTTCTGCGGGAGTACCTAAGTCATTCGCAGATGAGACTATTGTGGTTCCCTTGAATGATATAAACGCGATAGAAGAAGCTTTTAAACAATTTCCTGATCAGATTGCAGCAATAATTATTGAAGGCATTCCTGCTAACAATGGCTTGCTAATTCAGGACAAAGAATTCGTGCAGTTTTTACGTGATATCAGCACTAAGAATAAAAGTTTGTTGATTTTTGATGAAGTGATTACCGGCTTCCGCCTTGGTTTTGAAGGTGCAGCTAAACATTACGGTATTAAGCCGGATATTATTACCTATGGTAAAATAATAGGTGGGGGCCTGCCAGTGGGAATGTATGGAGCTTCGGCAGAAATCATGAGTAATATTTCTCCTGACGGAGCGGTCTATCAGGCAGGAACCTTGTCTGGAAATCCGGTTGCAATGGCTGCTGGAATCGGGCAAATGACGGAACTACTTAAATCCGGGTTCTATAAAGACTTAAATAGCAAAACTCACGAATTTACAGAGTCTATCCAACGTTTTGCTACAGCGAAAAACTATAAATTTAAGGTGTTCTCTATAGGATCAATATTTTGGTTTGCCTTTACGGATAAAAACATTCAAACTGCAGAGGATATTGATGCGTCAAGTATGGAAAAGTTCAAAATATTTCATCGCGAATTGTTGAACCGCGGTATTTATTTAGGACCTTCGGGTTATGAGGTAGGCTTTGTATCATCAGCTCACAATAAAACGGAGCTTGAAAAAACTAAACGGGCAATTTTTGATAGCTTAGATATAGTGTTCAGGAAAAACTAATTATTTCAAGCCTGTCTGAACCTGTAAGCATTAATAAGATGAAGAAACCGCTGGTTATATTTTATTTTCTATCCATCTATGTTCTGATCGAACTTGTATGGTGGGCCTCGTTGCTTATCGCGGAACGTCCGGAAAAGAAAACAATGATTTTAAGCGAGGGCGCTGTATTTCTTCTGATATTCATTTCGGGTGCGTATTATCTGCAAAAAACTATAAAAAAAGAGCGCAAGCTTCACGATCAGCAGAAGAACTTTTTACTCTCTGTTACACATGAATTAAAGTCGCCACTGGCATCTATCAAATTATATATCCAAACGATTCTTAAGCGAGAGTTAGATCGCGTGAAAATCGAGGCTTTTCTTAAAAATTCGTTGAAGGATATTGAACGACTAGATGATCTGGTTGAAAATATGCTGATCGCAACAAGAATCGAAAGCCGTTCCTACTCGTTTCCAAAGGAGCATTTCGATTTGTCAGAGTTGGTATCGAAAGTTGCAGAGCGATTGCAGATTCATACCTGTAGCACTCAAACAATTAAGTGCAATATAGAACCTGGGATTTATCTGACAGGCGATAAGTTCGCCTTAACCCTTGCGGTGTCAAATCTCATAGAAAATGCAGTGAAATATTCGCCACCCTGCGAAGAAATCGTGGTGGAGTTGCAACGGGAAAGTAATTTTATTCGTTTTTCCGTCGCCGATAAAGGAATTGGTATTAGTGATGAAGAAAAACTGCGCATATTTGATAAGTTTTATCGTGTAGGCAGTGAGGATACAAGGAAAACAAAGGGGACAGGATTAGGCTTATACATTGTAAAGCAAGTGCTGGATAATCATCAGGCACATATAAAAGTTAAAAACAACCGGTCAGCCGGAAGTATATTTGAAGTAACCTTTAATTCAAATGGCAGCTAAACAACGTATTTTATTGGTTGAAGATGAAGATCATCTTCTCGAAGCAATTAAATTAAATCTTGAACTTGAGGGCTATAAAGTAAGCACCGCAACCGACGGAAAAAAAGCTTTAAAGATCTTTAAAGAAGAACGCTTTAATCTTATTATTCTGGATGTAATGTTACCCGAAATCGATGGTTTTCAGGTTGCAGAAACAATCAGGTTGGAAAACTCTGAGGTTCCGATTATGTTTCTTACAGCTAAGAACACGAGCGAAGACCGGGTGACTGGTTTAAAGAAGGGAGCCGACGATTATTTGGTTAAGCCTTTTAATCTTGAGGAATTGATCCTTCGTGTAAATAACCTGGTAAAACGGGGACTAAGCGGCGAGGAGAAGAAAGAGTTGAATACCTACAAAATCGGCGACAAAACTATTTATTTTAATTCTTTTGAGCTTCGGAATGATGATGGATCTATTACTCCGCTAACAAAAAAAGAAACGATGTTGCTGAAATTGCTTATCGAACGCAGAAACGATGCGGTTTCTCGCGAGCAAATATTAGAAACAGTTTGGAATTACGATGTTTACCCGTCAACACGTACAATCGACAATTTCATACTTACTTTCCGTAAATACTTCGAGCCGGACCAAAAAAACCCGAAATACTTTCATTCAATTCGTGGTGTAGGCTATAAATTTACTGATAGCCAGTAGATTTTATGCTTACGGCGAGGGCTCGTTTTGCGGTTGTAGCAATTGCTTTGGTTTTGCTTGGATGGACAGTGTATCAGCAAACCTATGAGCTTTCGGCAATTATAGTTTTCGGGATCATTTTTGTTCTTTACGGATACTTTAAAGAAGGAACTGTGGTTCTCGCAGCGAAAGCATATCACCGGCAAGACCTGAAAAATACGGAAAAGTTACTAAGGGAAATAAAAAATCCCGACAGGTTAAAGAAAAGCAGGCGTGGATATTACGAATTCATGTTTGGGAACATTGAATTAAAACGTGAGAATTTTTCGGAAGCGGAACGGCATTTTCAAATTGCCAGCCGTTTTCCACTGAAGAATGAAAATGAGAAAGGATTGGTTTTAACTCAGTTGGCCAACCTAAATCTTCGCAAAAAGGAATTTATAAAAGCACAAGCTTATATCGATATAGCAAAGGAGCTGAAAATTAGCTCAAGAGTTAAGGGTATAATAGACAGAATCGAACAAGAAATACATAAAGGCAGTGAGCAATAGTCAGAAAGAATCTTTATTTATAAGGGCAGCAAATTCCGAGTCAACCGAAAGACCACCGGTGTGGATGATGCGTCAGGCAGGACGTTTTATGAAGGAATACTGGGATATTAAAAATAAATATTCTTTCCTTGAAATGTGTAAAACTCCTGAGCTGGCAGCTGATGTAACTATGCTCCCTGTGGATCTTCTGGGTATCGACGCAGCTATATTGTTCTCTGATATTTTGGTGACAGGCGAGGCAATGGGAGGCGATTTAAGTTTCAATCAGGGTGTTGGTCCTAAATTCGCAAACCCGGTTAGAACTCAGGCAGATGTTGACAGACTGCAGACCGGAGTAAATGACAAGCTTCAGTATGTGGCTGATGCGATAAAGGTTATTCAACAAAGGCTGGACAATAAAATTCCATTGATCGGATTTGCCGGAGCTCCTTTTACCGTGATGAGTTATTTAGTAGAAGGTGGGTCTTCAAAAGATTTTAAGCTTACTAAATTAATGCTTCATAATCAGCCGGAACTGGCACATCAACTGCTTGCTAAGATCGCCGATGTGACGACTGAATATTTAAATCTTCAGATAGCAGCGGGTGTAAATGCGGTTCAGATATTTGACAGTTGGGCTCAGGCATTGGCATGGGATGATTACAAAGAGTTTTCTCACCAATATATTAATAGGATAATTTCGGGTTTAAACCGAAAAGATATCCCGGTGATTTCTTTTTGCAAGGGCAGCTCGGTTTTTGCTCCGCTTATGGCCGAAGCTAAGCCTGATGTTATTTCTATCGACTGGAATGTGGATTTGCTGGATATAAAGAAACGCTTACCCGAAGGTATCGCCGTTCAGGGTAATCTCGATCCCTTTGTTTTGTATGCCGATAAGAAAGTTATTAGAGAACGTATCCATCGTTTGTTTGATAGAATGAAAGGCGAAAGAGGTTTTATATTTAATCTGGGACATGGAATAATGCCAGATATCCCTTTTGATAACGTAAAATACGCCATTGAAGTCGTTAAGGAATACTCTTACGAATATTCTGTGTAAAAGCATGTCTTAATCACACCGATTTATATGGAATATCTTTACGCAAAATCAATTCATATAATTTTTGTGGTTAGCTGGATGGCGGGGCTATTCTATATAGTTCGTCTTTTTATCTACCATGTCGAAGCTAACGACAGGCCGGAGCAGGAAAGAATTGTCTTGCAGCGCCAGTTCGAAGTGATGCAGAGCAAGCTCTGGAATATCATAACCACCCCGGCAATGATATTAAGCGTTTTAGCCGGGGCCTACATGATATATCTTAATCCAGCTTTGCTACAGATGGATTGGATGCTTGTAAAGCTGGCCTTTGTATTAGGTCTTTTAATTTATCATTTCTGGTGCCAGCGAATTATCTATCAGCAAAAGAAAGGTTCATCAAGCTGGACCTCAACTCAGTTGCGCTTGTGGAATGAGTTAGCCACGGTATTTCTTGTCGCCATTGTTTTTACAGTAGTGTTAAAAACGGCTATCGACTGGCTTTACGGCTTAGTTGGGCTGACTTTATTTGTGATTATAATAATGTCAGCCGTTAAAATTTATAAGTACTATCGCCTGAAAGGATAGCTAAATAGAAACCGTTTTACCGAGCCTTAATCGTCATGGTATTATCTATCATGTGTTTGTTGTATTGCTGAATAAAAGCTTTCAGCTTTCTTTCCATTTTTTCAATCAATTCTTGTTTACCGGCAATGATATTTTTGGTGAGTAATCTGTCTTGTCTGTAATTATAGAGCGCCACAGGTGCTTTCCCATCATGTTTTAAAACATAATCTCCCATAATTATCTGATAAAGATTATCCGTTAAATGAACCACAGAATGATCTTCCTTTTGATTGATCATGTCATCGCCAAATGCAAAGTACGAATGCTTATAATGCAATTTGTTGAGAATAGTTGGCAGGATGTCTGCCTGTTGTACCGGCCTGTCTTCTTTACCTTTTAGATCGCCGGAAGGATCGAAAATTAATATTGGTACGGCATATGCGCCAAGAGAGGTTTTATATTCATCATGCCAGGCTACTGATGAATGATCTGCTGTAATTACAAATAAGGTGTTTTTATACCATGACGTTTTTGATACGGCTTTAAAAAACTGGCGTAGAGAATAATCTGTATATCCCACGCCTTGATGTACCGGTAAAGTGCCTTTAGGGAACCTCCCTTCAAATTCTTCGGGGATTTTAAATGGATGGTGGGATGAAACAGAGAAGAGAACACTTAAAAATGGAGGTTTAAAACTGTTCAAATTTTTAGCCCAAAACTGCATGAAGGGTTCATCCCAAATACCCCACATGCCATCAAAATCATCATCGTTGCCGTATTCGGTCATCCCATAATAATGTTTAATTCCACCCACTTTTACAAAGGAGCTAAAGCCCATAGAACCGTTAGGAGCGCCATGGAAAAAAGAAGTGTGATATCCGTCTTTCGACAGCAAATTTCCGAAACTGTTTATTTGGTTGTTGGAGTAATTTGAAAGAATAAAAGGTTCCTGAATGCCCGGTATGCTAGCGATGACAGAAGGCAGGCCTTCAATAGATTTGCGCCCGTTTGCATAAGCATTCGTAAACGCCAGACTTTCATTCATCAATGAATCGAGAAAAGGCGTGTACCCTTTGTATTTCCCTTTTTCCAAATCTTTGTTAAATCCACCCAGGTACTCTTTGCTAAAGCTTTCAAGTATAATTACAACAACGTTTTTTTTAACAGGTGTATTTGCTGAATTGTCGCCGGGGTGGATGGGGCTATAAATTTTGTTTACTTCTTCCTCGCTAAAGAAGTTTTCTTTTTGCAGTACCTGTGCCCGTATTGATCGGATTATGGCAAAAGGCGTGTTTAGAACAATACTAACTTCCGAAGTGTTATTAACGAATTCTCCTGCATTACTCAGCGTAATCGGACGTGTACTGTGTCTGAAGCCGCCGCGCATACCCGCTACTGTTAAGCCACTCATTAGTGGTATCATTGCTATTGATGTACAATAGTATAGCCAATTATTTTTGAATAATATTTTAGTCGTCAGAGTTCTTTTATAAAATAGAACCATGACAGATATTAACGCGATCAGTAAGATAGTTATATACCAGTAATCAAATATAAATTGAGAAAGTAAATTTGCTTTGTTTTGCTCATTTGCGAATTGGGAGAACAACGAGAAAGAGGTTCGCTTAAGAGTAAAAGGATAATAGGCAATATCTCCGATGTTAAAAGCCAAGCCGATGCCATTCGTTACGTAGAATATCCACGAACACGCTTTTTGATAGGTCTGATTATGCCGAAATTTAAACGGGATAATCTGACTTACTATAAATAAAGAATTTATATACAATATTGCGCTGATGTCAAACTTTACCCCACCTAACAACATTGTAAGAAAACTGTCCGTATCAGTATCTGGAAAAAGTTCCTGGTTTAACGTGTAAAAGGCGAGGCGGCATATCGTAAACAGGAAAAGTATGATTGATAATCTAACTATAAGAGTAATGTAAATATTCTCCTTAACGGTACTTAAACTCATTGTAATGATAAAGTTAATTTACAAAGGTAAGCCCCGGAAAATAAATATTAAAAATTACTTTTATCGTCTCGGTTTTAAATGATTCGATAATTATTTTTCATTAATGCAACCACAAGTCATATTTAGTCATCTTGTTCTCAAAGGTATATGAATTTAAGTCGCAAATTATCTGTTGACGATTTGCTTGAAGGGTGTAAACGGGCCGACCGCCGAACCCAGGAGCTGCTATATAAAACGCTGGCGTCGAGGATGCTGGGCGTTTGTATGCGGTATGCCAAAGATCATTTTGAGGGGGAGGATATTTTGCAGACGGGATTTGTAAAAGTGTTTCAAAAGGTGAATGAGTTTCGTGGAGATGGTTCTTTTGAAGGTTGGATAAGGAGGATTATGGTGAACACCGCTATTGAATTTTACAGAAAGAATCAACGAATGATGAATCTTGTGGATCTTGACGAAGTATATGATGCACCTCAGGTAACTTTCGACATGGAGGGATTGGAGGTACGAGACTTATTGAAGTTAATCCAGCAATTGTCGGCCGGCTATAAATTGGTATTCAATTTATACGCAATTGAAGGTTATTCGCACAAAGAAATTGCAAAACAGCTTGGAATTACCGAAGGGGCTTCAAAATCTCAGTTATCCCGGGCACGGGCAATTTTAAAAGAAAAGCTGAGGAAATTGGAAGAGAGCAAGAGTGCAGATAAAATGAATATTAAAGACGATACCGAACCTCTGGTGGAGTCGGCTCAAATTTAAAAAATGTTCACATCCGCGATTTGGAAGTCGAAAAGAAGAATTTTTAGAATAGGTTTTGCTTATTTCTAGGTAGTACATAACGAAAATGAAAAAGATTGACCCTGTAACAGATAAGGATTTTGATAAAGTGTTTCGCGAGAAGCTTTATTCTATAGAAATGCAGCCTGCTGATTCGGTGTGGGAAGGAATTTCGAAGCAATTAGATATCAACAAAAAGAAAGGATCTTTTCCGGTACTTTGGCTTGCTGCTGCCAGTATGGCTGCAGTGGTAGGTGCGGGTGTTTGGTTTTCCTCTCAAAAAGAACCCATGAAATTAACAGGTACAGCGGATGTAAATATCGAAGAAACGATTGTTCAGCCTGCTCCGGAAGTTGCGATAAATGTTGATATTAAGAAACCTTTAACAAGTGAAACAAAAAGTCTGCCTTCGATCTCTAAGGGAATTTTAAAAAGCAAAAAATCCGGGATTTCAAAAGTTTCTTCTTCAGAGGTCGCAATAGCACAAACCTCGTCTTTGAAAGAGGATAAACCTGTAGAAAATCCAGTGGCTGCCAGCGCTAAACAGGAGACAGGACATAAAGCTGCAACAAAAGAAATTCAGGCAGAAACTCAGGTGTTGGCTTTAGCTGAACCGGAGATAGCAACTGAGGAGCCGCAAGTAAAGGAAAGAAAAATCAGATCAGTTGGCAGTCTGGTTAATTTTGTGGTGAGCAAAGTTGATAAACGTAAGAATAAAATTATAGAGTTTGAAGATGGGGATGAGGGTACCATGGTTTCGGGTTTAAACCTTGGGCTATTAAAATTTCAGGCTAAACAATAGGAATAGATTTATCACATTCATAATGAAACTTAAACTTATAATTCTTCTGATTGCTTGTATCAGTAGCGGAGTATATGCCCAGGAGGCAAAAACTGACTCAACAAAAAAGAAATCTAAAACCTCAATAAAGATTAGAAGCTGGGAGTGTGAATCCAAGGATACGGATTCAACCAAAACAAGCCATCCTAATTTTTCTATTCAGCTAACGCTTTCACGTTTAGATCTTGGATTGGCAAAATTTATCGATAATGGGAGCTTTACTTTGTCCCCTGAAAACCAATTTCTGGAGACGGAAACCTGGAAAACTCATAATGTTGGCTTTGAGTTTTTTCAGATGGGTTATCGATTTAGCCATAATTTTAAAATATATATAGGTAGCGGTATAGACTGGACACATATGCGATTTAAAAAGGATTTTACAATTCTTCCGGATCAACCGACGCTGGATACTCTGCAAGAGAATATAGACTTTAAAAAGAATCGCTTCAGTAGTACCTATTTAAGAGTTCCATTATCTTTCCAGATCAGAAGTAATGATGATCAGAAAGGAAACAAAATCTATTTTGTATTTGGTCCTGAAATTGGATTTCTGATTAACGGGAAAACAAAGCAAGTGAGTGACGAACGCGGTAAAGAAAAAGTAAAAGATGATTTCAATCTCAATCCTTTCAGATACGGAGCTTTTGGACGTTTAGGCTATGACGATTTTGGTTTTTATGTAAAGTATTATAATACGGATGTTTTTGCTGATAACCAGGGTCCAAAAGGTCTTAAAAACCTGAACTTTGGTGTGATGGTGGGTTTTTAAGTAATTAACCGATATGATATTAACCCTGTCTATAACTATAGCAGGGTTTTTTTATTAAAATCAAGCACCTAAATTTTCTTAAGTTTGACCATGTCAATGCAGTCTTTTATTGAGCTTTCGGAAGTAAGTAAAAAATATCCAACTGATACGTTCGCCGGAGTTCGTGAAGTGACGGCTTCAATAGCTAAAGGAAAAGTTATAGCGATTGTAGGGGAGAGCGGAAGCGGAAAAAGTACCTTGCTCAAGCTTATTTATGGCTTACTATCTCCTGATCATGGTTCAGTTTTTTTTAAAGGAGAGGCCATTCTGGGACCTGATGAAAAGTTGATTCCGGGTCACGATTCTATGAAAATGGTAACGCAGGATTTTAGCTTGAACACCTATGCTAAAGTATACGACAACGTTGCGTCTATGCTCCCGAACACCAACCTGAAATATAAAGAAGAGAAGTCCTGGGAAATTATGAAGTTTTTACGGATAGACCATCTTCACAATAAGAGAGTTTCAGATTTAAGCGGCGGCGAGCAACAAAGGGTAGCAATTGCCAGGGCGATTATTACCGAGCCCGAGGTGTTGTTAATGGACGAACCCTTCAGTCAGGTTGATACTCCTTTAAAGACACATCTCAGAGCTGATATAAAACGACTTTCGCATGATCTTGGCATTACAGTCATTCTCGTCTCTCACGATCCAGTAGATGGCCTTTCTCTTGCTGATCAGATTATTGTTTTGAATCAAGGTGAAATTGTCGAATCTGGTAGCCCGGAACAATTATATAATCATCCTCAGGATGTGTATACTTCCAGACTTCTGGCAGATTGTAATGTGTTATCACGATCGGAAGCTAAGACACTTGGTTTAAAAGCCGGGAAAGACACCGTCGCGATCTATCCCGAATGGGTGGATTTGAAGCGAAGCTGGAGCAGCAAAAATTTTATACTCATAGATTCGTTTTTCAAAGGTGTGTATGAGGAGCTCCTTTTAGAGCGGGATGGTGTCAGGATTCGGGCAATCAACCGGGATATTCATTTGTATAAAAAGGGTGCATCTGTCCCGGTAATTCTTGAAAAATTTATCGAGTTTTAGCTTAAACCAGGTATTCAAATAAGGTAAGATCTTTATTGATTTCTTTGTATTTAAAATTAAGCGCCTGCATTCTGCTAATTAGTGCTGCATAGTCGTTGGCAGACTTTAGCTCAATTCCCACCAGAGCGGGGCCATATTCTTTTTGAATTTTTTTTATGAATTCAAATCGTGTGATATCGTCGTGCGGGCCAAGAACTTCATTTACAAAAAGTTTTAACGCACCAGGACGCTGTGGAAAGCTGATCACGAAATAGTGTTTGAGCCCTTCATACAATAAAGAAAGCTCTTTTATTTCCTGCATGCGTTCGATGTCGTTATTTCCACCGGAAAGAATACAGACAACTTTTTTTCCTTTGATCTGATTCGCACAAAGATCTAAAGCCGCAACAGACAATGCGCCTGCCGGTTCGGCAACAATGGCATCCTCATTATACAGCTTTAAAATGGTAGTGCATACTTTTCCTTCCGGAACAAGAATAAGTTCATCTAAAACCTGCTGACAAATCGGAAAGGTTAATTCTCCCGCTCGCTTTACTGATGCCCCGTCTACAAAACTATTTATTTCATCTAAAGTAACCGGTGCTCCCTGCTCTAAGGCTTTCGACATAGAAGGTGCACCTTCCGGCTCCACGCCGATTATTTTAATGGAAGGCTTTTTGTTTTTCATGTACAGCCCCGCCCCGGCTGATAAGCCGCCACCTCCAATAGGAATGATTACAACATCAGTATCAGGCAGATCTTCAAGAATTTCGACTCCTACTGTACCCTGTCCTTCGATTATTTTATAATTATCAAACGGGGGAATAAATGTCATGTTATTGGCCTCAGTGTACGAGAGGGCTTCCTTAAGGCAATCATCAAAAGTGTCTCCAACTAAAGTTATCTCAATCAAGCCGTCGCCGAACATACGGGTTTGACTGATCTTCTGTTTCGGAGTGTTTTCAGGCATAAAAATCATTCCTCTTGTATTCAGTTTCTTGCATGAGAACGCCACTCCCTGTGCATGGTTTCCCGCACTTGCACAAACTACGCCTCTTAACAATTGCTCTTTGCTTAACTGACTGATCATGTTATATGCACCACGTAACTTGTAGGAACGTACCACCTGTAAATCTTCACGCTTAAGGTAGATTTGACATGAATACTTTTCGGAAAGTCCCTCGTTATAAATAAGAGGAGTACGTTTTATAACAGATTGCAATCGCTCTAAAGCAGCTACAGAATCGAGGTTGTTTTCAATGTTCATAAGAATCAATTCTTTTATGATCAATAACTAGCGATTATTGAAATTAAGATACCCTTTTAAGGTTACCTGAATCTGAATGGAACTTTCATGGGGTTTTTTAAACAATATACAATTATTTTAATCGTCGTTATCACTATTGATTTGTTCCTCTAACCTCTTTCAGTTTCATGACCATCATTTCAGCATCTGTTACAATCCACTGATTGTATTCTTCGATAGCCTTTAGTCTGTCATTTTCATCCAAATAACCGTCCTCTACTATTTGGCTCGAACCTGCTACCTTCGACCAGATACCAATTTTAGAAAGAAAATTATCATCTCCTTTTTTATAAACCTCGTCCGAGTTAAGCACTTCAATAGAAACAAAGCCAACCTTACTTAAATAATCAGGCAGGTCCTCAGCAATCTGATTGTTCATTCCTGCGTCTGCCCGCCACCTTAAGAAAGTTGCATAAAACCTCTGCATGCTTTCGGGAGGCGTAGGGTTCCATTCAAGGTTTTCATGATTGTAATCTAAAATTGAAATTTGACCTCCTGACTTCAACATATTTTTCAACTTTATTAATGCTTCTCGCGGAGTGCTGAGCCATTGCAAAGTTCTTGCCGATACAATCAGGTCGAATTTCTCTTCCGGTTCATAACTAAAAAGGTCGGCATGGATAAGCTCCAGGTTTGAAACGGCTTTATAGGTTTCCCTTCCACTAATAATGAAAGCTTCTGTATTGTCGATGCCGGTCACATGACCGGATGGTCCAACTCGTTCAGCAATACCCTTTGAAATAGCACCCGTTCCGCAGCCAACATCCAGTACTTTTAATCCTTCCTTCAAGCTTGGAACCAGGGTTCTGTAATCTCTTTCAAGAGATCTGTTGTCGAAAATTTTATTGGCGGTTTGTCCGTCCCGTTTGATTACTTTGTTCATGATTGGTTGTGTAAATTCGCTTGTCACTCTGAGCGGAGTCGAAGAGCGTACTCAAGGTTAATATGCTTCGACTGCGCTCAGCATGACAAAGCGCAGAAAATAAAAAGCCCGCTATTGAGAAATAGCGGGCCTGTTATTTCTGTTTTATAAAAAATTAGATGTTGCTTGCCAGCCAGTCACCAACTTCGCTGGTTTTGTAAGCTTTACCTTCTTTTCCGGCAATATCTTCAGTAACGATACCGTCTGCTAAAGATTTATTTACAACTGATCTTATCAATTCAGCTTCTTCTTTTAAACCGAAAGCATCTTCAAACATCATTGCTGCTGATAATACAGTGGCTAATGGATTAGCGATATCTTTTCCTGCGGCCTGAGGATATGAACCATGAATCGGCTCATATAAAGAGGTATGAATTCCTTTAGATGCAGACGGCATTAATCCCATTGAGCCGGAAATTACAGATGCCTCATCAGTTAAGATATCACCAAATAAGTTTTCAGTAATGATAACATCATAAGAGCTTGGCCATTGAACCAAACGCATCGCAACTGCATCAACAAATTCATAACTTACTTCAACTTCAGGGAAATCTTTTTCCATATCCTGAACAGTTTCTCTCCATAAACGTGAGCTTTCGAGAACGTTAGCTTTATCAACACAGCAAAGTTTTTTGCTACGGGTCATTGCAAGTTCGAAACCAAGTTTTGCAAGGCGCTGGATCTCTGCTCTTGTGTATGTACAGGTATCAAAAGCGGTATTTCCATCATCTTTTCTGCCACGCTCACCAAAGTAAATACCACCAGTTAATTCACGTAAGATGATTAAATCGGTCCCTTCAATACGCTCTCTTTTAAGGGGAGAGTTATCAATTAAAGAAGGGAATGTAAAGGTTGGACGAACATTTGCAAATAAGCCCAGCTTCTGACGCATCTTAAGTAATCCTTGCTCAGGGCGTACTGTAGCTTTAGGATCATTGTCGTACTTTGGGTGACCGATAGCTCCGAATAAAACAGCATCAGCAGCCATGCAAACTTCATGAGTAGAGTCTGGATAGGGCTCACCATGAGCATCAATTGCCGCCGCGCCGGTTAGGGCAGAGGTCCAGCTAACTTCATGACCAAATTTCTTTGATACAGCATCTACTACTTTAACTGCCTGATCGATTACCTCAGGTCCAATTCCATCTCCTGCAAGAAGGGCGATATTTAATTTCATTTGTTTGTGATTTTTTGCTTTTTTCTGTTTCCGCATCAAGTCCCGATACTAATACTTCGCACTTGATACTCAGTACCTAATACTCGATACTTATCTATTCTCCTTAAATTATATTTAGCATTTTTTGGGTCGCCTTTATCGCACAAACCGTCTGGTCCGAGTCCAGACCACGTGTCTTAAACGTTTTATTGTCAGTCTCCCATGTTATTACGGTTTCGCATAATGCGTCAGAGCTGCTGCCCGGAGCTATTCTTACGGCATAATCCACAAGCTTGGGCAGGCATCTTTCCAGCTTTGTATAAACTTTCGTTAAAGCCTTCATAAAAGCATCAAACTGTCCATCGCCCTGGGCATGTTCTTCAAAAACTTCGCCTTCAATACAGACTGATATAGTTGCAGATGGTCTTAATCCTTTTGAATGTGTTAAAACATATGATTCTACCTTGATTTTCTCTTCGTACAGATTACTATCTAATACATCTGAAATTATATATGGTAAATCCTCTTTTGTTACAGTTTCTTTTTTATCGCCTAATTCGATAACTCGCTGGGTTACTTTTTTAAGGTCTTCATCATTCAACTTTAAACCGAGCTCCTGAAGGTTTTTTTCAATATTGGCTTTGCCTGATGTTTTTCCTAAGGCATATTTACGCCTTCTTCCGAAACGTTCGGGAAGCAGGTCATTGAAATACAGGTTATTTTTATTATCACCATCAGCATGTATTCCAGCTGTTTGAGTGAAGACATATTCGCCAACGATGGGTTTATTTGAAGGAATCCTTACCCCGGAAAATGTTTCAACCAGTTTACTTACTTTATAAATCGAAGTTTCTTTAAGGGCGATTCTTGTCTCTGGTAAAAAGTCGTTTATAACGGCAATCGCACTCGCCATCGGCGCGTTACCAGCTCTTTCACCCATGCCGTTTACGGTTAAATGCAGTCCGTTTATTCCCGCTTTAACAGCTTCAAGAACATTTGCCGTGCCTAAATCGTAATCGTTATGTGCATGGAAATCAAAGTGAATTTGCGGATACTTCGCGGTCAACTGAGAGATATAGCTATACGTTTCTGAAGGTATTAATATCCCTAAGGTATCCGGTAATAAAATTCGCTTTATAGGCTGCGTAGATAAAAACTCTAAATATTCTAAAGTATATTCGGGGGAATTACGCATGCCATTGCTCCAATCTTCCAGGTAGACATTTGTCGAGATGTTCTCGGATCGGGCAGATTCAATAGCTTTTGCCACTTCTGAAAAATGCTGCTCAGGAGTTTTCTTAAGCTGATGCGTTAAATGATTGAGCGATCCCTTTGTTAACAGGTTCTGAACTTTTACACCAGCCTTTTTCATCCACTCGATAGAAACGCCGTTATCCACGAAAGACAAAACTTCTATAGCATCGATATGCCCGTTAGCTTTGGCCCATTCAGTGATTGCTTTGACCGCTTCAAATTCACCTTCTGAAACACGGGCAGACGCGATTTCTACCCTGTCTACCAGAAGTTCTTCAAGTAGAAGTTGCGAGATTGTCAGCTTCTCTGAAATCGAAAAAGACACACCTGAAGTTTGCTCTCCGTCGCGAAGAGTGGTGTCCATGATTTCTATTTTGCGTTGTTCCATGTATGGGGTGATTTCACTGACTTTGGGATTTCACTGATTAAGAAGATTACACTGATGAAAAATTCTGTGTAATCTTCTTAAATCCGTGTGATCTCTAAATTAATTAAAGTGGAAGCTGTTTAGCGAAATCCTCAATTTCAGGTTTCATGCTTTGTAAATAGTCGATATCATCGAAACCATTTTGCATGTTGTCTTTTTTGTAGGTGCTGATATCAAAACTTTCTTTTTCACCTGTAGGGAGCAAGGTGATCGTTTGCTCGGGAAGGTTTATTTCTAATTCAGTTTTAGGATCGGCAAAGACTGCGTTGAAGATCTTTTCAAGAAATTCAGGACTAACCTGAACCGGCAATACGCCAATGTTCAAGCAATTATTTTTGAAGATATCCGCAAAGAAACTGGATACTACAGCTCTGAAGCCGTAATCGTAAACAGCCCATGCTGCGTGCTCTCTTGATGATCCTGAACCGAAGTTTTTCCCACCAACTAAAATTTTTCCGGAATAAGTAGAATCGTTTAAAACGAAATCTGCTTTAGGTGTATTATCAGGATTGTACCTCCAGTCACGGAATAAATTGTCGCCAAAGCCTACACGCTCGGTTGCTTTTAAGAAACGTGCCGGTATAATCTGGTCAGTATCCACATTCTCGATCGGAAGAGGAACTGCTGTGCTGGTAAGTATGTTAAATTTATCGTAAGCCATTTTTATCGTATAAAGTATTTGGTATCAAGTATCTGGATTGAGAGCCAAGAATTAAGAGTCAGGAGTCATGATAAAGCACCAAAGTTTTATGCCTTGTCTTGGTTCCTGTGTCTTTACTCTTTTGTCTTTAAATTAAACCAATTCTTTTTCTTGTAACAAAGTTCTAGGATCTGTAACTACTCCGGTAACTGCTGCTGCTGCTGCAACAAGCGGACTAGCAAGCATTGTTCTTGCACCCGGGCCTTGTCTTCCTTCAAAGTTTCTGTTTGAAGTACTCACAGCATATTTTCCCGCAGGAACTTTGTCATCGTTCATTGCTAAGCAAGCCGAGCATCCTGGCTGGCGAAGAGTGAATCCCGCTTCAGTTAAAATGTCAAGGATGCCTTCTTCTTTAATTTGCGCCTCAACAATATGCGATCCTGGTACCAGCCATGCAGTTACATTGTCGGCTTTTTTCTTTCCTTTAACCACAGATGCAAACGCTCTGAAATCTTCAATTCTACCATTTGTGCAGCTTCCCACGAAAACGTAATCTACCGGTTTGCCAATCATCGACTCTCCTTCATGGAAACCCATGTAGCCAAGAGATTTTTCGTAAGTAGCAACACCGCCTTCAACCTGATTTGCGTCAGGTATTGAATTTGATATTCCCATACCCATTCCAGGATTGGTTCCGTATGTGATCATCGGTTCAATTTCCGAACCATCGAACGTGTATTCTTTGTCAAATACCGCGTCAGCATCAGTTTTAAGCGTTTGCCAGTAAGCCATCGCTTTATCCCATGCCGAACCTTTTGGCGTAAACTCACGACCTGCAACATAATCAAATGTAGTTTGATCCGGAGCAATCATGCCGCCACGGGCACCCATTTCAATACTTAAATTACAAACCGTCATACGGCCTTCCATGGTCATTTTTTCAAATACTTCACCTGCGTATTCAACAAAATATCCGGTAGCGCCAGAAGTAGTAAGCTTAGAAATAATGAACAAGGCAACATCTTTTGGCGTAACGCCGTAGCCCAAACTTCCGGTAACGTTAATGCGCATGCTCTTTGGCTTTTGCTGCATAATACATTGAGCAGCAAGAACCATTTCTACTTCAGATGTTCCAATACCAAAAGCAATAGCGCCAAAAGCCCCGTGAGTCGACGTATGCGAGTCACCGCAAACAATCGTGGCGCCAGGCTGCGTAATGCCGTATTCTGGTCCAACCACGTGAACGATCCCATTTTTTTGATGACCTAATCCCCAGTGGCTTATTCCGTACTCGTTAGAATTTGTTTCGAGGGCCTTCAACTGGTTAGCTGAAAGTGGGTCGGAAACTGGTAAATGTTGATTGATGGTTGGTGTATTATGATCTGCGGTTGCAAATGTCCGCTCAGGATATAAAACTTTTGTGCCACGACTCTTTAATCCAAGAAAAGCTACAGGACTTGTAACTTCATGAATTAAATGACGATCAATAAATAACACGTCTGGTCCGCCTTCAATCTTGCGCACTACGTGAGTGTCCCACACCTTATCAAATAATGTCTTGCTCATTTTTTTGTTGTTTACTATTTTCTTTCGCGAGTTAAACCCGTTATTGTTGTTGCTTCTTAATGGCGCTTTCGTAAATAGCGATCCATTCTTTTGTTGTCATTTTAGAGGCTAGTTCCCCTAGAAGATCCATTGGAATGGCATCGGGTTTTTTAAAGCGGATACAGCTTTTACCCATATCTAACTTTATTTTGCTACGCTTTTCATATTCATCTACAAACCATTTCAATAAGTCTTTGTCTGCATATATACCCATATGGTACAAGGCAACAAAGTTCTTTTGAGATGCAATACTCATGAATGGTAATGGCTGTTTAGGATTGCAGTGATACCCATTTTCATAAAGTGAATGCGGTACAACATAGCTTATCATCCCATAACTCATTACTTCTTCAAAGCCTTCCGGAAGATTTTTTCTAATGATATTTCTTAACTCTGTCATTAGTTGCTTTCTCTCTTCAGGAATACTATTTATATATTCTTCCGGTGTATTAGCTGTTGATTGCATAAATCCAACGACAAAGTTAATTCCCCTTGCCGGGATTTGCAATTCCGACGCACTAACACCGAATTTTAAGCTCGTAATCCGATTTAAAATTTATTTTCTCACATGCGGCGAGATTATAACTCTGGTCGAGCACTTACCACTACACAAACTTATTCAAAGCGTCCAAATATGCGTTCGCGGAAGCTCTTACGATATCCGTACTAAACCCATAACCCATGTACGATTTATCGTCATGAATTACACGCATATCAACTTTGCTCACGTCATCACTTCCACCATGTATTGAATGTATGTTGAACTCCTTAATCTCTACGTCCTGACCCAGAATTTTCTGGATAGCATGTATTGTCGCGCTAACCGGACCATTGCCCGTTGCTGTAGCTTCATGCTCGGCTCCTTCGTAGCTTAAGTTAATAACGGCCTGAGGAGCAGTCTGGTCTCCGCAGGTTACCTGTAATGAATTGATTTTTACACCATTCTTAAAGTTCGTTTCAGCTTCTTCGCCCATTAAGCGTAAAAGATCATCGTCTTTGATTTCTTTTTTCTGATCAGCCATTGCCAGGAAACGTTGATATGTTTGATCCAGATCAATCCGCTCGATTGAGTATCCAAGACGCTCCAAATGATGTTTCAAAGCATGCCTTCCACTGCGGGCTGTCAAAATAATTTCAGACTGGTCGATCCCTACATCTTCAGGGTTCATAATTTCATACGTCTCACGATGTTTAAGTACTCCATCCTGATGAATTCCTGAACTGTGTGCGAATGCATTCTTGCCAATGATAGCCTTGTTCGGCTGAACAGGCATACGCATCATACGGCTAACCATGCCGCTTAAATTATATAGATGTTTGGTGTTAATGTTGTTGTAGAAACCTAAGGAAGTGTGTGTTTTCATAATCATCACAACCTCCTCAAGAGACGTGTTTCCTGCACGCTCACCAATACCGTTAATAGTACACTCTACCTGACGTGCTCCGTTTTGAATACCAGCAATACTGTTTGCGGTTGCAAGTCCCAAGTCGTTATGGCAATGGACGGAAATAACTGCCTGATCGATGTTTTTTACATTTTCTTTCAGAAAGCGAATTTTAGCGCCATATTGTTCAGGCAAGCAATATCCGTTCGTATCCGGGATATTTACTACTGTTGCGCCTGCCGCGATTACAGCTTCTATCATCTGAGCGAGAAATACGTTATCGGCTCTTCCCGCATCTTCAGCATAGAATTCAATGTCTTCAACAAAAGACTTCGCATATTTTACAGCTTCAACGGCACGTTCAAGTATTTTCTCGCGTGTGCTGTTAAATTTATACTGAATATGCATGTCTGATGAGCCAATTCCTGTATGGATACGAGGATATTTGGCATGTTTTAATGCTTCTGCCGCACAGTCAATGTCGCCTTTATTTGCACGCGTTAAGGCACAAATAATAGGATCGCGAACTACTTTCGATAGCTCAACCACACTTTGAAAATCGCCTGGACTTGAAATCGGAAAGCCTGCTTCGATAACATCAACACCCAAAGACTGAAGTGCCTCTCCAATAATTATCTTTTCCGGAGTTGTTAATTGTGAGCCTGGCACCTGTTCTCCATCACGAAGGGTAGTGTCAAATATATAGATACGGTTTGGATCGTGTAACATGATTTTTTAGCGTGATAAAATGTTGTTCTTCATTATACTAAGCAGCTTTCTGAGATATTTTCGATGACTTTTACTTCACCTTTTTCTAATAACAGTCGTTTCTCTAAACAAGCCGGCAAGGCAGATTCAAAATGTCCGACATAAATCAAGGTCATCCCGTTGCTGCATAATTCATCCACCAGGTTATTGAAGAGTTGTGTTTGCTGCTGGTCTAAGCCCTGGCATGGTTCATCAAGTATTAATAGTTCCGGATTTTTAATAATCGTTCTAGCTAACAAAACCAATCTCTGTTTTCCCAGAGGAAGTGTTCTTAGCAATTCGTTTTTATTCTCGCTTAACCCAAAGAATTTAATCAACTCATCAACCTGAACGCTTTTCGAATAAGGCAATTGCTGAAATAATCCTACTGAATCATAAAAGCCAGATGCGATGCTTTGCCATACTGTTGATGAAGCATCAAAATACCTATGAAATTCTGGCGAAATTAAGCCAATGTGTTGTTTGATATCCCAAACACTCTCACCGCTTCCCCTTTTGTTGCCAAACAGGTAAAGCGTGTTTGCATAAGCTTGCGGATGATCACCATTAATTAAACTCAATAAGGTCGATTTTCCGGAGCCATTCGGACCTTGTAGAAGCCATTTTTCTCCGGCTTTAATTTCCCAGTTGATGTTTTTTAAAACCTGCTTGTCGCCGTAACTGATGCTTACATTAACTAACCTTGCGATGTTTTCTGACGAATACACAGGTGATTCCTTTAAAAAATCCGGCAACTTTCTGAATGGTCTTTCAGGTAGAACCGATATCATTTCTCTGGAACTAAAACTTACTAATTGTCCATCTTTAATTTCCGCAAAACGATTTATGCTTCCCGGTAATTCAATATCAGCATCGTTGCAAATCAATATTAATTGTACCCCACCTGCAGAAACTTCATCTAACAAGTCGTTTAAGTTTCGACGAGATGCAGCATCTAATCCTGTGTAAGGTTGGTCGATAATCAACAATTGAGGTTTTAACCACAACGCTTTAACCAATTGCAGTTTTTTATGCTCTCCGCTGGATAGTTCGATCAATTGAGAGTTTTTAAGTTCCGAAAAACCTAGTGCGCTTAAAAACTTTTCGACACCATCAAGCTCAAGATTGTTTTCTCTTCCGTATAGAGCTAATTCAGCTTTTACGGTAAGCGTTTCTTTAGCTTGCTGACTCGTATAACGTTGTTGGTAATAGAAATTAGCAACCCCTTCGAGGTTTTTAAACTGGTACCAGCTTTCGACATACAGAGCTTTAGCCGGCAAACTGTTTTCTGTGCTGAAGTTCGTTTTTACTTCACCAATAGCACCTTGCAAACCTGCTATAACCTTAGCTAATGAAGTTTTTCCGCTGCCGCTGATTCCACTCAATAACCAGTTTTCGCCACGACTTATCATCCAATTCAAATCCTTTAATATCAATTTAGATTGATACTGCAGGTTTAGACTAGAAACATGAACAAGAGCCATAGCCCCTAAATCCCCTAAAGGGGACTTTGACTTGCGTATGTTCATGTTTGAGTTTGCCATTTTATGCTTATGGTTCCCCCTTTAAGGGGCTAGGGGGTTATACAGTTTTTATAGCTTTCATTGCAGTCATCGCTTTACGCAATGTTGTACCTACAACTTCCACCTGATGATTACGTAAGATTTCATTGATAGCAACTAATTGCATGTTATCAACAGATCCATCTTTACCTTCATTGAAGTTTTTACCAACTAAATCAGTATCAACTTTCTTCATGAAATCAGCTAATAATGGTTTACAAGCCTGATCAAACAGGTAACAACCATACTCAGCAGTGTCAGAAATTACACGATTCATTTCGAACAATTTTTTACGTGCAATAGTATTAGCGATAAGCGGAGTTTCGTGTAACGACTCATAGTAAGCCGACTCAGGTTTGATACCAGCTTCAACCATTGTTTCGAAAGCTAATTCAACACCGGCTCTTACAAAAGCAACCATTAAAAGGTAGTTGTCAAAATATTCTTGCTCACCAATTTTAACATCACCTGCCGGAGTTTTTTCGAAAGCGGTTTCGCCAGTTTCAGCTCTCCATGCTAATAAGTTTTTATCGCCGTTAGCCCAGTCTTCCATCATGATACGGCTAAACTCGCCACTCATGATATCATCCTGGTGTTTTTGAAACAACGGACGCATGATGTCTTTCAACTCTTCAGAAACTTCAAAAGCTTTGATTTTAGCAACATTGCTTAAACGGTCCATCATACCCGATACACCACCATGTTTTAAAGCTTCGGTAATTACTTCAACACCGTATTGAACTAGTTTAGATGCATACCCAGCGTCGATTCCTTTTTCAATCATTTTATCGAAAGAAAGGATAGAGCCTGTTTGCAATAAACCACAAAGGATAGTTTGCTCGCCCATCAAATCTGATTTCACTTCAGCTACGAAAGATGATCTTAGTACACCGGCTCTGTGACCGCCTGTACCTACGCAATAAGCTTTTGCTTCCGCTAATCCTTTTCCCTGAGGGTCGTTTTCCGGGTGAACCGCAATTAAAGTTGGCACACCAAATCCTCTAACATATTCAGATCTAACTTCGCTGCCTGGTGATTTTGGAGCAACCATGATAACGGTAAGATCCTTACGGATCTGCATTCCTTCTTCAACAATATTGAAACCGTGAGAGTACGATAAAGTAGCTCCTTGTTTCATCAACGGCATAACTGCATTAACAACAGAGGTATGTTGCTTATCTGGAGTAAGGTTGATCACTAGATCGGCAGTTGGAAGTAGTTCTTCGTAAGTGCCAACAGTGAAGTTATTTCCAGAAGCGTTTTTCCAGGAATCTCTTTTACCTTCGATAGCCTCTTTACGCAATGCATAACTAACATCTAAGCCACTATCTCTTAAGTTTAAACCTTGATTTAAGCCTTGAGCGCCGCAACCTACGATTACAATTTTTTTTCCTTTTAGCGCGCTTACGCCATCAGAAAATTCAGAACTGTCCATGAATTCGCATACACCCAATTGGTTTAATTGCTCTCTAAGGGGTAGTGTATTAAAATAATTTGCCATTTTTTATTGCTTGATTTCTATTTTACTTTTTGTGTTAATATTTTTATTTATTCCTCTACCTGATTTAAATCATGGGCTTTTTCCAAGCTTTTTTTAGGGGATATTCTAAAATCGGCGCTAATTTAGTGTAAAAACATTAAAATCGCTTCAAAGGATCGATATTAAAAGTCTAAACGAAGCAGCGAAAATTTAGAGGATTTCTACATCGTGAAAACTTTAGCGCCCTTATTTAAGTATTCATTCTCAATTACTTCGTGACCCGGCTCTTTGCGTTCAAATTCGCGTAGCTTCCGGTTAAAGCCTTCACTGTCTTTTATAATCGCAATTCGTGCGCTTCGTACAAATTCAATTAAACCATAGGGCTGAAGTTTGGTGATAAGTGTATCTGTTTCTTCGCGGTGACCGGTTGTTTCAAACACTGTATAATCAGTTCGGATAACCACCACACGGGCTCCGTTTTCTCTTAAAAGACGCTCAACCAAAGCTTTCTCAGCAATCTCTTCGGTTGGTACTTTATAGAGTGCCATTTCCTGCCAGATCACATCTTCATTTGTGTTGAAATATACTTTCAGAACTTCAATCTGCTTTTCTATCTGTCGACAAACTTTCCGTACCACATCTTCAGTTTCAGTTATCACGATATTAAAGCGATGGATACTCTCAATCTCGGAAGGAGAGGTATTCAGGCTTTCAATATTTATTTTACGGCGGCTGAATATAATAGCAATCCGGGTTAACAGCCCGATCTGGTTCTCCGTGTAAACGGTGATATTATATTCCTGCTTTTCAATTTTTTGTTCTGTCATGATGCTTTATTTAAACTTTTGCATTCAACTTATAACCCGCAACCTTCCCCTTATTTTAACCTTATTTCACTTACACTGCAACCTTGAGGTACCATCGGAAATACGTTATTTTCTTTGGTAACCATTACCTCTAAAAGGTACGCTCCTTTATGACCAAGCATTGTTTTGATTGCAGATTTAAGGCTTTCCCGATCGTCCACGCGTTGCCCCGGAATACTGTAGGCCTCAGCTACTTTTACATAATCGGGACTGGTTATATTTACAAACGAATAGCGTTTGTCGTTAAATAACTGCTGCCACTGACGCACCATCCCTAAAAATTGATTATTTAGAATAAGGATTTTAACATCAACGCCAAATTGCATGATTGTGCCTAATTCCTGTATGTTCATTTGCACTCCGCCGTCCCCGATTACTGCAATTACTTCTCTATCCGGAGTTCCGAATTTCGCACCGATAGCTGCAGGCAGGGCAAAGCCCATTGTTCCTAAACCGCCACTGGTAATATTGCTTCGGGTTTTGTTAAACTTAGCGTAGCGACATGCTACCATTTGATGCTGACCAACATCTGTAACAATTACTGCTTCGCCAAGGGTCAACTCGTTAATCAGTTGAATAACTTCACCCATTGTAAGCTCATCGGAAGTAGGGAAAAGTTCATCTTTAATTACCGCTTCAATTTCCTGTCTTTGATAATCTTTAAACTTTTCAAGCCATTCTGTATGCTCTTTAGCCTGAACCAGTTCGGTCAACATCGGAAGCGTTTCTTTACAGTCTCCCCAAACCGGTACCTGTACTTTTATGTTTTTATCAATCTCCGCTGGGTCAATATCCAGGTGTACAATTTTTGCCTGCTTGGCATATTTATCTAAACGTCCCGTTACACGGTCGTCAAAGCGCATTCCTATCGCAATCAGTACGTCGCATTCATTTGTCAAAACGTTTGGTCCGTAATTTCCATGCATTCCCAGCATTCCCACATTTAAGGGGTGATCAGTCGGTACGGCACCTGCACCCAGTATTGTCCAGGCAGAAGGAATTCCAGATTTTTCAATAAACGTTTTGAATTCCTGCTCGGCTCTGCCTAAAAGAACTCCTTGCCCCCAAAGGATAAATGGTTTTTTAGCCTGATTAATGAGGTCAGCAGCTTCCTGTAGATATTCTTTACGTACGATGGGCCTTGGACGGTAACTCCGGATATGATCACATTTAGTATACCCTTCAAAGCTGAACTTCTGTATCTGTGCGTTTTTGGTAATATCTATTAATACAGGGCCAGGTCTTCCGCTTTTCGCGATATAAAAGGCTTTAGCTAAAACCTCTGGGATCTCTGTAGCATCAGTAACCTGATAATTCCATTTTGTTATAGGTGTGGTGATGTTAATTACATCAGTTTCCTGGAAAGCATCGGTTCCTAATAAATGTGCAAATACTTGTCCGGTTATACAAACCAAAGGTGTGCTGTCAATCTGTGCATCTGCCAATCCTGTTACCAGGTTGGTGGCGCCGGGGCCGCTAGTTGCAAAAACCACACCAACTTTACCTGATGAACGTGCATAACCCTGACCCGCATGGATTCCACCTTGTTCATGTCGAACCAAGATGTGATTTAATTTATCCATGTAATCGTACAAGGCATCGTATATAGGCATAATAGCTCCGCCCGGATACCCAAAAATTGTATCAACGCCTTCTGCTATCAATCCTTCCAGCAAAGCAACAGAACCCGTCATTTCAACTGTTGTTTTTGATTCTTTTGCTGCTATATCCTGTTGTGCTGTATCCATTGTATTAGATATTAGATTTTTGATAATCCTCTTACTCTTATTTTCGACTCGTAAATCTCTTAAAGGTCTGTAACGCAACCTTCGGCCGCGGTGCTTACCTGTTTGGCATATTTATAAAGGAGTCCCTTTTTTGCTTTTAATTCAGGTTGAATCCATGCCGCTTTTCTTTGAGCTATTTCTTCCTCACTTACCTTTAACGTCATAACTCTGCTGATCGCATCGATTTCGATGATGTCATCGTCTTTCACCAATCCTATTAGACCTCCTTCGTAAGCTTCAGGTGTAATATGACCTACGACAAATCCGTGGGTTCCTCCGCTAAAGCGTCCGTCGGTAATCAAGGCAACACTTTTTCCTAAACCCACGCCAATTAATGCCGAAGTAGGTTTTAACATTTCAGGCATACCTGGCGCACCCTTGGGGCCAACATTTCTGATCACGACAACGTCACCGCGTTTTACACGATGAGACTGGATGCCTTCGATTAATTCAAATTCTCCGTCAAATACTCGTGCAGGTCCTTCAAATCGTTCTCCTTCTTTGCCGGTAATTTTTGCTACACTGCCACCTTGGGCAAGATTTCCGTAGATGATCTGTAAATGTCCTGTTTCTTTTATCGGGTTTTCCTTTGGCAGGATGATCTTTTGGGTTTCAAAATCCAATGCGGGAACATCCGCAAGATTTTCGGCAAGAGTCTTTCCTGTGCAGGTTAAACAGTCGCCATGCAGCCAGCCCTGCTCTAAAGCATATTTCATTACAGCAGGTACACCACCAATATTATGAAGGTCTTCCATCATATATTTTCCGCTTGGCTTCATGTCCGCCAATACCGGGATGCGGTTGCTTATCTCCTGAAAATCGTCTTGTGTTAAATCTACATCAACGCTCTTTGCAATCGCTAAAAAGTGTAAAACAGCATTCGTTGATCCGCCGAGTATCATAATGGTAACGATTGCATTTTCAAAAGCTTTTTTGGTCATGATATCTTTAGGTTTGATATCACGCTCCATTAAAATCTTAATGGCTTTTCCTGCATCAAGGCACTCTTGTTGCTTCTCCGGACTCAATGCCGGGCTTGAAGAAGAGTATGGTAAACTCATTCCAAGTGCTTCAATAGCGGCTGCCATGGTATTGGCAGTATAAATTCCACCGCAGGCTCCGGCGCTCGGACATGCATTTTTAATAATTTCCTTGAAATCTATTTCATCTAATTCGCCTGCCATTTTTTTGCCTAAAGCTTCGAATGCCGATACGATGTTTAAATCTTCTCCTTTATAATGCCCGGGAGCAATAGTGCCACCGTAAACCATTATAGAAGGTCTGTTTAATCTTCCCATTGCCATAACAGAACCAGGCATGTTTTTGTCACATCCCGGAAGGGCAATTATAGAATCATAATATTGCGCTCCGCATACAGCTTCGATTGAATCGGCAATAATATCGCGACTTACCAGCGAATAGCGCATGCCTGCCGTTCCGTTACTCATTCCATCGCTTACACCAATCGTGTGGAAAATCAATCCAACTAAATCCTCTTTCCAAACACCTTCTTTAACCAGCTTAGCCAAATCATTCAGGTGCATATTGCAGGTGTTGCCATCATAACCCATGCTCACAATTCCAACCTGAGCCTTTTGCATATCTTCATCGGTCAGGCCGATGCCGTATAACATAGCTTGGGCTGCCGGTTGGGTAGGGTCTTGGGTAAGTACTTTACTGTAGGGATTTAATTCGTTTGTTTTCGTAACTGGTGAATCCATTGAGATATTTTTTATCTGTGCCACTATAAATTTAGTAGCTGCGTGAGTTTAAGTTTTAAGTTGCTTTAATTATTTTCTCAAGTTAAGTACTTGCTTCTTTTCAGTCAATAGCTTTAGAGTAAAAATGGAAATAAGAATTATATTTTGATATTTTTTATATTTCAGTATTATGTTCTTCATATGGTTATGTTTTTGGAATTATAGTATTGTACTGATATACTAATTATGATTTCGGTATTCGGTATGGGCGTGTGCTCTGGTGTTTCGAAGTGTTAAAAATCTTCCTGAAAATGAGAATTTGCAGGGGAAAAGTAGAAATAGTTGGTCTGCTTCTAGCGTTGTGTTTTTTCCAAAAAACAGGGACCGATGAAGATATTTCTTTAAAAAATCAAAGGCCGGTCGAATAATCAACCGGCCTTTAACCTTTAGCATCAGGTGATGGTTTTTTAGCTTACCACGCCTTCAGCCAGTAAAATTATTTTATTATTATTCACCTCTACAACTCCGCCTTTAATGACAAAATGTTCTGCGTCTTTTCCCCCGCTTCTGATAGTGACCTTACCATCCTCGAGAGTCGATATTATTGGCGCGTGATTGTTAAGTATCTCAAAAGAACCTGAGGTTCCGGGAACCGTCACCGAGCTTACTTCTCCTTCGTATACCTTTTTATCTGGTGTTAAGATTTCTAATATCATTATGGTTGTTTGTTGTGAGTTGTGGGTTGTTGTGTAACCCATCAAATGTCTGCCTATATTAATAGGCTATAAGTTCTTGCAACTTACAACCTATAACTTTCAACTCCTTACGCGTTTGCTTCAGCTAAGATTTTCTTGCCTTTTTCAATTGCGTCTTCAATGGTTCCAACAAGGTTGAATGCTGCCTCCGGATACTCATCCACTTCACCATCCATAATCATATTGAAGCCTTTGATAGTTTCTTTAATGTCAACCAATACACCTTTTAAGCCGGTAAATTGTTCGGCTACGTGAAATGGCTGTGATAAGAAACGCTGAACACGACGGGCGCGGGCGACAACTAATTTATCCTCTTCAGAAAGCTCATCCATACCTAAGATGGCGATGATATCCTGAAGTTCTTTATAGCGTTGTAATGTTTCTTTAACACGTTGTGCGCAGTTGTAATGCTCATCGCCTAAAACTGCGGCGCTAAGAATACGTGAAGTTGAATCAAGAGGGTCAACTGCAGGATAGATACCTAACTCAGCAATTTTACGAGACAATACAGTTGTCGCATCTAAGTGGGCAAATGTTGTTGCCGGTGCAGGGTCAGTTAAATCATCCGCAGGAACGTAAACCGCCTGAACAGATGTGATTGATCCGCGTTTTGTCGAAGTGATACGCTCTTGCATTAAACCCATTTCAGTGGCAAGGGTTGGCTGATAACCTACTGCAGAAGGCATACGACCTAATAGTGCAGATACCTCAGATCCAGCCTGGGTGAAACGGAAAATGTTATCGATGAAGAAAAGTATATCACGACCTTGGCCCGTACCGTCACCATCACGGAAGTATTCAGCGATAGTTAATCCTGATAAAGCCACACGTGCACGTGCACCAGGAGGCTCGTTCATTTGTCCGAAAACAAACGTTGCTTTAGATTCTTTTAATTCTTCAGCATCAATTTTATCAAGGTTCCATTCGCCTTTTTCCATTCCGTGCATGAATTCTTCACCATATTTAATGATACCAGATTCAAGCATTTCGCGAAGTAAATCATTCCCTTCACGTGTACGCTCACCAACACCTGCGAATACAGATAAACCACCGTGACCTTTCGCGATGTTGTTGATAAGTTCCTGGATTAATACGGTTTTACCCACACCTGCACCTCCGAATAATCCGATTTTACCACCTTTTGCATATGGCTCAAGCAGGTCGATAACTTTAATACCCGTAAAAAGTACTTCAGTTTCAGTCGAAAGATCTTCGAATCTTGGAGCAGTATTGTGAATAGGACGACCGTTTGATTTATCAAGGTTTGGAATACCATCGATAGCGTCGCCCACTACATTAAATACTCTGCCTTTAATGTTTTCACCGATAGGCATTTTGATCGGCTCTGCAGTATCAATTACTTCCATTCCGCGTACAAGTCCGTCGGTAGAATCCATGGCAATTGCACGTACACGGTCCTCACCAAGATGCTGTTGAACCTCAAGAACAATTACTTGTCCGTTTGGCTTTACAATTTGAAGTGCATCGTAGATTCTTGGAAGTTTGGCTTCTTCAGCGAAGCTAACGTCAACTACCGGTCCGATGATTTGCGCTATTTTTCCAGTGTTTGGCATAAAATTTTTTCGTAAAAATTTTTATTAATCAAGTAATTAAGCGATTAAATGGGTCGCTTTTTTGGTCTGCAAAAATACGCTTTAAACCCGTATTTCAAATGACTTAAGCAAAAGATTTTTAATAAATTTTTAGATATCGCTTTTTATGCAAACTGTGTGCCTTTAGGGTTGTTAAAATAGTATAGGGAAAAGAAAATATCATGGAAACTATATTAGCCAAAATCTCTCAGGCAAAATTCAGACTTATTACACTAAGCAGTATTTTATTATTAGTATTTTTTTCGTTAGCGGGAATGGCGCAACCGGGTAATACATCGGACGATTCCCGCGACCGTTCATCGAAAGCAGAGCAGTCTTCGGCGTATTTACGAAGCATTGAAATGGATCCCAATGGAGTGCCCAATACTGCGGCCTGGTATGCTCAGCCCTGGATCTGGGCAATTGTAGCTTCGATTCTTATTCTGATTATCGGCCTGCTTTTTAAAAGCTATGGTAAACGCGACCTGGATTCCGAGCAGGGTTTGTGAGCAATAAAACTGTTTGTTAAAATATGTGTTATACAATTAATAAATTTTAACTGAACCGTCGGGATGCATATGATCCGATGTTAATTACACATTTAATAAGCTTACTATGAAAAATCTAAATTTTTTTAAGAAAATGGCAAAGACTGAAATCTGGTTTTCTGCTTTTTTAGCTACCTTAAGTATTTTGGCGGGCTTGCCAGCTTTGGCTCAAACTACTGTGCCCGAGAAAGTTGATGTAGATATTACTGCCGACACTGGTGATGGTGGAGCTGGATGGTATGCTCAGCCTTGGGTTTGGGTTGTTGGAGTGGCAGTGTTTATTATCATAATAATTGCGATAACCCGCAGCGGAAGTACAAGAAGGGATGTTTAATTGCGTTTATATTTGTGAAGAGGCGAATTTTTAATTCGCCTCTTTTTTATTTTACAGCATTTCATATTTTGCCTTATGCTGAAAATTCTCGTTACCGGAAGTAATGGCTTGCTCGGGCAAACATTAACCCATCTCATAACATCCACTAACAGGGCCGAACTTATTGCCAGTTCAAAGGGAGAGGATCGATACACCGGTTCGGGTAAATATCATTACGCAACGCTGGACATCTTCGATAGGACTCAACTGTGGGATGTGGTCTCGACTTTCAACCCCGATGTTATTATCAATACAGCCGCAATCACCAACGTTGATAGCTGTCATAAGGAAAGGAAATTGTGCCATTTTTTAAATGTTGGGGCTGTTAAATATCTTGTCGGGATTTGCGAGGAAAGAAATATTCACTTAATTCATTTGTCTACTGATTTTGTGTTCGATGGGCAAGCAGGCCCCTATTCAGAAGACGATCTGCCTAATCCACTAAGTTATTATGGTGAAACAAAAGCGGAAGCAGAAAAAGTTATCCAGTCTTCCGAATGCCATTGGACTATTTTAAGAACTATTTTGGTGTACGGTGTAACGGTAAATATGAGTCGTTCAAACATTGTGCTATGGGCGAAAACTGCATTGGAAAAACGCGAGATAATTAAGGTTGTAAACGACCAATGGAGAATGCCAACCCTTGCGCTGGATCTTGCAGAAGCCTGCTTACTGGCGGCTGAAAAAAAAGCAACCGGAATATTCCACATTTCCGGCAAGGATATGATGACTGTACTTGAGTTAGTTCGGAAAGTAGCTGATTTCTGGAGCTTGGATAAAACATTAATTATTCCTATATCTTCCAAAAGCCTGAATCAGGAAGCAAGACGGCCCTTAAAGACGGGCTTCATATTGGAAAAGGCAATACGCGTTCTGGGGTATAAGCCTCATTCATTTAGCGAAGGACTTGAAATTGTGGACATGCAATTGAAGGGTTTGAATTCCTGATATGGTCATCATTCCTTTACAGATAATGTGATCTTGTGTCGGTCGCCTAGAGATGGCTGTCATCCCGTGAGGTCTTATCCTAATGTATTTTTTTTCAAGTGGCGAAGCAATTTATTTGAGCGCCGATAGCGTCGTTCCGGCAATCTCGTCGATATCAATATCAAAATTTCAAATCAAGGTTAATTATAAATTAAAACCTATATTCGTGACATTAACCTTTAAAATCATTATCATATGGATCCTAATTTTTCCCTGCTGTTAATGGTCGTCGGATCAATTATAGCATTATTCATTTTCTTTTACATTTTGCCCATTAATCTCTGGTTCACGGCGCAGCTTTCGGGGGTACGGGTAAGTTTACTCAATCTTTTTTTAATGCGGTTAAGAAAGGTGTCGCCATCTCTCGTAGTAAGCGCAATGATTACTTCAACTAAAGCCGGACTCAACCTTACATCAAATGATATAGAAACCCATTATCTGGCAGGTGGAAATGTTAATAGTGTAATTAAGGCACTAATATCCGCCGATAAAGCGAATATTCCTCTTGATTTTAAACTAGCTACTGCGATAGATTTGGCTGGTAGAGACGTGTTTGATGCGGTACAACTGTCTGTTAATCCACGTGTTATAAATACGCCGCCAGTTGCAGCAGTCGCTAAAGATGGCATCCAGTTAATTGCGAAAGCAAGAGTAACTGTTCGTGCCAATATAAACCAATTGGTTGGCGGAGCAGGAGAGGAGACTATTCTGGCTCGTGTAGGCGAAGGTATTGTTACAACAATAGGTTCAGCAATGAATCATAAAGAAGTACTTGAAAATCCCGACAGGATTTCTAAAACGGTACTAGATAAAGGCCTTGATAGCGGAACCGCATTTGAAATTTTATCGATCGACATAGCGGACATAGATATTGGCGAAAATATCGGTGCCAAGCTTCAAACAGATCAGGCCGAAGCTGATTTGAAAGTAGCCAATGCACGAGCTGAAGAGAGAAGGGCGATGGCGGTTGCAAATGAGCAGGAGATGCGTGCAAAAGCGCAGGAGGCGAGAGCAAAAGTAATTGAGGCCGAGGCTCAGCTGCCTTTAGCAATGGCAGACGCATTTCGTTCCGGTAATCTGGGAATCATGGATTATTACAAAATGCAGAACCTGAAATCGGATACCGACATGCGAGATTCTATTGCAAAACCCGGTCCAGGCAAAGGAAAACAGTCTTAAAGAATTAATAATTAGATCTTTGATAGAATATTTAAAATTTTGTCAGAGTTTTAAAAAGAACTTCTATCTTTGCAGACCATTCAAAACGGACCTGCGCAATGCAGATCGCACGATGGAAGTTCTTTAATATTGGACCTGTAGCTTAATTGGATAGAGCACCTGACTACGGATCAGGAGGTTAGGGGTTCGACTCCCTTCAGGTCCACAAAATCATTCCAAAGCCTTTTCGACCTATACGGAAAGGCTTTTTAAATTTTAACGCAAATCAGATGTTAAACCTTGTTTTGTTTGGCCCTCCGGGTGCCGGTAAAGGAACTCAATCTCAAAAACTTATTGAAAAGTATCACTTGGTACATCTTTCAACTGGCGATATTCTGAGAAATGAAATCACTAATGGAACTCAGCTTGGACTTGAAGCTAAGAAATTGATGGATAAGGGGATCCTTGTTCCTGATGAAGTTGTGATCGGGATGATAAGTAATAAGTTGGATGCGAATAAAGATGCAAAAGGCTTTATTTTCGACGGATTTCCCAGAACAGTAGCTCAGGCCGAAGCGCTTGATGCTTTGTTAGATTCTAAAAATACGACCATTTCTGGTATGGTAGCTCTGGAGGTGAACGATCAGGAATTAGAAGCAAGATTGCTGAACAGAGGTAAAGATTCCGGTCGTGCCGATGATGCGAATCCTGAAATTATCAGAAAACGTATCGAAGAGTACAATTCCAAAACAGCGCCTGTGGCAAATTATTACAAATCTCAGGGTAAATATGTAAGCATTAACGGTATAGGAAGCATCGACGAAATATTCGACGGTATTTGCGCGGTAACAGACAAATTCTAATCCGAAATAAAGTATAGCAGTAGCGGAAGTTTTAAAAAGCTTCCGCTATTTTTGTATAATTCCAAAACATATAACGTATAACCCACAACATACAACACTCAATACACTCCTAACATACAACGCAAAATGTCCCAAGGTTCCAACTTCGTCGATTACGTAAAGATCTGTTGCCGCTCAGGTAAGGGCGGTTCTGGCTCTGCTCACTTACACCGCGATAAATTTACGGCTACCGGTGGTCCTGACGGCGGAGATGGTGGCAGGGGAGGGCATATTATTTTAAAAGGAAGTACACATATCTGGACACTCCTTCACCTTAAATACCGCAAACATGTTATAGCCGCCGATGGGGGTAATGGAGGCAGTGGCTTAAAATCGGGAAAGAACGGGAAGGATGAAATTTTAGAGGTGCCCCTGGGGACGATTGTAAAAGATGCTGAAACGGGCATTACTCTTTTTGAGATCACTAAAGATGGAGAAACAAAAATATTAACGCCGGGTGGTCGTGGCGGACAAGGAAACTGGCATTTTAAAACTCCTACACTCCAAACACCCCGCTTTGCACAGCCCGGAGAAGAGGGAAGAGAAGAGTGGATGGTTTTGGAGCTTAAGGTTTTGGCCGATGTCGGACTAGTAGGATTCCCGAATGCGGGTAAATCTACCTTACTATCAGTTGTCTCTGCAGCAAAACCAGAGATTGCTGATTATCCATTTACAACCTTAATGCCCAATTTGGGTATCGTTGCTTATCGTGATAACCGCTCTTTTGTAATGGCAGATATTCCGGGAATCATAGAAGGAGCATCTAAAGGCAAAGGATTAGGCTTACGCTTTTTAAGGCATATTGAAAGAAATTCGGTACTGTTGTTTTTAATCCCCGCCGACACAAGCAGAACAATAAAAGAGGAGTATGGAATTTTATTGAACGAACTTGAAGAGTATAATCCGGAGTTAATGCACAAGCCCAGAGTATTAGCAATCAGCAAGTCTGACATGCTGGATGATGAGTTAACGGAAGAGATAAAAAAGGATTTGCCTGATGTTCCTTACGTATTTATCTCCTCAGTTGCTCAGAAAAACATCATGGAGCTTAAGGATATGCTTTGGAAAGCGATCAACGCCTAGGTGCCTTTTGATAAATTCTCAACTGCCTCTGTTTTAATCCATAAAGAGGCAGGGTCAACGTATATTAATTCCGCTAACGCATCCTTTATTCCTTGGGTGCATCCTTAATGGGCAAAACAGGCTGTTCCCTTTCCTCTTTATATTTAGCTACATCTCCAAAGTCGCTTTCTTCTTTCTTGTATTTGCGATCCTCCGGTTTTACAACAGCCTCTTCATCGTCTTGCGGGTGCTTAATGTTTTTGCGTTTTGAATCTTTGGGTTCAAAATTCTCGTGTTTATCGCTTTGATTATTGATCATGGTCTTTTATGTTATAACTGTAAAGCCTGGCGAATAGTTTAATTTACTGATCATCTTCTTATAAATTTATTTTGTTTCGAATCATAGAATTTTAGGCAGGTTCGCAACTTGCGCCTGCAATTAGCGATATTTCAATTAACTTTGTCTTTTTTTAAACACACATGAGAATAGCGATAAATGGCTTTGGCAGGATAGGGCGAACAGTTCTCCGTATACTTTTGGAACGTGCGGGTATTGAGATTGTGGCTATTAACGATTTATCGGATGCCGCGACGCTGGCGCATCTGGTAAAGTATGATTCGATTCATGGTCAGGCCGGTTTTTCAGTGAAAGCAGGCGACCAACAGCTGATTATAGAGGGTAACCCAATTCCCGTCTTCTCGGAGTCAGACCCTTCTCAATTACCATGGCGTGCACTTGCTGTTGATTTGGTAATTGAGTCTACCGGTAAATATACAAGCAGAGAAAAGGCGGCGCTGCATCTGAAGGCAGGGGCTAAACAAGTGCTTATTTCGGCGCCATCGGCTGATAAAGATATTCCTACGGTTGTTCTGGGTGTAAACGATAATGAGATTGATTTTTTTGAAGATATATTGTCGAATGCTTCCTGTACCACCAATAATATTGCGCCCATGATCAAGGTGCTGGAAGATAATTGGGGGATCGTTAATGGATATATTACTACTGTTCATTCTATGACAGGCGACCAAAATCTGCACGATGGGCCGCATAAAGATTTACGTCGGGCTAGGGCTGCCTCCGCTTCAATAATACCCACTTCTACAGGAGCCGCTAAAGCGATAACAAGTATTTTTCCTGCCTTAGAAGGGAAACTGGGAGGTGCGGGAATCCGGGTTCCAGTTTTGAATGGCTCTCTAACGGATTTTACCTGCACTTTAAAAAGTCAGCCAACCGTCGAAGAAATTAATGCTGCTTTTAAATTTGCTTCCGAGACTTTCTTTAAAAATATTGTTCAGTACACAGAAGATCCCATTGTTTCTATTGATATCATCGATAATCCGCATTCGTGTGTGTTCGATTCCCTTCTTACTTCGGTAGTAGGCGGAATTACTAAAGTGGTAGGCTGGTACGATAATGAATACGGGTACTCAAGCCGACTAGCAGATTTAGTGGAAAAAATCGAGCGGATGAAGCGTGAAGATGTTTAAAATCGCGCTAGCTTATTAGTCGTTTCTTTTCTCTTCACTCATGATATCTGCCCCTTCTCATTTTATCTGCATGTAATTTTGATTTCCGTCATATCTTAGTGTGATTATTACACTTTTATATTAAATCAAATCTCTGTAGTTTTACCGGCCACGAACATCGTGTTAAACCATTCTGTTCATACAATTATTAAATTATTTAAATGATGAAAACAATCGATAACTTAAACTTCTCCGGAAAGAAAGCGCTAATACGTGTAGATTTTAATGTGCCTCTTGATGAGAGTTTCAATATAACCGACGATAACCGTATACAAGGTGCTTTGCCTACTATTAAAAAGATATTAAATGATGGCGGGGCGGTGATTTTAATGTCGCATTTAGGGCGTCCAAAGGATGGTCCTACAGATAAATACTCTTTAAAGCACCTGGTTGGTCATTTATCGAAAGTGTTAAATAGAGAAGTTGCCTTTGCGGATGATTGTATTGGTCAGCAGGCGGTAGAAAAAGCTGCGGCATTAAAGAATGGTGATGTTCTGTTATTGGAAAACCTTCGTTTTTATAAAGAAGAGGAAAAAGGCGATGAAGCTTTCGCTGAGAAATTAAGCAAACTCGGGGATGTATATGTAAATGATGCCTTCGGAACGGCGCACCGTGCTCATGCATCAACAGCAGTGATCGCAAAGTTTTTTCCTTCAGCTAAGTACTTCGGTTATCTAATGGCAGGCGAACTCGCGAATGCCGAAAAAGTATTAAATAATCCTGAGAGACCTTTTACAGCTATCATGGGTGGAGCTAAGGTTTCTGATAAAATTCTTTTGATCGAGAAACTGTTAGATAAGGTTGACAATTTGCTTATCGGTGGTGGCATGGCCTATACTTTCGCGAAAGCTCAAGGCGGAAATATTGGTAATTCTTTAGTCGAAGCCGATAAACTTGATTTAGCATTAGAATTAATCGCGAAAGCAAAAAGTAAAGGAGTGAATCTTGTTCTTCCAACTGATTCTGTAATTGCTGATGCATTTTCTGCGGAAGCAAACACTGATGCAGCAAACAACGATAATATTAAAGACGGTTGGATGGGTTTAGATATCGGTCCAGCTGCTGTAAAGCAATACAAAGAAGTAGTTGCCTCGTCAAAAACCATTTTATGGAACGGTCCGATGGGGGTTTTCGAGATGCAGAAATTTGAAGCCGGAACGAAAGCTGTTGCCGAAGCTGTTGTTGAAGCAACTGAAAAAGGTGCCTTTTCACTAATCGGTGGTGGCGATTCGGCTGCTGCGGTTGCGAAGTTTGGTTTTGAAGAGCAAGTAAGCTACGTATCAACCGGTGGTGGTGCTTTATTGGAGTATATGGAGGGTAAGGAATTGCCTGGAGTTAAAGCAATTAACGAATAATATAAGCTAAATATACTGTTTTGAGGCCTGTCTCTTTTTAGAGATGGGCCTTCTTTTTTACGAGGAATTTACGGCCCTGGTGGGAAAAAAGTACCTGTTGAAAACTTTTTGTGGTAAGATGTGGTAAAAGGTGGGAAAAGTATTTACTTTTACTCTACATAAAAACCGTAAAACTGAATGTCTCACTTCTTGGGCGAATTTGAATGTAAACTGGATGCTAAAGGAAGGCTTATGCTTCCTGCTGGTTTGCGCAAGCAAATGCCTGAGGCAGAGCGAGAAGGTTTGGTGATGAATCGAGGTTTTGAGAAACATTTGGTAATTTATACCAGAAAAGAGTGGGATGCGATTGTGGAGGACTTGAGTAAATTGAATCAGTACGAAAAGAAGACGAGGGAGTTTATTCGGTACTTTACGCGAGGAGCTACAGAGCTTTCTTTAGATGCCGCGGGGAGAATTTTGCTGCCAAAATCTTTGATGGAGTATGCCGGAATAGGTACAGATGCGGTACTTGCTTCTCAGTTCAATAAAATTGAAGTATGGGCAAAGGATGCTTATGATGCTCAGTTGGATAATGAGCCTGATAATTTCTCGAACCTTGCCGAAGAGGTGATGGGAGGTTTAGGAAGGAGGGCGGATGTCTGAGTATCATAATCCTGTAATGCTTGCAGAATGTATTGAGGGTTTGGCTATTAAGCCGGATGGGGTATATGTTGATGTTACCTTCGGTGGTGGCGGACATTCTCGTGAAATTTTAAAACATTTAAGCGCTAAAGGGCGTCTTCTGGCATTTGACCAGGATGTGGACGCTCAGGCGAATATTCCAAATGATGATCGGTTAACCTTTATTGATCAAAACTTCCGTTTTTTGAAAAACAATTGTCGTCTGCATGCTGCAATTCCTGTAGACGGCGTTCTGGCCGATCTCGGTGTTTCATCGCACCAGTTTGATCGGCCGGAGCGGGGGTTTTCTACGCGTTTTGACGCTGATTTGGATATGCGAATGGATCAGTCGTCTTCGCTTACCGCGAAGGAGGTTGTTAATTCTTATTCAGAAGAGGATTTGCATCGGATTTTTGGAATATATGGAGAGATTCAAAATGCAAAATCGCTGGCGAAGACAATCGTGACCGCGAGGCTTAACCAGCCGATAGAAACGATCTCTGGCTTAAAGGAAGTTATCAAAAAGCTCATCCCGAAAGGAAAAGAAAATAAATATTTAGCACAGGTTTTTCAGGCTTTAAGAATAGAAGTGAATCAGGAGCTTGAAGCGCTTCAGGATTTTTTATTGCAGGCTGCTGATGTTTTAGCTGTTGGTGGGCGCCTTGTTGTAATGTCTTACCATAGCCTCGAAGATAGGCTTGTGAAGAATTTTATCGCCAAAGGGAAATTTAGGGGCGAAGTTGAGAAAGATTTTTTTGGCAACCCATTAAAGCCTCTCGAGGCTGTGTCACGGAAAGCTATAACAGCTTCCGAGGAAGAGATAAAAAAAAACAGTCGTGCTCGAAGTGCTAAGCTAAGAGTGGCAGTTAAGCTGTGATTATTGTGCAGATGAAGGTAGTGTGTGGATATGCAGTTAGGGATGTTCAAGTGAAGTTTCTAACTTTTGAATTTTAACTTTTGAATTTGAAGCGTGAGTAATCGTTTTAGAGAGCAGATAGAGGAAGCGGAGGAGCATGGGCCTGAGCCTGAGTTGAAGCAGAAGGCTGAGCTACCTAAGAACTTTCTTACAACGTTTCTTACTGAAGGTGTTGTTTCGAAAGAATCGGCGACTCAAATGATGCCTTTTTTGATTTTTTTGGCAATGCTGGCAATGGTTTATATCGCTAACAGGCATTTTGCAGAGAAGACAATACGTGGAATAGATAAACTAAGTAAAGAGGTAAAAGAGCTGAGCTGGGATTTTAAAACTCTAAAAGCGGATCTGATGCTTAAAAGTACGCAAACAGAAGTTGCTAAGCAGGTAGATACTCTGGGTTTAAAAGAGCAGGTAGAGCCGCCTAAGAAGATTGTAATTAAAGTAGAAGAATAAACGATGTCCCGGTAAGTTCCCTTTGAATAGGGTTAGGGTTAAGGCTATGAATATAAGAACCGACATATTGTTACGCGTGTACATCGCCTTCGGGTTGATTGTATTGCTTGCCTTTGCGGTTCTGTTTAAGCTCTTTCATTTGCAGTTTTCGGAAGGAAAAAAATGGAGGGCTATGGCTGACAGTCTGTCGACCAAATATGTTGACGTTGAGGCCGTTCGGGGAAATATTTATTCAGTCGATGGAAGTCTGTTGGCCACCTCGGTTCCGGAATATGAATTGAGGGTCGATATGTTAGCCGGTGGAATTGAGAAGGATGAAGTTTTCTTAACTAAGGTTGACTCGCTGGCAGAAAAGCTTTCGACTTTTTTTGGTGATAAGAGTCGGCGGGAATATTCAAAAATGCTTCGTGAGGCTCGTCGCGAGAAAGCCCGGTACCATTTGCTGCGGCGAAAGGTTTCCCATCAGGAACTTGCCGTAGTCCGAAAGTTCCCGATTTTTAATATGGGAAGGTATAAAGGAGGCTTAATCGTTGTTCAGCAGAATAAGCGAATTTTTCCGTTTAAATCGTTGGCCGCAAGAACAATCGGATATAAAAATGAAAATGTTAAACCTGTAGGTCTTGAAGGCGCCTATAGTTCTTACATCGACGGCGAAAGCGGACGAAGGCTTATGCAGCGCATCGCAGGAGGTACCTGGATTCCGATTAATAAAGATATAGAAATTGCTCCTAAAGAAGGCGCGGACATAATTTCTACGATCGATATAAATATGCAGGATGTTGTTCAGAATGCGTTACGCAAGCAATTAATTGTGAGCGATGCCGATCATGGTTGTGTGGTTTTGATGGAAGTCGCTACCGGCGAGATAAGGGCTATAGCCAATTATTCAAAAGTGGGTGAGGGGCAGTATAAGGAAACATTCAATTACGCCATTGCCGCCAACCAGGATCCCGGATCAACGTTTAAAGTAGCTTCTTATATGGCGCTTCTTGAAGATGAAAAAGTTGATACGAATACACTTGTTGGAACAGGGACCTATAAAATACCCGGACACCTGATTAAGGATTCTCACGGCAGTATTGGTGTGGTTACGGTTAAAAAGGCCTTTGAGGAATCATCGAACGCCGCAATTGCTCAATTAGTAAATACTGCTTATAAGGATGATCATTCGGGCTTTACGGACCATCTTTACAAATGGAATCTCCATGAAAAAATGGGTCTTCAAATCCCGGGAGAGGCAACTCCTGTAATTAAAAATCCGGAATATAAGAGCTGGAATAAAAACATGACTCTGCCCCAGATGGCCTATGGGTATGAAATGCAGCTGACACCACTTAAAATGCTGTCTTTTTATAATGCAATTGCTAATAATGGTAGGTATGTTTCGCCAATTTTTGTGAAAGAAATCAGAAGATTGGGTAATACTATCGAGCAGTTTAAGGCACGTGTTATCAACGAGAAAATTTGTTCGGACGAAACCCTTGGAAAAATTCAGGCAATGCTTGAAGGGGTTATTACCGAGGGCACCGGAAAGGGTGTGATTTATAACCCGTTTTATAAAGTAGCGGGTAAAACAGGTACAGCCCAGGTTGCAGATGCAAATAAAGGCTATAGAGCAAAGAAGCAATATCAGGCGTCTTTCTGTGGTTATTTTCCCGCAGATCGTCCCAAATATTCGTTAATTGTTGTAATCAACGACCCTAAAAATGGATATTATGGAGCACAGGTCGCTGGTCCCCCTTTTCGTGAAATAGCTGATAAAGTATTCGCCAATGATGTTGAGATGTATGATCCGGTTGAATCTTCAAAACTGATGGGAAATACCAAAATGCCGGTTTCAAAAGGCGGATACAAGCGATCAACTCAGCAGGTATATAGATCTTTGGGGATTAAAGCATTATTTGCAGCAAACAGCGAGTTTGTTAGTGTTGTTGATACCAACAATGGTGTGGCAATAAAAGAAGTGAAGTTTAATTCCAGACAAGTTCCGGATGTTACTGGAATGGGCTTAAAAGATGCTGTGTTTTTATTGAGCAGTGCTGGTCTTAAGCCGGTCGTAAAAGGAAGTGGAAAAGTAGTAAACCAATCGTTGGTAGCAGGAAGCAGAGTTGTGAAAGGACGCCCAATCACATTAGAACTGGAATGATGAAGAATTTAGAGGAGCTATTATACGGAGTATCGGTTCTGAGCCAAAAAGGTTCTGCAGAAATAGATGTGCAGTCGGTTTGCTTTGATTCGCGTCAGGTTAAACCTGGATCTTTATTTGTGGCAGTAAGCGGAACAATTACCGATGGGCATGCCTTCATCGATAGGTCAATAGCTCTTGGCGCAAGTGCGGTAGTTTGTGAAGACTTCCCTGAAAATATTGATGAGAAAGTAACTTACATTCAAACTAAAGACTCTGCAAAAGCATTGGGCTTAATCGCTTCGAATTTTTACGATAATCCATCCGCAAATTTAAAACTAGTCGGTATCACAGGCACTAACGGTAAAACTACTGTTGCTACCTTGTTATATCAATTGTTTGAAGAGCTGGGTTACAAAACCGGACTTATTTCTACAGTTCAGAATCATATTCACAAAACAATCGTCCCCTCTACGCACACTACACCAGATCCGATAGCATTAAATAAGTTACTTGCTGATATGGTAATTGCTGGTTGCGATTATTGTTTTATGGAGGTGAGTTCTCATGCAGTTGCCCAGCACAGAATTGAAGGGTTGGAGTTTACAGGAGGTGTTTTTACTAATCTGACACACGACCATTTAGATTTTCATAAAACTTTCGACGCTTATTTAAAAGCTAAAAAGGCCTTTTTCGACGAACTAGATAAATCTGCGTTCGCTTTGGTAAATGTGGATGACAAGAATGGAAAGGTAATGCTGCAAAACACAGGTGCCTATAAAAAGACTTATGCACTTAAAACAGCAGCTGATTTCAAGGCGAAGATTATTGAAAATCAATTTAGCGGTTTATTGCTAAATATTGATAATGCAGAAGTATGGTTTAAAATGGTTGGAAGTTTTAATGCTTATAACCTATTGGCCGTTTACGCCACCGCGGTGCTTCTGGAGCAAGATACCTTGAAAGTGCTAACTGTATTGAGTCGTTTGCATGGTGCCGAAGGGCGTTTCGATTACATTACATCGCCAAATGGAATAATTGGAGTTGTAGATTATGCACATACTCCGGACGCGGTTCAAAATGTTTTAAGCACTATTCAGAATATCCGTAAAGGAACAGAACAGGTAATTACTGTGCTGGGTTGTGGAGGCGACAGAGATAAAACAAAACGTCCTGTTATGGCGCAGGTGGCTTGCGATTGGAGTGATAAAGTTATTCTTACATCCGACAATCCCCGTTCAGAAGCCCCCGCAGAAATTCTGAAAGAAATGGAGGCCGGTGTTATGCCAAATAATCGCAGAAAGGCCTTGACGATAGTAGATCGAAAAGAGGCGATTCGCACTGCTTGTCATCTGGCAAAACCGGGCGATATAATCGTAGTGGCAGGAAAGGGGCATGAAAAATATCAGGAGATCAAAGGCGTGAAATATCCTTTTGATGATAAACAAATATTGACGGAACTACTAAATCAGCTTAGCTAATGCTATATTATTTATTTACCTGGTTAGACAGAGAATTTGATATCCCCGGAGCAGGAGTGTTTCAGTACATCTCGTTCCGTACGGCAATGTCGATTATAATTTCGCTGTTGGTTACCACGATCTATGGTAATACGCTTATTAAAGTTTTGCGGGCGAAGCAGGTAGGAGAAACCGTAAGAAACCTTGGTTTAGAAGGTCAAATGCAAAAGCAGGGAACTCCTACAATGGGAGGGTTGATAATTTTGCTGGGTATCTTAGTGCCCACCCTTTTATTAGCCAAGCTCGATAATATCTATATCATACTCATGCTTATCACTACTGTATGGATGGGCGTTATTGGTTTTGTAGACGATTACATCAAGGTATTTAAAAAAGATAAGGAAGGTTTAGCTGGTAAGTTTAAGATATTAGGTCAGGTTGTTTTGGCGCTGATTGTAGGCTGGACGATGTACTTTCACCCGAATATTGTTATCAGGCAGCAGGTTAATCTGCCAACTACAAACGTGGCGCCTTTAGAAGTTCATCAAAAAGGAGATCAGTATTACTTCACTCAAAATTTGAAGTCTACAAAAACCAACATTCCTTTCTATAAGAATAACGAGTTTGATTACGCAAAAGTGCTGAAGTTTCTGGGAGAGGGCTATCAGAAATATGCTCTTGTAGTGTTTTTGCTTTTTGTAATAGTAATTATCACTGCGGTTTCAAATGGTGCAAATATTACCGATGGTATTGACGGACTTGCGACAGGAACATCTGCGATTATCGCAGCGACGCTCGCGATCTTGGCTTATGTGTCGGGTAATACCATCATGGCCGAATATCTTAATATTATTTATATTCCTAACTCGGGCGAGCTTGTAATTTTCGCAGGGGCTTTCCTTGGCGCTTGCGTGGGTTTTCTTTGGTACAATTCTTATCCGGCGCAAGTATTTATGGGCGACACCGGAAGTTTAGCCATCGGTGGAATTATCGCAGTATTCTCAATAATGATTCGTAAGGAATTATTAATACCGATTTTATGCGGAGTGTTTCTTGTAGAGAACCTGTCTGTTATTATGCAGGTTTCTTACTTCAAGTATACCAAGAAGAAATTTGGAGAAGGACGACGTGTTTTTCTTATGTCGCCGCTGCATCATCATTATCAAAAACGAGGTTATCACGAATCCAAAATCGTTACACGCTTCTGGATTATCGGAATATTCCTTGCGATATTAACTATTGTAACTCTTAAACTTCGTTAATGGCAGAACAAGATTACATAGTGATTTTAGGGGCGGGTGAAAGCGGAACCGGCGCTGCTGTTTTAGCAAAAAAACAAGGCTTCAAGGTTTTCGTGTCTGATGCGGGCGAGATTCCTGATGTTTTTAAACAGGAGCTTAAAGATCATGAAATTCCTTTCGAGGAAGGATTGCATAGCGAAAGTATAATATTAAAGGCAGGGGAAATAATAAAGAGTCCCGGTATCCCTGACAAGGCACCTGTTATTAAAGCTATTAAAGCAAAGGGGATACCTGTAATTTCTGAAATTGAATTTGCTGGAAGATACTCGACCGCAAAAACGATCTGCATTACCGGTTCAAATGGTAAATCGACTACTACAATGCTTACTTACCACATTCTTAAGAATGCAGGTGTGAACGTTGGCTTAGCAGGTAATATCGGTAACAGTTATGCTCGTCAGGTTGCTACAGAAAATTTCGACTGGTACGTGCTCGAAATTAGCAGCTTTATGCTGGATGATATGTATCAGTTTAAAGCTGATATTGCTGTTCTGTTAAATATAACACCTGATCATTTAGACAGGTACGATTATAACATGGAGAAGTATGCAGATTCGAAACTTCGCATTCTTCAAAATCAAACACAAGCCGACGTTTTTATTTACTGTGCAGATGACGCCGAAATAGTAAACGGCTTAAAACGTCAGCACGTTCACGCTAAAGCTTATCCTTTTTCAATTCAGAAAGCGATAGCCAATGGCGCTTATCTTAAGGATAACGAAATCATTATAAATCTGGAAAATCAATCACCATTCACTATGTCTATTACAGAACTTGCATTACAGGGCAAACACAATATTTACAACTCAATGGCATCTGGCATAGTTGCTAAAGTGCTTGAACTTCGTAATGAATCTATCCGCGAAAGTATGGGTAATTTCAAAAACATTGAACATCGCTTAGAGCATGCGGGACGGATTTCGGGAATTGATTTTATTAATGATTCTAAAGCAACGAACATTAATTCTACCTGGTACGCGCTCGAAAGTATGACCACCGACGTGGTTCTGATTCTTGGCGGCGTAGATAAAGGAAATGATTATGAAATGTTACGCGACTTGGTTAAAAGCAAAGTGAAAGCCATTGTTTGCTTAGGGAAAGATAACAAACGTATACATGATGCTTTTGAAGATGATGTGGAGGTAATTGTAAATACTTTCTCTGCATCTGAAGCTGTACAGATAGCCTTTCATTTAGCCACTAAAGGCGATACTGTTTTGCTTTCTCCTGCATGCGCAAGTTTTGATCTGTTTAGGAATTATGAAGACAGAGGGAACCAATTTAAAGCGGCTGTTAAGGAGCTATAAGGGGTAGTAGCTGAAGTCGGGTAGTTTTGACTTTTTGACTTTTAACTTTTGAATTTGAAAGATGTTCAACGCGATACTAAATAAAACTAAAGGCGACCGCTGGATCTGGCTGATTGTAATATTACTCTCAGTATGGTCTCTTCTGGCCGTTTATAGTGCCACCGGTACTCTTGCTTATAAGCGTGGAGTTGGTGCTGAAAGTATATTGATGAAACATTTGATCTTTATCGTTGGTGGCATTGCCTTGATGTATTTTTCGCATTTGCTGGACTATCGCTATTACGCTGGTATTTCTAAGTTATTAATGGTTATAACTATACCTCTGTTATTCTATACACTGATCTTTGGAAACACCATCAACGATGCCAGCCGGTGGGTAACTATACCTTTTACTACTCAAACTTTCCAGACATCGGACATGGCCAAACTTGCTTTAATTACTTTCCTGGCCAGGATGCTAACGCGAAAGCAGGAAAATATCAAAGACGTTAAAAAGGCTTTCCTTCCCATAATGGGGTCTGTATGTGCGGTGTTTATTTTAATTGCACTGGCAAATCTTTCAACCGCTTTAATGCTTTTCGGTGTAAGTATTTTATTGTTGATCATGGGTCGGATCAGTATTAAGCAAATCGCCATTGTGTGCTTTGCTGGTTTGATATTGCTTTTAGGAGTTGTATTTCTTGGTCCGCGTAGAGAAACGTACAAATCTCGTATTAATGTTTACCTGCATCCCGAAGAGGCTGACTCTGATAAATCATTTCAGGCAAATCAGGCAAAAATCGCCATTGCAACTGGTGGCATAATTGGAAAAGGTCCGGGGAATAGTACTCAACGGAACTTTTTACCGCACCCGTATTCAGATTTTGTGTATGCCTTGATTATTGAAGAATACGGATTGTTTGGTGGAGTGGCACTTGTGATAATTTACCTGGTTTTTCTATATAGGTGTATTTTAATTGTAACCGCAAGTCCTAAGGCCTTTGGTGCTCTCCTCGCGGCAGGATTAAGTTTTAGCTTAACCATACAGGCATTTGCGAATATGGCGGTAGCCGTGGGTTTGGGCCCCGTAACGGGTGTTCCTCTTCCCCTGGTGAGCATGGGAGGAACCTCGATGTTATTTACCAGCATGGCATTTGGCATTATTCTAAGTGTAAGCAGGGACGTGGAAGAAAAGAAGCGTGAGAAAGAAGGTTTGTCGGGTAATGAAGAGAAAGTCATCGTTGGAGAAATTCCAGCAATGGGAAGATAAATTATTAATGTGCAAATGAAGGAATGTGGAAATATGCAGGTGCACACGCTTTAGAATTTTCAATTTAACTTTTGGATTATAAAATGTCAACAAAAGTAATCATAAGCGGAGGAGGAACAGGAGGACATATATTTCCTGCTGTTTCAATAGCCAATGCATTAAAACGCATTGAGCCTGCTGTTGAAATACTTTTTGTTGGTGCTACCGGCAGAATGGAAATGGAAAAAGTCCCGGCAGCTGGTTACAAGATTATAGGATTAGATATTCAGGGCTTTCAGCGTAAAGCTTTATGGAAAAATATATTGTTGCCTGTGAAGATCTTAAAGAGTTTATGGCAGGCGCGGTCTGTAATAAAATCTTTTAAACCGGATGTGGCGGTAGGTGTGGGAGGTTATGCTTCTGGTCCACTGTTGTACATAGCAGGGCAAATGAACATTCCTTATTTGATACAGGAGCAAAATTCCTATGCCGGGATTACCAATAAAAAGCTAGGCAAAGATGCTCAGCAAATTTGTGTTGCTTTTGCAGGGATGGATAAATTCTTTCCTAAGGAGAAATTAATGCTGACCGGAAATCCTATCAGACAGGAGTCGGTGCAGATCGATGGTAAACGTGAGGAGGGACTTATTTCATTTGGATTGTCAACATCAAAAAAAACAGTCCTGGTAACAGGAGGAAGCCTGGGAGCAGGAACTTTGAATAAAAGTATGCTTGCGGGCTTAGATAAACTTGTCGCAGAAGATGTTCAGTTAATCTGGCAAACAGGAAAGTTTTATTATAAATCGATTATCGGGCAGGTTGGGGAGAATGTCCATCCGAATATCTGTATAGCAGAATTTTTAAATCGGATGGATCTGGCTTATGCTGCCGCAGATGTGATTATATCTCGGGCGGGTGCCGGTACCATTGCAGAATTATGTGTTATCGGCAAGCCAGTAATTATGGTGCCTTCGCCGAACGTGGCAGAAGATCATCAAACCAAGAATGCCTCGGCATTAGTTAAAAACAATGCGGCGATTTTGGTGCCCGATATGGAAGCTGAGAAAATGCTTTTGGACACAGCATTACATGTTTTAAAAAACGAGAATCAAGCAGCAGAATTAGGAAATAACATCCGCAAGCTGGCTTTGCCAAATGCTGATGAAGTAATAGCGAAACAAGTTTTAAAAATAGCAGAAAGGAGAAAGGGAAAAGGATAATTGCAGAAGGTTGGCTACAAGCATCAACGAATGCAGGAGCTTTCAACCTTCAACTTTTAACTTTCAACTCAATCGAATATGGAATTATCTAACATCAAAAAAGTTTATTTGGTAGGAATCGGAGGAATCGGCATGAGCGGGCTTGCTCGTTATTTCCATAAAAGGGGATGCGAAGTGGCAGGTTATGACCGTACCAAAACGGAGCTGACCAGTAAGCTAGCAGATGAAGGTATTCATATCTCCTATACCGATACTGAAACTGAGATTCCCGCAGAATTTTGTGTTAACACGGATGCTGTTTTGATTATTTATACGCCAGCAATTCCTAAGGATTCTGAGATTTTAAATTATTTCAAGAATGAAGGCTTTGATCTAAAAAAGCGTTCACAAGTATTGGGTATTATCAGTAAGGAAATGTTCACTGTAGCTGTGGCGGGTACGCACGGTAAAACCACTACATCAACTATGGTTGCGCATATTCTTAAGCATTCCGGGTATGATTGTACTGCTTTCCTCGGTGGTATTGCGTCGAACTACAATACCAATATTCTGTTTGGCGACAATAATGTAATGGTGGTTGAGGCGGATGAATATGACCGGTCTTTCCTAACGCTGCATCCTGACATCGCGATTATCACGTCAATGGATGCCGATCATTTAGATATTTACGGTAATGACGCTTCTGTTAAAGAGTCATTCAAGCTTTTCGCTTCGCAGCTAAAAGAAGGTGGTAAACTGATCCATAAAAATGGCTTGCCTTTAGAAGGCGGAATAACTTACTCTGCAAAGGGAAATGCCGATGTGTTTGCCGAAAACGTATGTATTCAAAAGGGAACGTTTTTCTTCGATTTTAATTCAAGCGACTTAAAGATCAAAAATGTTGAGCTTGGCCTTCCGGGATTGCATAACGTCGAAAATGCTGTCGGCGCAGTACAAGCCGCTCTTTTGTTAGGAATCGAAGCAGATAAAATTAAAGCTGCATTAAAAGATTTTACCGGGGTTAAGCGCCGGTTTGAATACATCGTGAAAAACGACGCGAATATTTTCATTGATGATTACGCTCATCATCCTGAAGAGTTGAGAGCTTGCATCGGCGCTGTAAAATCCCTCTATCCCGAAAAGAAGCTAACGGTCCTTTTTCAACCGCATCTGTTTACCCGCACACGCGACTTTGTGGATGGTTTTGCAGAAGTGCTGAGTATGGCTGATGACCTTTTGCTATTGGATATTTATCCTGCACGCGAGCTGCCCATCGAAGGTGTGACTTCAGAAATTATATTCAATAAAATGACTTCTTCATCTGCCAGAATCTGCCGAATGGAAGAGTCGCTGGATATTATAAAGGCGAATAAGCCGGAATTGCTATTGACAGTGGGTGCCGGAGATATTGATACTCTGGTTCAACCTTTAAAAGATATACTCACAAATGCTTAAAAGAATAAACTGGAAAGCAGTATTGTACGGGTTTCTCTGGCTGATAAGTCTGGGGGGATTGGTGACGCTTATGAGTTTTATTGAGATTAAGAAAAGTGAGACCGAATGCGTAGATGTTAAAGTCATAATTCCGGAGGTAAATAGTTTTATTGAGCGTGCCGACATTGATGAGATGCTTCTTAAAAACCCGGGGTCTCTGCTTGGTCGTAAGCTTCATCAAATAGATATTCATGCTATCGAAAATTCTTTGAAAGCCAACCCCTATATCGAAGAAGCGAAGGTGTTTGCCGATATGGATGGTGTTATCAATATCAAAATCCGCCAACGCGAGCCTGTTTTAAGGGTGTTAAATCTAACAAGCCAGGATTTTTACATCGACCAAAAGGGGTTAAAAATGCCTGTCTCATCTAATTTTACCGCACATGTTTTAGTTGCTAACGGATATATACTCGAGCCTTTCGGTAATAAAGTAGACACCCTGCGTACCAGCCTGGCGCGGGATTTATATAAAACCGCTCTTTTTATAGAAGGTGATACATTATGGCGTGAGCAGATAGAACAGCTGTATGTGAATCAAAGCGGTGAAATTGAAATGGTTCCAAGAGTCGGAAATCATCAGATTGTACTTGGAAATGCTGATTCGCTAAAAATAAAGTTCGGGAATTTGCTGGCTTTTTATAAGAAGGCTTTGCCGGCAGTTGGATGGGATGCTTACAAAACCATCACGATAAAATATACAAACCAAGTTGTCTGCGTAAAAAATGTAATAGATAGCACTCTGGCTACTCCGGTTGCTAAGCCATTGCAGGCAATTAAAAACGAGACTCTTAACAACATTCAGGATACAGTAAAAACAGTAACACGTTAATTATGGAAAAAGATACTTCTACATTATCAAAAGGGTCACCCATTGTTGTAGGCTTAGATATAGGTACTACAAAAATTTGTGTGATTGTTGGCCGTAGGAATGGTCAGCGCAAGATAGAAATATTGGGGATTGGGAAGGCCGAGTCGGCCGGTGTAACGCGTGGTGTAGTGTCAAATATTCAAAAAACAGTCCAGGGCATCTTGCTGGCTGTTGATGAAGCTAGCGCCCAGTCTAACGTCGATGTTAAAATCGTTAACGTTGGGATTGCGGGTCAGCACATCAAAAGTCTTCAGCATCGCGGAATTTTAACCCGGAAGGACCTGAACAACGAAATTCAACGGAAGGATATTGATAAGCTCATAGAAGATATGTACAAGCTTGTTATGCCTCCCGGCGAAGAGATTATCCATGTTCTTCCTCAAGAGTTTACTGTAGACAATGAGCCCGGAATTAAAGATCCTATCGGAATGGCCGGGGTACGACTTGAAGCAAATTTCCATATAATTTCAGGTCACGTAAGTGCTGTTAAAAATATCCTTAAATGTGTTGGAAACGCAAATTTAGAAACGCAAGAGTTAATTCTTGAGCCCCTGGCATCTTCAGAATCTGTGTTAAGCGATGAAGAAAAAGAAGCCGGAGTTGTGCTTGTGGATATAGGTGGTGGTACTACCGATCTGGCCATATTTCATGAAGGCATTATTCGTCACACGGCGGTTATTCCTTTTGGCGGAAATAGTGTAACAGAGGATATCCGTGAAGGATGTTCGGTAATGCGCAACCAGGCAGAGTTATTAAAAACTCGTTTCGGATCTGCTTTAGCCGACGAAAACAAGGAGAATGAAATTATCTGCGTCCCTGGCTTACGCGGTCGTGAGCCAAAAGAAATTTCGGTAAAAAACCTCGCTTACGTTATCCAGGCGAGAATGGAGGAAATTATCGAGCACATCTATTACGAGATAAAATCATCCGGATACGAAAAGAAACTGATTGCAGGCATTGTGATTACAGGCGGTGGTGCTCAATTGAAGCATTTATCGCAGTTAGTAGAATACGTTACTGGTTTAGATTGCCGCATTGGCTATCCGAACGAGCATTTGGCAAAAAATGAAGTGTTGCCCAAAAATGTATACGACGATCTGAAAAGCCCGATGTTTGCAACCGGTATAGGATTATTAATTAAAGGAATACATAAAGCGGAGGAATTGATGGAGACAGTAAAGCAACCTGGTGTTCTGGTGCAAAAACCAGCCGTTGAAAAAGGAAAAAAATCATTCGGATTGTTCGATAAATTACTTCAAACAGGGGCGAAATTTATTAAAGACGATATCAAAGATGAAGACTATATTAAATAGTTTTCAACAATGAGAGAGTTTTCCACAAACTTAACAATTGTGGAAAACGTCTGTTGAAAAATAATTAATATTACAAGACGGAATAGAGTAAATAATTCAAAATCTACTAAACTGATTAATAGCGATATGCAGTTTGAAATGTTAAAAGAAAAGTCATCAATTATTAAAGTAATTGGTGTTGGTGGTGGCGGTGGTAATGCTGTGAACCATATGTACAGACAGGGAATCACAGGTGTGGATTTTATTATCTGTAATACTGATGCGCAAGCATTGGAATTGAGTCCTATTCCGAATAAGGTTCAATTAGGCGCAAGTCTTACCGAGGGGATGGGAGCAGGTTCGATTCCGGAAGTAGGTAAGAATTCAGCTATCGAGAACATAGAAGACATTAAGCGGATGTTGGGAAGCAATACAAAGATGTTGTTTATCACAGCCGGGATGGGTGGTGGTACTGGTACTGGTGCCAGTCCGATTATCGCCAAAGCCGCTAAAGAGCTTGATATATTAACGGTTGGAATTATAACTACGCCTTTTTCTTTTGAGGGAAAACGCAGGAAAATGCAGGCTGAGGACGGGCTGGAGGAATTCAAAAAATATGTTGATTCTTACCTGGTGATATCGAATGATCGCTTACGCGAGATTTTTGGTAACTTAACTTTGAGTGCCGCCTTTGCTCAGGCCGACAATATTTTAACAACTGCAGCAAAAGGAATCGCAGAAATTATTACCATACCGGGTTATATAAACGTCGACTTTAAAGATGTTCGCACTGTAATGAACAGCAGCGGTGTGGCCATCATGGGAAGTTATTCTGCCGAAGGTGAAAACCGAGCTCATAGAGCTGTTGAAGGAGCTTTAGCGTCTCCTCTGTTAAAAGATAATGAAATTGAAGGTGCACGATATATTCTATTGAACATTAGTTCTGGTTCAAAAGAAGTTTCTATGGATGAGGTAAGCATAATTACCGATTACATCCAGCAGGAAGCAGGACTTGCCGCGGATCTGATCTGGGGTAACTGCGTTGACGAAGAACTTGGCGAGAAAATATCTGTTACTATAATTGCTACAGGTTTTCAGACACAGGAAGAGCGAGCAGTAGAAAAAAGTCAGGTGCGTAAAGTGTCTTTATTGACGCCTGAAAATGCGCCGATGGTGACTCCTGTTAACACGGTAAATTCCTTTATTGCTCCTCAGGAGCCTGAAGTGAAAGAACAGGAAATGGTGATGAAAACTACCGAGGTTCAACCGGATTTATTTGCCGGGATGTTCGGTCAGAAAGAAAAGGCGAATGAGGAAGTGAAATCCACTGAGTCTCAATTTATTCGTCATACTTTAGAAGAGGAAGAACAAGTACCATCGGTTTCTGAAGAACCACGATTTGAGTTTGGATTTAAAATTGCAGAACCAGAGTTCCAGGTTAACGAGCCGCTTGCAGAAGTAAGCAGGCCAGCAGAGGAGATCAGGTTGCCTGAGCCAGAACCACAGGCTTATAATCCCGACGAAAATAAAACCGATGAGTCGATTGAAGAGCAGTTACGCAAATCAAGAGAACGGATCTTACGATTAAAAGATCTGAGCATGAAGCTTCGTACAGCTAACGGTTTGCAGGAGCTGGAAAACGAACCTGCTTATAAACGTAAGCAAATGTCTTTACAACAGGTTCCTCATTCATCAGAATCACAGGTTTCCCGCTTTACACTTTCAAATGAAGAGGGAATTACCGAAATCAGACCGAACAACTCCTTTCTTCATGATAATGTAGATTAGTGAGTTTTTACCATACAAAAAAGCCTTTATCTATGATAGATAAGGGCTTTTTTTATGGCGTGGACCTGGTGGGAAGAGGTTGATAGACGGTTCGAATTACATAATGCTGCACATTGTAGCCAGGCCATTGTTATTAAGCTATTAAAAGGCTAAATTCGCTGCTTTATTTTAAATCACTAAAAACACAATAAAATTGGATTTATTTGATAAAATATCTAAAAATATGGGGCCTTTAGGCCAGCACCAGAAAATGGCGCATGGCTACTTTGCTTTTCCAAAGTTGGAAGGTGAAATTGCCCCTCATATGAAATTTCGCGGGAAGGATCATTTAGTGTGGAGCTTGAACAATTATTTAGGTCTGGCGAACCATCCTGAAGTGCGTGAAGCAGATGCTCAAGCCGCTGCTGAGTTTGGTCTTGCTTACCCTATGGGTGCACGAATGATGTCGGGTAACTCGAATCACCACGAAGCATTAGAGAAGGAATTAGCTGAATTTACTGGTTTTCAGGATGCGTTTTTATTAAACTATGGCTATCAAGGCATGGTTTCTATCATCGATACAATGGTTGATAGAAACGATGTAATTGTTTATGACGGTGAATCGCATGCATGTATTATCGATGGAGTGAGATTGCACATGGGTAAACGCTATGTTTATCAGCATAACGATATCGAAAGTTGCAGAAAGCAGTTAGAAAGAGCTACTAAGCTTGTTGAACAAACGGGCGGTGGAATTCTTGTAATTACTGAAGGTGTGTTTGGAATGTCGGGTGCGCAAGGTAAATTGAAGGAGTTGGTAGATCTTAAAAAGGATTTTAAATTCCGTTTACTTATTGACGATGCCCATGGATTTGGTACGATGGGTAAAACCGGAGCCGGAACACATGAAGAGCAGGAGTGTATTGAAGGTATTGATCTTTATTTCGGTACGTTCGCGAAGTCGATGGCCGGTATTGGAGCGTTTGTTGCTTCTACAGAAGAAATAACCAATTATCTGCGTTATAACATGCGCTCACAAACCTTTGCAAAGGCATTGCCAATGCCAATGGTTGTAGGCTTGCGCAAACGATTAGAACTGTTAAAAACCAGACCTGAGCTTCGCGAGAAACTGTGGGATATTGCAAGGACGTTACAAAAAGGTTTACGCGAAAGAGGGTTTAACCTTGGTCTTACTAATACCATGGTAACTCCCGTATTTTTAAAGGGTGAGTTACCTGAGGCTACCGCGATTACCATGGATCTTCGTGAAAACTATAGCATCTTTTGCTCGATCGTTGTATATCCGGTTATTCCTAAAGGATTAATGGAACTTCGGATCATTCCAACTGCTATGCACACACACGAAGATGTTCAAAGAACACTCGAAGCATTCTCAGAAGTTGGCGAAAGATTAGAAAAGGGCTTTTACAAAGATAAGAACGGGCTTTCCTAGCGTTTGCCCTTTGTTAGAAGGTCGAAGAGTTTTGTTATATGATAACAGTTTTCTCGTGGGTTAAATAGGTGGATTTTTGTGTGAATAATGCCCAAAATGTGGATAAAAACACTCGAAAAGGCGATTTTTTATTTTCAAATAGTTTTTTTTTATAGAAAAACCCTTTACATTCGCTTATAGCTTATAAAAAATATTAACTCATTAAAACTAAACTTATTTAACAATGGCAAAATTCGAAAGATTTACCGAACTAAAAGACTTAATCACCGGCCTAGAAGGTGATGCAGACAAATTCTATAACAAAGGAAACAGCGCTGCTGGAACTCGCGTTAGAAAAGGTTTACAAGATATTAAAAACCTTGCTCAAGCGATTCGTTTAGAGATTCAGGAAGCTAAAAATACTGCTAAGTAATTTGTTCTTTTTGGAATAAAAAACCCCGGCTGTTTTTACAGACGGGGTTTTTTATTGAGTTAAAAACGGAGATTATTTAGACATAATATTTTCTTCTGCAATTCGCAGCCGATTTTTATCCTAGATTCTGAACTTCTTTTTTTATTATTGATGAAAGTTCTCCACTCACATTGACAAGTGGTAGTCGCAAAGTGTTGCCGCAAATCTCAAGATGCTTTAGTGCTTCTTTTACACCGCAAGGATTTCCTTCCAAAAAGAGTGAGTTGGTAAATTCAAGAATTTTATAATGCAAGATTTGTGCGTCGTTAAACTTTCCTTGAAGACATAACTCAATCATCTTCGAAAACAATCCAGGAATGGCATTTGCAACTACTGAAATGATGCCCACTGCACCCATCGCAATTAGTGGCAGAGAAACCGCATCGTCGCCAGAAATGAAAAGAAAATCTTCTGGCTTATCTCTTAATATTTTATTGAATTGATCAAAATTTCCTGCCGCTTCCTTTACAGCAATGATATTTTTGAAGTCGTGTGCAAGTCTGAGAGTTGTTTCCGCAGTCATATTGCTTCCTGTTCTTGTCGGAACATTATATAACATTACAGGTAGGGGTGCGGCTTGTGCAATTGCTTTATAGTGCTGGTAGATTCCTTCCTGTGTTGGTCTGTTGTAATAAGGGCTTACCGAAAGGATCGCGTCATATCCTACGCTGTTAAAGCTCTCCAAATCCTTGATTACGTCCAAGGTGCTGTTCCCTCCAATTCCGGCAACCAAAGGCACACGTCCCGCTACTGTATCCCGGGTAAATTCCCAAACAGTTTTCTTTTCCTCCTTACTTAGCGTAGATGCTTCTCCTGTTGTACCTAAAGATACGAGGTATTGCACTCCTCCATCAATTTGAAAATTGATTAACCTCTTTAATCCTTCTAAATCTACTGAACCGTCTGTGTTGAACGGAGTAACCATAGCTACACCTGTTCCATGAAATTTATTCATTCTTTGTTTGTCTTGGAGGTTTTTAAAAGCTCTTTTGATCAATTAAATGAGCTTTTTAATGAAAACCAAATAGCCTGCTAATTTATGATGGATTTATGAATTTCCACGAGTGAATTTTCAGATTACTCATTTATTAATTTAAGAAGTTCGTCGTCCGAGATAATTGGAATATTGAACTTCTGAGCTTTTTCCAGTTTTGATGGTCCCATGTTAGTTCCGGCTACCAAATAGTTTAATTTTGAAGAGATGCTGCTCAGTATTTTGCCCCCATTTGCCTGGATGATTTCCGAAAGTTCATCTCTGCTGAATTTTTCAAAAACTCCGGATATTATGAAGGTTTTTCCACTGAGTTTATCGCTGGCAAGATTTATCTCTTTTTCTTCGGTTCTGAATTGTAAGCCGGCTGTTCTTAATTTTTCCAGTTGATCCAGATGTCTGGGGTCCTTGAAATAATCAATTAAGCTTTCCGCGATTCTGCTTCCAATCTCATCTACCGAAATCAGTTCTTCATAAGAGGCATTCATCAGGCTATCTATGTTTTTGAAATGTTGAGCGATTTTTCGTGCTACAGTTTCTCCAACATACCTGATCCCCAGACCAAACAAAACTTTTTCAAACGGCATTTGCTTGGATCGTTCAATTCCGTCAAGCATATTGCTGATAGACTTGTCGCCAAAACGTTCCATGTGTTTCAGTTCGTCCAACTTTTCGTGCAAAATATAGAGATCGCTAATGTGTTCAATCAAGCCTTTCCTGTAAAGCGTTTCAATTGTTTCATCTCCCAAGCCGTCTATATTCATCGCTTTGCGACTAATAAAATGCTGCATTTTGCCTACAATTTGTGGTGGGCAATTTTCATCATTCGGACAATAGTGAACAGCTTCACCTTCTTTTCGAATCAAATCGCTTCCGCATTCCGGACACGTTTTGATGTATTCTATCTTTTCAGCATTTTCTAATCTTTTTATTGTATTTACGGAAATGATTTTTGGGATAATTTCTCCCCCTTTTTCAACAAAAACGCTGTCGCCTTTATGCAAGCCAAGTCGTGAGATTTCGTTCGCGTTATGCAAAGTCGCCCGTTTTACTGTGGTGCCCGCCAGGAGGACCGGTTTTAAGTTGGCTACAGGCGTAACCGCGCCTGTTCTTCCAACCTGATAAGTGACGCTTTCAAGTATTGTCTCAACTTCCTCCGCTTTGTATTTGTAGGAAATAGCCCAGCGAGGTGATTTAGCTGTGAATCCCAATTCCTGCTGCTGACTGTAATTATTTACTTTTACAACGATTCCGTCAATGTCATAGCTTAAATTAAAGCGCTTTTCTTGCCAGAAATGGATGAAATCTAAAACTTCGTCGATGTTTTTTACCAGTTTGTTATGCTCGCAGATGTGAAATCCCCATTCGCTCACCGTCTGCAAGCTTTCCCAATGGGTGTTAAAGAGTTTTTTATCTGTGTATAGAAAATATAAAAAGCAGTCAAGCGGACGTTTGGCCACCTCGGCAGAATCTTGAAGCTTAACAGTGCCCGAAGCAAAGTTTCTCGGGTTTGCATACGGAACTTCGCCTTTCTCGAGGCGTTCGTTATTTAATCGGTCAAAGGCAGCCCGGTGCATAAACACTTCACCACGGATGTCGAAACTTTCCGGGTAACCAGACCCATTAAGCGTTTTGGGAATGCGTTGGATCGTTTTTATGTTTGTAGTTACGTTATCTCCCTTTGTGCCATCTCCACGGGTTACAGCGCGCAAAAGCTTTCCGTTTTCGTAGGTGAGATTTATCGATAATCCATCGAACTTAAGTTCGCATACATATTCAAATTCGCTTCCAATCGCTTTTCGTATTCGCTCATCAAAATCTCTCAGATCCTGTTCGTTGTATGTGTTCCCCAAAGAAAGCATGGGCCACTTATGGCTTACCGTTTCGAATTTTTTGGTAATGTCTCCGCCTATTTTTTGTGTGGGGGAGTTCTCATCCTGATATTCAGGGTGTTTTTTTTCCAGCGATTCCAGTTCTTTCAACTTTATATCAAACTCGTAGTCGGATATAGTAGGTTGTGCAAGTACATAGTAGTTGTAATTGTGCTGGTTGAGTTCCTTCACCAGGGCATCCATCCGTTCTTTAATTTCAAAAAGAGACATGGAACGAAGATAAGATTTTTGCCTTTTAACTTTCTTATGTTGGCTATACTGATGAAATATTTATCTTGGCTGCTGTAAACGGAACCTATATAATGAATTCTTCTAAACTCATTCTGATTGTTTTATTAAGTGGCTTTTTTCTAACCGGTTGTGCGACGAGAAATCTTTCTTCAGGTTGGTTCAAACAGGGCCAGTGGTATAACGGACTAAAACTGATGCCTTACAGCGATATTAACCAGGCAGAGTTCGAGAGTCAATATAAAAAGAATAAAGTTTGGTGGGATAAAGCCTTTGCTTATTTGAAGGAAACTGACTTGGACAAGCTTGCTCCGGGGAAATACCCTATTGATGGAGATAGTGTTTTTGCATCAGTGACCGAAGGTCCTGGTAAACCCTACGAGCAAACCACCTGGGAGTCTCACCGTAAAATGATTGATGTACAATACATTGTTAAAGGGAAAGAAAAAATGGGAGTAACTGAGTTGTCAAAAGCTACCGTAACAAAGCCGTACGATCCAGCAAAGGACGTAGCCAATTACATCGCCGCAGGTAAGTTCTATGTTGCGGAACCAGGCACGATGTACATATTTTTCCCAACGGATGTTCACCGTCCAAGCATTAAAGTCGATGGATATGATGTTGTGAAAAAGGTGGTTATTAAGATAAGATATACCAAATGAAATCAGCGACTATGCAAAAGTTAACAGCTTCTTTTCAATATCTTCAAAAATACTCATAAAATCTTTCTGTAAACTTTCCTGATATTCAATTAATACCTCTGCGAGCTGCAGTTTTTGCGTCTCATTAAAAGGCTGGTCCCAGATTCGCATACAAATGCGGTGAATGGCATAAACAAGTTTATCCGGACTAATGTAGCTGTTCAGGTATTTATCACCTATAAATCCATTTAGAAAATGAAAGAAGGGTTCTTGCTCCAGAATGTCGTTCATGTTAAAAAAGCGTGTCAAAGCTTCTTTGTTGGTGTTTTCGAGATGAGTATAAAAATGGCTGGTGTTTAATAAGTTATTATTAAGAAGGAGGCTATCAAGCATTAATTCAAGGGCAATGTGGGCTACAAAGAAAGGGCGGGCTGGGGCAGTTTCCAAAAAGGGAAAAATTCTCGTTCGGATTTCCTGAGTATGTTTAAAGAAGAATCCCGAGCAATGGAAGTATTTGTCGACCCAAATATGCCGCTTCCATCCCCAATAAATATTTTTAACCTCCGAGTCCAGGTAAAGGCCTTCATTTTTTTCTGGTCGGATATTCCAATGTTTGTTCGCGTTTTTTAACAGATCAGGCAAAACCATTCCAATCACCTGCTGGGGATCGGCGGTGTATCTATCAAAATAGAAATGAGATAAAAAATTCATAAGCCTCCTGAATTACCCATTATCAAGAGAGAGAATAATGTGTTTTATACAAAATACGCAATTAAATTAAATTTTGGATGATCGCATGCTGAAGAAGCAGGATTGTTTTCACATCATGAATTTTTCCGGTCAGTAATAATTCTTTTGCTTCGGCGCCTGACAGCTCTATTAATTTGATGTCTTCGCCTTCGTGTTCGTTTCCACCGCCTTCACTAACTTTCATCTCCGGAGAATACTTCCCTGTAAAGAAATATACATATTCGGAGACAGATGCAGGGGTCATAAATCCTTCTGCTATTTGTTTTATTTCAGATATTCTGTAGCCTGTTTCTTCCTCCACTTCGCGCACTATTGCATGCTCTGGTAGTTCACCATCGTCGATTATTCCGGCGCAAGCCTCCAGTAATAAATCTTTTTCTCCTCTTAGATGAACAGGAAGTCGAAATTGTCTTGTAAGTAAAATGGTCTTCCGTACGTCATCGATCAATAAAATTGCTGCACCCTCGGGGCGGAAATAAACCTCGCGCTCCTGAGTCTGAGTTTTACCATTTTGCGTCTTACGGAATTTTATCCATTCCAGGCGATAAGCTCTGTCGGCAAGTATATCTTTTTGTACAATTTCAACTTCTTGCATAAGTAACTAACATCCCTTTTGTAAAGGCAGTTTTTAATTTCTCAATTCTTATATCTTTGCACAATTAAACGGAACACATGAACTTTGTTGAAGAATTACGCTGGAGAGGCATGCTGCATGACATTATGCCGGGGACTGAAGAAGAATTGAATAAAGGTATGACCTCTGGATATATCGGTTTCGATCCTACTGCCGATTCACTCCACGTGGGGCATTTAACACAAATAATGACCTTAATTCACTTTCAGCGCGCAGGGCATAAACCTTACGCACTTGTAGGTGGTGCAACAGGTATGGTTGGTGATCCGTCTGGTAAATCTGCCGAGCGAAATTTGCTTTCTGAGGATGTATTGACAAATAATGTTAATTGCTTAGAAAATCAGTTGCGTAAATTTCTGAATTTCAACAGCGGAGCAAATAGCGCCGAAATGGTGAACAATTACGATTGGTTTCAGAATTTCTCTTTCCTGGATTTTATTCGCGATGTCGGAAAACATCTCACCGTAAATTATATGATGGCCAAAGACTCTGTAAGGAAAAGGCTTGAAGGTGAAACGGGAATGTCGTTTACTGAGTTTAGTTACCAGCTGGTGCAGGGCTACGATTTTTACTGGCTTTGGAAAAATAAAAAATGTCTGGTGCAAATGGGTGGTTCAGACCAGTGGGGTAATATCGTTACCGGAACAGAACTGATTCGTCGTAAGGATGCAGGTACTGCTTTTGCTATAACTACTCAGTTGATAAAAAAGGCTGATGGTACCAAGTTTGGAAAGACGGAGAGTGGTGCGATTTGGTTGGATAGCAAAAAAACGTCTCCTTATAAATATTACCAGTTTTGGCTGAATACCACAGATGTGGACGCTAAAAGCTGGATCCGTATTTTCTCCCTGAAAGGAAAAGAAGAAATTGAAGCATTGGAAATTGAACATGATGCTGCTCCGCATTTACGGACTTTGCAGAAGGCACTAGCAGAGGAGATCACCATCAGAACGCATTCTGAAGAAGCACTTAAAACGGCGTTAAAAACTTCAGAATTCTTGTTCGGAACGGGCTCCGTTGATTTTCTAAATCAATTGAATGACGAGGAAGTTTTAGAAGTATTTGAAGGTGTACCGCAATTCAAAATTTCAAAATCTGAATTAAGTGCCGGTTTAGCCGTAACCGATCTTCTTGCAGAAAAATCACAGGTTTTTGCATCTAAAGGCGAAGCTAAAAAAATGATAATAGGCGGTGGTGTTTCTTTAAATCGTGAAAAGCTTGGCGATCCTGCTGCTGTGATTAATTCTAGTCAATTGGTGAAAGGAAAATACTTAATTGCTCAAAAAGGTAAGAAGAATTATTTTTTATTAATTGCTGAGTAAATATCCTCCTGCATTAGGTGGGATGGATTTAAAAACACTGACGGTCATTGAACTAAGAGGTTGCATCCGCGGATATCACTATTATCAAACCGGCCAAGTATTTCAAAGCTTCCATCAGTATGTTTTTTCCCCAGATCCTGGGTCGAAAGAAATGAGCAGGAGTGGATGTTGGCTAAATCAATAACGTTAATGCCTCCTGTTTTCCCAGTTTCCAACAGGGAAAAAGGATCGTTTGTATCTCTGACCGATACCTGCATCCAGGGTGGGCAATTAAACCTTCCCCTACCTTTCGAGTAGCCTTGAGACAGAAGTTCTGTCATTCCGTATTCAGAATGAATTTTAGCAACACCAAAGCCTGCACAAAGTAAATTGTGAAGCTCTTCCCTGATCATCTCTTTACGTTTACCTTTCATTCCTCCGGTTTCCATTACCACTAATTCGGGGAAATTTAGAGTGTGTACTTCTATGAAATCAAGTAAGGCATAGGTTACTCCCATTAAAATTGTTTTTTTTCTTTCCGCTTTCAGGCGAAGTAAAACCGCATTTAGTTCTTCGTGATTATAAAGAAAATAGCCGCTATCTGCATTGTTACTGCTTTTAATCAGATCATCGACCATATAAATCAGAGACGACCCATCCCGTTCCTGGTACGAAGGCAGTAAGGCAAGTAACGTATATTTGCTTATATCGCCATAGAAATATTGAAATCCCTTTCTAAAGCTTTCAATGTAAATTGAAAGATCCTTGACAGGATGTTTACTTTGTGTGGATCCTGTTGTGCCCGAGCTTGAAAAGACGATTTCAGGGGAATCAGTTCCGCATTGAATTGCCTGGGATTTAAACAACTCTATTGGTAAAAACGGGATTGTATGAATATCTGTTATCGAACCGCTTTTTATTCCCAGGGCTTTCACAAACGCTGAATATACTTCGTTTTCAGAAGCCTGGTACCGAAAAATATCCAGGGCAATATTTCTAAAGTCTTTTTCGGATTTAATGTCAAAAATTTTCTGCTGGTCGATTGTTGTCACGCTCAAAGATAAGGATGATTCCGGGGCGGCGCTAGCTTTTTATAAAAGCTTTACGAACATAAAAGCCGGATAGAGCCGCAAATCCAGCTGCCAGCCCGCCAATCAATGCGGTGATCAGTAAAACCATTAACCATGTAAAAGGCCAGTCCGGCAGCATCAGCATTTGTCCCACACGGTTGGCCAATATATTTTCATTTGGCAAGCTTTTCCAACAACTCATCATAAGCCATAAAAGAAATATCGCAACAAAGCCGCCTTTAAATGCATGTGCGCCATTTCTACTTTGCCATGCAGCAATTGCAAAAGCAATAAGTCCAATTATCCACCATGGCAGGAATAGTTGCAAAATAAGTGCAAGTAGAAAAATCGGTAAAACTAACATGTATCTTAATTATTTATTTTATTCACTATTCAGAGTTAATCGATTCTTTATGCGTCTGCTTTTTTCATTAGCCGTTTTCAAAAACAATAACTCATCCAGTTTTCCATTTGTCCAGGTATCAATCATGTCGTCGTAAAAAAAGCTGCCGGGATTGCCTGACTGTCCGCCGGGAAATATTCCATATCCTTTTGTTTCCTTACCTAATGCAACCACCATGCGCCATGAGGGTCCGTGATTTTCATTTAGTGCATTGATTGAAGTTTTAGAGCCGCCATTTCTTAATAATCCAGAGCCAAAGCCGGTAATTTTTGCCAAATGCGGCACATTACTGTGTTTTACATTTGCCCATTGCCAATCTTCGTCCATCGTGCCAAACTTTCTTTGCAAGCTGTCTACGGTGAACTTAAAAGCGGCATTAACAAGATCGACCCGCGTTTCTTTTTTGTTCGACGTAGTGATATTGTCAAACCATTTTGATTCCGGTTCCAGCAAAAATAACTGAACTGTTCTGTCGCGGTTAGGAAAGCGCATGGGCATGTTTAAATCAGTGAATTCATCTGCCCATATTTTGTTGTAAAGGTCTTTTTGCCAGATCTCGAAAATACTGGCACCAATTTCCTCCGCGTCGAAATTGTATTTCCATTTCTGGACCTTATTAAAAGCCTCTCTTTCGCTCGCATTAAGTTTTTCTGTCTTAACAAGGTTAAGCATGGTTGGCAAAACATCTCTTGCAAGATTGCTATAATTGTCAGTTTGTAGTTTTTCCATGCTCCCGGCTGTTACCTTAGTCATTGCCGATAGTCGGGTATTGATCCTGTTTCCGCGTTCATAACCCGAAAACTCCCAATTCAAGTAATAGGGGTAGCTTTTATCTGCCAGGTTTTGATTTGCCGAGCTTACAAAACCTCTTTCTGGATTTTTAACAACGGGGTTTTGGTCAAAAGGAATTCTTGTTTTCCAGTCGTGGTCAGCATTTGTTCCATCCAGAAGGAATTTTCCGTGCCCCGGGTGTTTTCTTGGGAAATATCCGCCGGCAGATAAGGCGATGTCATTATCGACACTTGCAAACGCAAAATTTTGAGCTGGCGCAATATAATAACGTAAAGCATTGCGGTAATCCCGATAGTTTGCGGCCCGGTTTAAATAATAAAAAGTTGCAATATCTACTGATGGGTCGTGTGCGATCCAACGAAGCGCATAACCTTCAGGAACGTTATCTGCTTTGACGAAATTGGGTTTGTTTATGTAAACCACTGGTCCGTGATGGGTATATAAAACCGTATCAAGTACTGCCTTTTTTCCTCGTATCCGTATTGGTTCAATCCGGATTTTAAGAGCTTTCCACTGATTGTTATGCCAATAATATTTGCGCTGATTATCTTTAAATTTTATTTGGTACCAATCCAGCACGTCCGTCCCTGAATTCGTTACACCCCAGGCAATTTTTTGATTAAATCCGATTATTATGCCCGGTGCTCCCGGAATTGAAACTCCATATACATTTATTCCGGGGCCATTTAACTGTGTTTGATACCAGATTGCCGGGAGTGTTAAGTTTAAATGAGGATCATTGGCTAGCAAAGGGAATCCGCTGGCCGTTCTGCTTCCGGAAACAGCCCAGTTATTGCTGCCAATTCCTTCATCTCTTTGCCTGGTACGAATAGTTGTTGGTTTTGCCAGAATGCCCGTCGGAACTGGTGGAGTTAAATTCCGAAAATTCCATTTAGTCCCTTTCGGGATGATCGGTTCGTCTTTAAATGGGTAATCCGGAAACAGATCATCCATTGTTGCCTGACCAAATTTTCTCAAAGCATTGCTCATGTAAAACTCGTCAGACCCTCCGGCGAGGGTGGCCGACATTAATTTTAATAAAAGCCCGGTATTCAATATCGTCCATTTTTCGGGCTCATAATCAAGTATTTTGAACTCAATAGGGTAGTCTTCAGGTTTTAAGCCCGTTATATAGGCATTTATTCCGTCTGCGTATGCCTGAGTCATGGCTTCTATTTTGGGATGCTTTTTCAGCTCCTTAACCATATTCTCTGCGCCATATCCCATGCCCAGGCGCCGTTGATATCTGTCAAGTTCCAGAGCCTTTTCTCCTATAACTTCGGAAAGTCTTCCAGCTGCAAAACGTGTTTGGAAGTCAAGTTGCCACAGTCGGTTTTTGGCTGTTACATAACCTTGGGCGAAATAAAGATCATACTCATTCTCCGCAAAAATATGTGGAATGTGGTGTTCATCAAATAAAATCTGAACCGTATTTTTTAGGCCTTTCAGCTCAATAACCCGATCTTGTTCAGATCTTCTCTCGGCATTTTGCCAGAAGCCCGAAAAGGGATTCAAAAAGCTGCCCAAGGGCGGGATGCTGCCTAACTTTAAATTAAGCAACACAATAAATGTTATTGAAAAGGTGATACTAACAATTGCTTTTAATGCGTTCATTTTGAGAATTATAATAATAGATAAAATCTTAAACTCAATCAAATTGTCATTGAGGATTTTCGATTTTTTTTATTTGTCGGATGGGGATTGGTGTTTCAACATTTTTTCTATTTTAGGATCGGTATTTAGTATACTTGCAAAGTATAAGATATTATTAACTAACCTTTAAAACCAAGAACGTCTATAGCCGTTCAGAAGGTAGTATATTTATAAAGCTGATAATATCATCCGATGCTATAGATTATCAGCGTGTTTATTGGAATTGAATGACAGACGAGAAAGAGCCTTTACCAGAATTGCCAGAATTACCTGAGTTTAGTATAGAGCAGTTAGAAGAGGGTGTGCACCACGTAAACAACCCTATTATTGGTTTAAAGCCAATCGAAAAAGTTTATCTGCAAAGTGTTGTAGAATATAGCCAGAAGGATAATAATTTTTACTTTTCTGACGGCAGTGCGGTAGTAGAGGTCAGAGTTGTGAGTGATGAGATTATACGAGTTAAATTAGCTCCTCACGGAACATTTCTAGATGAATTTTCTTATGCGGTGCCTAAATTAGAGCAGCACGCAACCGTTTTTTCATTCAAAGAAACCGAGAAAGATTATAGAGTTGAAACAAACACTGTCGCCTGTGTAATTGATAAAAAGGATTTCCTTATTTCTTTTGAAGATAATGCAAGCCGGGTAATCAACAGCGATTATTCCACGATGCATTGGGAAGAAAACGTGGATTTCGGAGGCTTTTATGTTTATTGTACAAAACATTGCAGCCCTGACGAATCATTTTATGGATTGGGCGATAAACCTACAAGTTTTAACATCAGAGGTCGCCGGTTCCATAACTGGGCCACCGATACATACTCCTTTGCCAGAGATCAGGATCCTTTGTACAGGGCCATCCCATTTTACCTAGGTGTTAAAGACGATATCTGCTACGGAATCTTCTTCGACAATACCTATAAAACTCACTTCGATTTCGCTCATCAGGACGTAGACAAAACATCGTTCTGGGCTGATGGCGGCGAACTACAGTATTACTATATCCATGGTCCGCATATGATGGATGTGGTCAAGCGATATCATAGCCTGACCGGAACCCATCCCATGCCTCCACAATGGGCTCTCGGATATCATCAATGCCGTTGGAGCTATTATCCGGAAAGCAAGTTAAAAGCCTTGGCTAAGAATTTTCGCGATAGGAAGATCCCTTGTGATGCCTTGTATCTGGATATTGATTATATGGACGGATATCGGTGCTTCACCTGGAATAAAAAATACTTTCCTGATCCCAAAAAGATGATCAAAGAGCTTCTTGATGATGGATTCAGAACCGTTGTAATTATCGATCCGGGAATAAAGGTTGATGATAATTACTGGGTTTTTAAAGAAGGAAAAGAGAAGAAATACTTCTGTCGCCGAAGTGATGACTATTTCATGGAGGGCCATGTGTGGCCGGGCCGCTGCCAGTTTCCTGATTATACCAATCCGGAAGTAAGGGAATGGTGGGGAACCTTATTTAAGGGACTCGTTGATGACGGAGTGGCGGGCGTGTGGAATGATATGAATGAACCAGCTGTTTTTGGTTCCGGATCATTCCCTAATGATGTCAGACATCAATATGACGGTCACCGGGGTTCACATCGCAAAGCGCATAATGTATATGGTATGCAAATGGTGCGTGCAACTTATGAAGGCTTGAAAAAGCTGTTTAAAAACAAGCGTCCGTTTACAATCACCCGTTCGGGATACGCAGGAGTACAACGTTATTCTTCGGTTTGGACAGGCGATAATCTTGCTTCATGGGATCACTTAAAGCTTGCATCCATCCAATGCCAGCGCTTATCAATTTCTGGCATTTCTATGTGCGGAACGGATATTGGAGGATTCACCGGTGAACCCGACGGAGAATTATTTACGCGTTGGATTCAATTAGGCGTTTTCTCGCCTTTTATGCGTGCGCACTCTGCAGGCGATACCCGAGAACGCGAACCATGGAGTTTCGGCAAAGAATATGAGGATATAAACCGCAAGTTTATTGAACTCCGTTATCGTCTTATGCCATACATTTACTCGGCATACTGGGAACACCACAAATACGGCTTTCCGATTTTGCGTCCGATGGTAATGCTCGAACAAAATGTTCCTTTAAACAGGATAAGAGAGGACGAATTTACATTTGGCGATAAAATCCTTATTTCTCCTGTATTTCAACCGGGGCAAACCTCGAAAATGGTTTATTTGCCAAAAGGGAAGTGGTTTAATTACTGGACTCATGAGCCTATGGAAGGTGGAATAGAACATGAAGTGTTAACTCCGTTAGACAGTATGCCAATTTTTGTTAAAGCAGGTTCGGTGATTCCTGAATGGCCATTGATGCAATATGTTGGAGAAATTGAGCCAGATGAGATTAAATTTCAGATTTATTATTCCGACATTGAAATAAATTCGTTTTATTACGAAGATCATGGTGATACGTTTGCCTATGAGCAGGACATTTATACCGAGAAGAAGTTTGTTGTAAAGGGAGACGCTTCTTCTTGTACAATTAAACAAAGTTCTGAAGGATTATATACTCCGAGGTACGAAACATATGAACTAAAATTTATAGGTTTACCTTTTCAACCATCAAAGGTTTTAGTGGATGGAAAGGAAGTTCACTATAAGAGTTTAAACTTTGATCACCTTAAACGTGTTGTAATAAAAGCCAATAAAAACTTTAAAGAGATTCAGGTCCAGCGATAATGGAGAATAAAAAGAAAGCGAAGTCAGTAAAAAGCACATCTTTAGCAGCTGGAAAGATGCCGGCGGCTAAAGCGAAACCTTTAGAAAACAATGTGGTTGTTTTTTCTAAATTAACAGATTTCGATATTCATTTATTCCGATCTGGAAAGCATTATAAGTTATACGAAAAACTTGGGTCTCATGTCATTGAGGTTGAAGGGCGTACCGGAACTTATTTCGCGGTATGGGCCCCGAATGCAGCAGAGGTTTCTGTAATTGGAAATTTTAACGGATGGAATCCCAAGTCGCATCCTTTATTTGTCCGCTGGGATAGCTCAGGAATATGGGAAGGCTTTATTCCTCATATTGGTAACGGCGAAGTATATAAATTTTATATCCGGTCCAACCAGGGAGAAGAGCTTGAGAAGTCGGATCCTTACGCTTTGAGATGGGAAGAACCTCCGCGTACAGCATCCATCGTTTGGGATACATGGTACGAATGGGCAGATGCCGACTGGATGGAAAACCGCCACGAGAACAACTCATTAACCCGTCCGTATTCTGTCTATGAGATGCATTTGGGATCATGGATGCGCAGCCCTGAAAATCCCGATACATTTTTAGGTTATCGGCTGCTGGCGGAAAGCCTGGTTCCGTACATTAAGGAAATGGGCTTTACTCATGTTGAGTTTATGCCCATAATGGAACATCCTTATTATCCTTCATGGGGATATCAGGTGTCAGGTTATTTTGCGGCATCCTCCCGGTATGGAACCCCTCAGGATCTAATGTTTCTGATCGAAGAACTTCATAGAAATGGAATAGGAGTGATACTTGACTGGGTACCCTCTCATTTCCCCGGAGATATACACAGTTTATATAGATTTGACGGTACACATCTCTATGAGCATGCCGATGAAAGAGAAGGATTTCATCCTGATTGGAAGTCGTATATTTTTAACTACGGACGAAATGAAGTGCGTTCGTTCCTCATCAGTAATGCCATATTCTGGCTCGACCGTTTCCATGTAGATGGTTTGCGTGTTGATGCGGTAGCTTCAATGTTGTATCGTGACTATTCCAGAAAAGAAGGAGAGTGGATTCCAAATCAATTTGGCGGACGTGAAAACCTCGAGGCGATCAGCTTTTTAAAGGAGTTTAACGTAGCAGTTTATTCGGCGTACCCGGATGTTCAAACCATCGCAGAAGAATCTACAGCCTTTCCCGGTGTGAGCCGGCCGGTATTTACCGGCGGTCTTGGCTTCGGAATGAAATGGATGATGGGTTGGATGAATGATACAATTAAGTACTTCGAGCAGAATCCGGTTCACCGAAAATATCATCATAGCCAAATTACGTTTAGTACTGTTTACGCCTTTACCGAGAACTTTATGTTGCCCCTTTCACATGATGAAGTGGTGCACGGTAAGCAGTCTTTGATCTATAAAATGCCTGGCGACGAATGGCAGCGCTTTGCTAATCTTCGTCTGTTATATACCTATATGTTTACCCATCCGGGTGCCAAGCTGCTGTACATGGGCGATGAATTTGCTCAAACCTCGGAGTGGAATGTGAACCTGTCGCTGGACTGGCACCTTCTTGAGTTCGCACCTCATAAGGGAATGAAAGAATTAGTGAAAGGTCTCAATCACTTGTATAAGGAGGAAACAGCTTTATACGAAAAGAACTTCGAGTGGGATGGTTTCGAGTGGATTGAGGTGAATGATTCCGAGCAATCGGTACTTGTTTATTGCCGTAAAGGCAATCATGCGGATGATAAGCTCGTGGTAGTGCTGAACATGACTCCTGTGCCGCGTCCAAACTATCGTATAGGCTTGCCGCATCATGGCGACTGGCAGGTTATATTCAATTCGGATGAAGAGAAGTTTTATGGCAGTGGCTTTGAGCTGCAGCAGGAATTTTCTTCCGAGCCGGTACACTGGCAGGGTAAACCACAATCGGCCGCAATTAATCTTCCACCACTTACCGGGGTTGTGTTAAAAAGGTTTAACCGAACCGCCAAATTTTGGTAAAATGATTTATAAAAAAGGCTTTCTGCAGATCGGAAAGCCTTTTTTATTATTTAACACTTCCTGATCAGAGAATGTCAATCACTGGAAATTAGAAAATAAAAAAGCCCTGCAATGAACTTGCAGGGCTTTTGACTTATATTAACTTAGCTTATTTTAAAGTTCCGATTAATTGAACAAGGTCAATGATCTTGTTTGAATAACCCCACTCATTGTCATACCATGAAACCACTTTCACGAAGTTATCATTTAAAGCAATACCAGCTTTAGCATCAAATACAGAAGTGCGGGTCTCACCAATAAAATCAGCAGAAACAACTTCATCTTCAGTATAACCTAAAATGCCTTTAAGTTCGCCTTCAGAAGCTTCTTTCATGGCAGTTTTGATATCCTCGTAAGAAGCAGATTTTTCTAATTTAACTGTTAAATCTACTACAGAAACGTCAGCAACCGGTACGCGGAACGCCATACCTGTTAATTTGCCTTTCAAAGCAGGGATTACCAGAGCAACCGCTTTTGCAGCACCTGTAGAAGAAGGTATGATGTTTTGGTAAGCACCACGTCCGCCTCTCCAGTCTTTAGCAGAAGGACCGTCAACAGTTTTTTGGGTTGCAGTAACCGCATGAATAGTGCTCATTAAGCCTTCAAGAATTCCGAATTTATCATTCAAAACTTTAGCAATTGGAGCAAGACAGTTAGTAGTACAAGATGCGTTTGAAACGATGTTTTGATCAGCTCTTAATTCTTTGTGATTAACACCCATTACAAAAGTTGGAGTGTCATCCTTTGCTGGAGCAGACATAACAACTTTTTTAGCACCAGCCTGGATGTGTTTTCCAGCTGTATCCTGAGTTAAGAATAAACCGGTTGATTCAATAACAACTTCAGCACCTACTTCATCCCATTTCAGGTTTGCAGGATCTTTCTCTGCAGTAACACGGATAGTTTTTCCGTTTACAACTAAGTTGCCGTCTTTAACTTCTATTGTTCCTTCGAACTTACCATGTGTTGAATCGTATCTTAGCATATAAGCCATGTAATCTGGCTCGACAAGGTCATTGATTCCAACAACCTCTATATCATTACGTAATGAAGCTGCTCTAAAAGCTAAACGGCCAATACGGCCGAAACCGTTAATTCCAATTTTCATTTTTCTTGTTATTTATTTGTTTCTAATTGTAACGAATATCATTAGCTGGCAAATTTACCTTATGCTTTTGAATATCCCTATGATTTAATTTTTGTTCGCGTAATATTCTAATACATTATAGATCGGCTCTTTAATAACCGAGGCTATTGTGAATCCGTGTTTTTTTGCCACGTCTCTTAAATAATTTTCAAACCCAGCGGCTATTGTTCCGGCAAAATGCAAAGGTACGTCTTGATGTTGTTTTGAGAGTGGAATAATGTAAGTTTCGAAATAACATTCAAAACCGCTAATTACCAGCTTCTTTACGTACTCTTCCTGATGGTGATCGAGGAGTAAATCGGCAAAAGAGCTTAAAAATAAAACAGGAGAGGGTTGCTTGTACACTTTATCAAGAATCTGTTTCCTGTCCAGCGAATATTTTTGAGTAAAAGCCTGTTGTATTTTTTTGGGCAGATCACCTATTAAATAATCTCTTAATAATATCCGACCCAACCAGTTGGCAGAACCCTCGTCGCCTAATATATAACCTAAGCCGTAATTATTCTCTTTGATTTTTTTTCCGTTAAAGTAAGCTGCATTCGAACCGCTTCCTAAAATACCTACCAAGGCAGGTTTATCGTTGCAGCTGGCAATGGCCGCCGCCGTTAAGTCGTGTTCTACAGTAACCTTACTGAATCTGAAAAATTTTGTAAATGCGTCTTCAACTATTTTTTGCCGGCTTTTAGAGAAAGCTCCGGCGCCAAAAAAATAAATGCGTTTTATTTCTTCGGCGTGATAAATTAACTCATTTGTTTTATTTAACAGATGCGTTATAGCTTTTTCATCGTTGAAAAATGGATTGATTCCGGGGGTTTTAAAGGTAGAAACAATCTCTCCTTTGTCAGAGAGTTTCCAATCGGCAAACCTGGAACCGCTATAGACTACTGCTATCATTAAAGAGCTAAGATATGCGACATTTCCATTAAGTCTTCCTCAAGGTTGAACGAATGGTTGTTTATAGCCTCAGTAAGTTCTGTAAGTGTCATTTTGTTTCCTCGCAGACCTACCATTTTCCGTGTTTCTCCGGCTATAAGGCAATTTACAGCAGCATAACCCATGCGGCTTGCCAGAATTCTGTCGAAACTGCTTGGAGAACCACCGCGTTGAAGGTGCCCTAAGATTGTAACTTTAATGTCGTAGAAATTGAATTTCTCTTTAACATGCTTAGCAACATTATATGCTCCGCCATTTTTCTCACCTTCAGCAATAATTACAATGCTCGAAGTTTTATTTTTACCTGCGCCTGCTTCTAGTTTTTCGATCAGGTCGTCAATACCGGTTTCTTTTTCCGGAAGCAAAATAGCTTCTGCGCCTCCGGCAACCCCTGCACGGAGAGCAATACAGCCAGAATCGCGGCCCATTACCTCAACAAAGAATAATCTGTCGTGAGATGCAGCCGTATCTCTGATTTTATCAATTGCCTCAATTACGGTATTGGTAGCAGTGTCGTAACCTAATGTAAAATCGGTGCCGTATAAGTCGTTGTCTATTGTTCCCGGAATACACATTACAGGAATATCAAATTCTCTTGATAATAGTTCTGCTCCTGTAAAAGTACCATCGCCGCCGATTGCAACCAGCGCATCGATTCCTTCTTCTTTTAAGTTTTTATATGCCAGAGCGCGTCCTTCAGGTGTTCTGAACTCCATACATCGGGCTGTTTTTAAAATAGTTCCACCTTGCTGGATAATGTGGCATACTGATTTTGAGTCCATATCACTGAACTTTTTCTCAATCATGCCTTGATATCCCTGATGAATACCAACCATTTGCTTGCCATGATACAAGCCTGTTCTAACTACTGCACGTATACATGCATTCATTCCGGGAGCATCGCCTCCAGAAGTAAAAACACCTATTTTTTTAATTGAACTCAACTGTAAGATTTTTTTTACGAATATAGGTGTATTTTTTACACTAAGTAAATTATTGCAAATTTTTTTTTCCACCTTTGCGTAAATATTATCATCCAAAGCCAAATTAAAATATTTTGCAACCAACTCTGCCCATATTTGAATCTGTATTTACCATAGATTGCGTCATCTTTGGTTTTCAGGAAGGTGAGCTAAAAATTCTGCTGATTGAGCGTAATACCGACCCTTTTAAAGACTGGTGGGCCTTGCCGGGACTGTTTGTCGAACACAACGAAGGGATCGATGTGGCCGCCGAACGAATTCTTTATGAACTAACTGGCTTACGCGATATATATATGGAGCAGCTTTATACCTTCGGTGAGGTAGACAGGCATCCGGAAGGGCGCGTAATTACTGTGGCATATTATGCCATGATCAGACTTACTGGTCATAAGGAATTGAAGCCGGTTACTAATTTTGCTAAAAAAGCATTTTGGCACCCGGTATCCGATCTGCCAAAGTTAGCGTTTGACCATACCGCAATTTTTGAAAAAAGTCTTCAGAAGATTCGTCGTAAAATAAGCTATCAGCCGATTGCCTTCGAGTTATTACCCGAAAAGTTTACCTTAACTCAACTGCAGCATGTGTATGAAGCGATTCTGAACAGAAAGTTGGATAAACGAAATTTCAGGAAGAAAATGCTGAATTATGATATTCTAAAAGAACTTGACGAAAAGCAGCGGGGCGTATCGTACAGAGCAGCAACTTTGTATAAATTCGACAGAAGGAAGTACGCCAAATTATTTCAGAAAGAACTTTCTTTTATGAAAGAGGATTAATAAAAAGCTATAAGGCTCTTACACCGTATAGCTCTTTATATTATACTAATGGGTTTTCAATGTGAAACTTCACCAAATCATCTATAGGTGACCGGACAAGTTTGCCAAGTTTCATATTCCACTCTGTGGCAACTTCTTCCAATACATTCCGAAAATTATAAGCTACAGATCCAATGCAATTCAGTTCGTAGTCCTGATAATTCGGATAGTGGCTTACAAGGTTTTTGAAAAAGTCGTTAAAAGAGCTTTTTACAAGGTTGTGTGTGTACTCAATGTTCGCGGTATTATCATAAACAAACTTGCTGAACTGAGCGCAGAAACGATTTGCAAGTGGCTTTGAGTAAACATTTTCCTGAATATCGTCGGGAGTAAGTTTGTACGTTTCCCAGAAATTTGCTCTTACCGCTTCGGGCATGTAGTTTCTTAAATAGTCTAAAAGTAGCTTCTTCCCGATGTAACATCCGCTTCCTTCATCACCTAAAATATAGGCTCCAGAATCTATCTGATAACTCACATCGTCGCCATCGTAAATGCAGGTGTTTGTACCAGTTCCTAAAATTGCGGCAAAGCCTTTTGATTTGCCTAAAAGCGCACGGGCTGCTGCCAGAAGGTCATGACCGACAAAAATTTTACTGCTATGGAATACCACCTGAAAAGCCTCTTTTAATTCATTGGCTTTTTCTTCGTTATGTACACCTGCACCGTAAAAGTTAACTTCGGTAATTTTATCGTATTGTAAATCTTCGGGAAGATTCTTTTTTAAAGAATCAATTACATACTCACCATCAACAAAGTAAGGGTTATAACCTTCTGTGTTAAAATAGACTTTTTGTCCCTCGTCGTTTAGAAGGCACCAATTTGTTTTGGTCGAGCCTCCGTCAGCTATTATAATCATAGTTTTCGCTAAAGGGCCCTAAATTAATTATTTATCTGAGAATTGCAGACGACATCCTTAACACTTTCATGTTTTTTTGGTAAAGCGACAAAAATTGCGGCATTTTAGGTGATAAACCCGAAAAATGATACCTTGCCTGGAAATAAACCTTTATCATGAACCCTATTTTAAATCAAAACCTGTTTTTTGTTAAAGAACACCGCGGCATTTTCAAGGCCGCCAATAACTATGATATTATAGATCCGGCAAGTAGGCAAACCGTAATGCAGTGCCGTGAACCAGACCTTGGCATTTTTACTAAAATCTTTCGCTTTACCGATTATAAAAGACAAACGCCCTTTAATATTTGTATCAATGACGCAAGCGGACTTCCTGTTGTACGGGTAAAACGCGGCGTTACTATATTTCGCTCCGTCGTAGAGGTGTTTGATCACAATGAAGTGTTGGTAGGCCGCTTTCGTCAGCGTATGCTTTCTATTGGCGGCAAGTTTGAAGTGCAGGACCCTATGGGACAAACGCTTTGCGTGTTAAAAGGGAAATGGAGCAGCTGGGAATTTAACTTTAGCAAAGGAGACCTGGTTTTAGCCAAAGTGCGTAAAAAATGGGCAGGCCTTGGTCGTGAGTTATTTACATCGGCCGATAATTATATGCTCGAAATTGATGAAGTTGTACCGCCTAATGATAAGGCCCGTTTGCTGATTCTGGCTGCGGTGATGTGTATTGATATGGTGTTAAAGGAGTAATTTTCCGGTTGACGCATTCTTCCATTGTCGGTGTTGTTATTTATTGTAACCACACCAATAATGGTAAATAATTAAAGATTGCCGAACTAGCCTATTGCTTTTTAAAATGTAATTCAGTTACTATTCTATAAGTAATTGAATCCTCCTGTTCTGTTTCTTCTTCGCTAAAAACAAACGTATTGCTGTCTACGAATTTTATGGGCCAAACAGCTTTTTCGCCACTATTCGGATCAGAAAGAGTTAATACTCCGTGTCGGTAAGTGTAATCAACTTCAGCTGTTGGCTCGTCTTCAGCGTGCATTTCTAATTTGCCATTAGATTTAAAAACGAAATACAGCTTATCCAGGTTATCAATCTCTTCCTCTGACGTTTTAAGAACATTGTTCTCATATACATCAATTTTCATTTTTTGAAGATCCCAGCGTCCGGAAATCGAGTTTTCGTTGTCGTCTTTTTCACATGCGCTAAAATTGAACGCTATTAAACAGGTGAAGATAATGAGATGGTAGATTTTTTTCATAATACGAATATTAATTAAAGGTATAGATTATTGCGAGTATTCTGATGATGTTAATACTGAGCTCCTCGTAATTTGAATTAAACGGAAATAAAAATTTAAACTATTTCCTTATCCGGGATTTAACAACAAATCTTCCTTTTCTCCCGTTTGGTATAAACTCCTCGAAATGTGCTAAAAATTGAATAGTTTAGTTTCATGACAGACGTTTCATGCGCCGTTATTATCGATCAGAACCAAAACATCCTGGTGACCCAGCGCAGCGCCACTATGCCTTTGCCTTTAAAATGGGAATTCCCCGGCGGGAAGATAGATGAAGGAGAAACTGCCGAACAATCTTTGCTCAGAGAAATAAAAGAAGAGCTGGATATTTCTATTCTAATTGTATCGGCTCTAAGTCCAAACATCCATCAGTACGGAACAAAAACAATTCGCTTAATTCCATTTGTGTGCCGAATTGTTGCAGGCGAGATTACTTTACACGAGCATCAGGAATATCGCTGGCTAAAGCCGGATGAATTATTGAGTTTAGACTGGGCAGAAGCTGATCTGCCGGTTGTATATGAGGTGCTTAACCCGGGCCATTACAAGTAACATTAATGCCCGTAAATCAATCATTAAGAGAATGTCGGCCAGTTATTGCTCCTGTATCTTCCGCTTTCCTATTTGCTATATGTATTACGTCATTTATATTAATGATTGGAGATGTCATCTCTTGCTTGCAAGCTTACCCTTCTGTTGTTTCAATATGGACTATGCTAGGACTTCAGGGAATTATAGCTCCGATTTTAGTTATAAACATCTACAAAGAAGCAGATTGGTCATCCCTTTAGGCGTTTCCTATCTTCAAACCCTTTCTGTTTTCAGTCTTCCGCAGGAAGATTTAAATCATTCCTTGAAAACCAAGACTCTGTCCGGGCATATATTTACAAAGCTTTATCTTCCTCCATATAGGTTCGAGCGGTTTTACTTCACAGATTCGAGCTCCTGTCGCAGACGCGGGATTAAACCACGGATTCATACTCCGCCCATTCCATCCCTTCAGGCAGCCCCATCCTGCTAAACTCAATATGAATTACCCTTCTTCGGGCCTCATTTCTGGTTCTTCCAGATGCATGCAATAACAGCGGCCTCATGATCATGATTCCTCCTTTTTTCACTGAGCAAGCTACTTCTTTTTCAATAGTTCGATCAACAGTTTCAGGTCTGTAAATCCCTTTTAAATGGCTTCCACAAATAACGTTTAAAGCGCCATTATCTTCATCAGTATCATCCAGATGAATTCGAACTGTAAAATTATCTTTCAGAATAGTTAGGGGAGGCTGCACCCCAAACTGATTGTGCTTAACTGTCCAGGGGCCAAAACCAGGGTGTTCGGTTTTCTCTTTCACAGAAATGGTGAGGTCTTGATGGCAGGCCACAAACCAGTTCGATTGAGGAGGTTTATCAAAGTAGATAGACTTCACTATAAAATAAGAATCATCAAAAAGCTTGTTAATAATTTCTTTAAGCCGGTTATTAAATACCAGGTCTTTAATGGCGGGGACCTCTTTCAAAAACTGGCGGATGGCAAATAAATCATTAGTTTTTCTGAAAAGTGAGTTAGACTTATCTACACTATTTATTCTACTTATCAGAGCTTCAATTTCATTCTCCGTATAGATATTTTCAATTATAGTAAACCCGGAACTGGTAATTTCTTCTGCTTCTTTATTCATTGTATAGCCATCGCCTGGTAAATATCTTATTTTTTAACTGTCTTTTCTGGTTTTGAATGTCCCGACAGGATCAATAAATCCTTACATGGAACCACGACTCCGCTATAGTGTAGAGTTTGTCTTAGATGTGGTATAAAGATAATGTACAAAAGAACAGTGCCTCTTTCTGGAATGAGAGCTACCAAGTAGGTACCATGTTCGGACCAAGTCCACTAAGTAGTGGACTTGGTCCGAACATGTCTCGAATAAGTCCCCTGCTTGGTAGGAGCTTTCTCCTTATTGAGGTGTACGACTTCTTCGCTTTTACCTCTTGTATATAAATTTCCTATCCATCCTTGTCGGTAGGAGATTGAGAGCCTTTCATGATCTTAGGATTTTAATATTGTCGTTTTTGTCGCTTTTGTCGTTTTTGGCGGATGAAAATTTCAATGAGCAGATAAGGACAACCCACACCCGCCACTTCACCGCCGATCGCACTCTCTCCCAAGAGAGGGTTTGGATGCTTAGCAGGCGTGTTAGAACCGAAGCATCCCGCCAGCGCCGGACATAGATTGGCCAGCAGCAGGCTTTGTCAGGCTTCCACGGTCAATGAGCGGACAAAAGGATCCAGAGACAGTGCTTCTGTATAGGTACTGTACAGATACTATACAGATACTGTACACATACTGTACTAACAGTGTACTAAAACTAAATTTGCCAGAACTCTGTCCGGCCACATTTCTAGAAAGCTCTGTCGGAGCTCCTTCTGGTTTCGCACTCGCAGTACTCATAAGCTTACCCTGCATTAAGATTCCCGTCTGCGCGAGAATGACGGGACTGGTTATTTCTCTTGAGTATAACGCATCCAGCAACAGAACAATAACTTCAACCCTTAACCTACGAAGCGTTGTGCCATCCCGCCCGTGCCAGAAAGAGATTGGCCAGCAGTAGGCTTTGTGTGCAGGAAAAGGGCATCGGCTGTTTATCGCAGCAAGGCCTAAGCGCAGGCGTTAACAGGCGCAGCCCTGAACGCTGCTGGAAGATCTGTGCTGGGTACATGTGCAGAAAGGCACCTCGGGAGGGCACAAGAGTTTTGGTCCTTTTGCGGCCAAAAGGACTAAGCCCCTGCGGCTATCAGCAGAAAAAGAACTAGTCCTCAGCCAATGAGCAGAAGAAAACAAACCCACACCCGCCCTTCCGCCAGCCATCGCACCCTCTCCGAAGGAGAGGAGTTTGAGGTGCTTAGCAGGGTTAGAAAACCTAATACTCATCTGTATTGCCCATCTTAAAAATAAAAATCCGCCAATTACCACATTACAATCCAACCCAAAACAAAACCCCAGATTAAACTATTTTACTAATACGCGAGCTTTTAATTAAGACAAGCAAAATGGCCACCCAGAAAGTTTTATCCTACCAGATTGCTGATAGTATTGATGTAAAACAATTCAAATCAGTCTTCAAGGGTGAGTTGTACTATAGCGATTCTGACGAGTTATTTTATAAAACTGATACCGGCGAATACATCTACGTGTTTAAATATGGGGTAGTTTGCTTTTTAAACTGCGATCCGATTCAAATCTCTTCCTTTCTGCGACTCATTGCCCCTTTCTGTAAAAACCTCTTCGAAGAAAACATGACCGAAGAGTACGAGATAGAAACCAATGCCGGTCAGACCAAAATCGGTTATAACGTAATATCCATCACAGCCCCGGATATTCAGGTTATCCGACTCATCATGCTCAATGTTTCGCAATCGGTGGCGCTTGATTATTATTATGAGCAAACCACTAAACTTCTGGAAGAGACTAACTATCATACCCAAATTCTGGAGAATAAGGGCCGCTTAAACATCTCAGGAAAGAACCTGAAAAAATATATCGGTAAAACCCTTTTGCTTAAAAACCGCATATCCGAGAACCTCTATATTTTTGATTCGCCTCCCGAAACCTGGGACGATGAGAACCTCAATAAAATCGACCTTGGTATGAAACGCACCTTCGACCTCCAGGAGCGGTTTCGCAACATCCATGAAGGTTTGAATATCGTAAAAGACAACCTCGAACTTTTTCGTACCCTATTGCAGTACCGGCACAGCACGATGCTTGAGTGGATCATAATTATCCTGATATTGATTGAAGTGCTCAACGTGTTTATAGAAAAGCTGTTTTAGAATTCATTGGGCAGTCCAATTCTGTCCCAAACGAGCAGAAAAATAAAAGCCCTCACCCGCCATTTCACAAGCCTTCACAGCCTCTCAATCATTATCCCACCAACCCAACATCCCCAACCCAACCTCAACCTACGAAGCCCTGCCTTCCGACAAATGCCGGAAAGAATTTTCTCATCAGCAGGCCCCCGAGCGAAGGAAAAGGGCATCGGCTGTTTATCGAAGCAAAGCCCTAAGCGCAGGCGTAAACAGACGCAGCCCTGCGCGCTGATGATAAAATTGTGAAAAGCCCTGTGCGGCAAAGGCATCTCAGGAAGGCATTGATTTTTGGTCCTTTTTATCAAGAAAAAGGACTAAGCCCCTGCGGCAATGAGCAGAAAAAACAACCTAAGAAATCCTGCCTTATGTCTCAAAACAAAGGACCACGGCTCGACGCTAAGAGCACAAGGAAAATTTTCTCCGCAAACAATCCTCCCAAAATCACGATCCATTCAATAAAAAAACCTATTATTAAATTATGAAAAATATATTCGACCCCAGTGTTACAGAAGAAATTATAGCTCGTATAAATCAGTTAAAGCCCGATTCTCAACCCCTATGGGGTAAAATGAATGTGGCACAGATGCTGGCACATTGTAGTGTAACTTATGAAACAGTTTTTGAGGATAAACACAAAAAACCCAATCCATTGATGAAGTTTATTCTTAAGACCTTTGTGAAAAAGATCGTGATTGGCGAAGCCCCTTATAAGCGGAATAACCCGACCGCTCCACATTATATTATAAGTGATTCAAAGGATTTTGAGATCGAAAGAAAACGTTTAATAGACTACATTATTAAAACTCAGCAATTGGGGGAGAGTTATTTTGATAAAAAAGAATCACATTCCTTTGGCCGATTATCTTCCGGCGAATGGAATAATATGTTCTACAAGCATCTTGATCATCATTTGAATCAGTTTGGTGTGTAAACAGCCTCAAGTTTAGAAGCAATGAAGTGCTTATAAGCTGTGATGAATTATACAATCGAAACCTTAATTCCCATTGCTTCTAACTTTTCAACCAGATGCTCAGAAACCCCGCTATCTGTAATTATTTCATGAATCTCATCGATTCCGCAGATTCTTCCAAATCCACGTTTTCCGAATTTTGTCGAATCGGTTACAACAATAGTATGTTGAGAGGCGGATATCATTTTGCGGTTCAGGTGCGCTTCCAATGCATTGGTGGTGGTTAATCCATATTCGAGGTCAATGCCATCGACACCTAAATACAATTTGCTGCAAAATACATCCGAAAGTATTTGCTCGGCATAAGGTCCGGTAACGGAAGAAGAACTCTTTCTTAAAAGACCTCCCAGCAACAGGATTTCCACTTCGGGGTGCCTTAGCAATTCCTGCGCTACGTTAATTGCAGACGTGATTACTGTTAAATTCCCCTTCGGCTGAATGTTTTTTGCCAATGCCAATACTGTTGTTCCTGATGCGATTACGATAGAATCGTTTGCTTCGATCAAGCTGGCTGCTTTTATGCCGATTTTTGTTTTCTCATCCGACTGTAGCTTTTCTTTTTCGTTAACCGGCCGGTCCATGGTATAGGGGTTGCTCAATGTGGCTCCACCGTGTGTTCTAAATAGTAAGCTTTTGTCTTCTAAAAGTTTCAGATCCTTTCGAATTGTTACCGGGGAAACATTTAGTTCTTTGCACAAGTCCAGTACATTGATATGTCCTTCCTTTTGGATCTTATTCAGTATTAACTGATGTCTTTCTGCAATGTTGATCATTCTCTTTGCTTTCGCCCGCAATTTAAAAAAGAATTTTTTATTACTGTAGGAATTACTGCGAGAGGTGTATTAACTTCATTGAGATGAGAAACGGAAGATGTTTGCCTGTATTTTGCTTTCGACTTTTGTTTGTTTCTTATTATTATTTGTTTTTATATTTTTTTATTTCGTTTTCTGTTCTTATTATTGTGTTATGCTTTCGTTTCGTTTTATTTCGAAAGCGAGATAAGGAAATGGCAGATAAACAGGAGCAATATTTTAATCGTAACTTTTTTATAAAAAGTCTTCTTCAAAATGATAGTTATGATATCATTGTAATTGGAGGGGGGGCTACAGGATTGGGAACGGCTTTGGATGCAGCTTTAAGAGGTTTCAAGACCTTGCTTCTTGAGCAATCCGATTTTGCTAAGGGAACGTCGAGCAGAAGTACGAAATTGGTACATGGTGGAGTTCGGTATCTCGCCCAGGGCGATGTTGCTTTAGTTTATGAAGCCCTTCGGGAGCGGGGCTTACTATTGGAGAATGCCCCTCATCTTGTTAAAAAACAACCTTTCATAATACCTTGCTACAGCTGGTTTGCTAAATTAAAGTTTCTTGCTGGTCTGAAAATGTACGACTGGTTGGCAGGCAAATATAGTTTTGGCCGGTCGAGACTTTTAGGAAAAGATCAGCTGATGCAGTATATGCCTATGATGAAGCCGGAAGGGTTAAAAGGTGGGATCGAGTATTGGGATGGCCAGTTTGATGATGCAAGATTGGCGGTTAATATAGCCCAAACCTGTGCAGAAAAGGGTGGCACATTACTGAATTATTTTAAGGTAACGGGTTTGCTGAAAGATAACAACGGGAAGGTAAATGGCGTAAAGGCATTTGATATTGAAAATAAAAAAGAATATCAGTTAAAAGCTAAAGTAATAATTAATGCTACCGGGGTGTTTGTGGATGATATTTTACACATGGACAATGCTTCAAAAAAGCCAATGGTCCGTCCAAGTCAGGGAGTGCATGTTGTATTAGACCAGTCATTTCTGAAAAGCTATAAGGCTATGATGATTCCAGAAACTGCCGATGGCCGGGTGCTCTTTGCCGTGCCATGGCATAATTATGTATTGCTGGGAACAACCGATACCCCTTTGGAAAAGCAAAGTCTTGAACCTGTTGCTTTGGATGAAGAAATTGACTTTATTTTAAAAACAGCGGGTCAGTATTTAACTCGTCAACCTTCGGCAAAAGACGTCTTGTCTGTTTATGCGGGATTAAGACCTTTAGCAGCTCCGGACAAAGACACCAATAGCACAAAAGAGATATCAAGAAGTCATAAACTGATTGTTGCGGATTCAGGCCTGATTACCATAACCGGGGGCAAATGGACAACCTATCGGAAAATGGCTGAGGATACAGTGGATAAGGCGATAAAAGTAGGGAAGCTGGCAATGGCTCCATGTTCATCAAAAAGCATGCGTATTCATGGGTTTACCAAGAGCGTTTCCTTCAATGATCTGTCGGTATATGGCTCCGATGAAGTGGCGATACGAAACCTTGCTGAAGAGCGGCCGTATTTAGGAGAGAAAATAATTGAGGGTCATCCTTATATAAAAGCAGAAATAGTTTGGGCCGTAAGAAATGAAATGGCTCGTACCGTGGAAGATGTATTGGCACGCAGGCTAAGAGTATTATTTCTGGATGCCGATGCGGCGATAAAGATGTCGCCGCTTGTTGCCAGTCTGATGGCGGATGAACTCGGCTTTAACGCCGATTGGATCACAGAACAAATAATAGCTTTCAAAGAACTTGCAGAGAAATATTTGCTGAAACCTGTTTTGCCAGCGCTTGAAAAAGACCTTATTTAACCTATAACCAACAAACCAATAGCCTAAATGGGGAATTACATTTTATCGTTTGATCAGGGAACTACCAGTTCGCGTGCCATCGTATTTTCGAAGGCAGGTGAAATCATTTCCATTGATCAAAGAGAATTTACTCAGATTTACCCGCAGCCAGGCTGGGTTGAGCATGATGCACACGAAATTTGGTCTACACAGGTAGCTGTTGCAGCAGAAGCCATAGTCAAAGCAAACCTTCAGGCAATTGATATTGCGGCAATAGGTATTACCAATCAAAGAGAAACAACAGTTGTTTGGGACAGAGAAACAGGCGAACCTGTTTATAATGCCGTTGTATGGCAAGACAGGCGCACTGCCGAATTTTGCGATGGTTTAAAAGCGCAGGGAGCCGGAGAAATAATTCAGGAAAAAACAGGGCTGGTTGTTGATGCCTATTTCTCGGCGACAAAAATCAGATGGATACTGGAGAACGTACCTGGTGTAAAAGAAAAAGCCGCGGCAGGAAAGCTGGCCTTCGGAACGATCGATTCATGGTTAATCTGGAATCTGACTGGTAAGCAGGTTCATGTAACAGACGTAACTAATGCCAGCCGGACAATGCTTTATAACATCCATACATTATCCTGGGATGAAGAATTGTTAGACTTGTTTGGTGTGCCCTCTTCTATGCTTCCCGAAGTTCGATCTTCCAGTGAAGTGTACGGCGAAACTGCTGGATCTATATTGGCTGCGAAAATTCCTATTGCTGGAATTGCGGGCGATCAGCAGGCTGCTTTATTCGGGCAAATGTGCATCCATAAAGGGATGGTGAAAAATACGTACGGAACAGGTTGTTTCATGCTGATGAATATCGGGGATAAACCAATTCTTTCTAAGAATAATCTGGTAACTACAATTGCCTGGAAAATAGGCGAAAATGTTCAGTACGCTTTGGAGGGGAGTATTTTTATTGGCGGAGCAGTAGTGCAATGGTTAAGAGACGGCCTTGGTATTATTTCTACATCTGCGGAAGTTGAAACTCTTGCTTCAAAAGTAAATGATAACGGAGGCGTATACATGGTTCCTGCTTTTGCTGGATTGGGCGCCCCGCACTGGAACCAATATGCACGTGGCACTGTTTTCGGGCTTACCCGCGGCACCAGTAAGGAACATATTTGCAGGGCGGCACTTGAAAGTATTGCTTTTCAAACTATGGATGTTTTAAAAGCAATGGAAGCAGATGCCGGAATCAGTATACAAGAACTACGCGTGGATGGCGGTGCAACGACGAACGACCTCTTGATGCAATTTCAGGCAGATATTTTAAAAGCAAGAGTGGTGAGACCACAAATAACTGAAGTGACAGCAATTGGTGCTGCATATCTGGCCGGTTTAGCTATCGGCTTTTGGAAAGATATAGATGAAATACAACAACAATGGCACGTAAACAGGGCCTTCGAAATTAATAGACATTTAGAGACTAATGATATAATTAAGAACTGGGGCAAAGCTGTGGGAGCTGTTAATGCCTGGACCGAACGTTAACTTAAAGCAATCGTAATCAAAAGCTAACCAATACTTAATTTAAACTTAACCAACATGAACCAATTTTGCGCTGAAATGATAGGCACAATGTTCTTGATCCTTTTAGGAAACGGGGTGGTAGCGAACGTAGTGCTGAGCGATACTAAAGGCAATAGCGGTGGCTGGATTGTAATTACCAGCGGTTGGGCCCTGGGGGTTTTCACCGGAGTTGTAATTGCTGGTCCCTATAGCGGGGCACATTTAAATCCAGCGGTTTCAATTGCACTGGCCATTGCCGGCAAATTCAGCTGGGCGGATGTCCCTTTATTCGTGCTGGCTCAGTTTGCCGGTGCAATGATCGGAGCTTTCCTGGTGTGGCTTATGTATAAAGATCATTTTAAAGCAACTCAAGATCCGGACTTAAAATCAGCGGTATTTTGTACAGCTCCAGCCATCAAAGGTACTTTGTCTAATATAGTTAGCGAGGTTATAGGAACCTTTGTGCTGATTTTTGTGATCTTTTATTTTACAAATGCCGAAATGGGAGATAAGTCACCTATAGGGTTGGGATCCTTGGGTGCAATACCGGTAACTCTTTTAGTATTGGCAATTGGTTTGTCGCTTGGCGGCACCACTGGCTATGCCATTAATCCGGCCCGGGATTTGGGTCCGCGGATTATGCATGCTGTTTTGCCAATCCCCAACAAGGGAAATGCAGGCTGGGATTATGCCTGGATACCTGTAGCGGGGCCAGTTTTGGGCGCCTCTTTGGCGGCCGGTTTATATCTGTTGCTTAAAGTATAGCGTTTCGCTCAATTAAGCAATTTAATACATTGATTTTGATTGCCAGATTTACATATAACCAACCATTAACTAAATTAATTTGATATGAGGAATGCAATACCTTTTTATTGCTTAACAACTCCGTGGCCTAACCATGTAAAATACAGGGCCGGTGTTACCAGCGCGAGAGATAGTAGTAAGCGCTTTGGTTCCATCTTTAAACATGGCTTTTGTATTGTGAGCATTGCCGCTTTTTTGCTGATGTTTATGCCTTTTCTATCGCAGGCAAAGCTGAACGCGGCAAGCTTTAAACAGGAACTGGTAACGGTTAGAGGAACCGTTTCTGACGCTGAAAGTTCTGAGCCGCTCATAAGTGCTGCCATCGTCGACAACCAGAATAAAACTCTGGGTGTTACCGATATAGCCGGAAAATTCAGTATTCAGGTTCAGAAGGGTTCGTCGATTACCTTTACCTATTTAGGCTTTACTTCGAAAACTATTACCATCAATGGAAACGAAAACAACCTGATCGTTAAACTCCAACCCAGCTCATCTGCATTAAATGAGGTGGTAGTTACTGCCCTGGGGATTAAAAGAGAAGAAAAAGCATTGGGGTATTCGGCAACAACTGTAAAAGGGGAACAGTTAACCGAAGCATTGTCAAACAACTGGACCGATGCACTGTCGGGAAAAGTTGCAGGCTTAAATTTAGTCCGCTCTAACGGCGGACCTTCAGGCTCTAACAAAATTATTTTGCGGGGCGAAAGCAATTTAACAGGTGATAATGATGCTTTAATAGTGGTTGATGGAGTGGTTATTAATCATGGTAGTGGGCGATCTACAGGTTACGGCGGTTCGAGTTATTTGAGCGAAGAAACTCCGGTAGATTTTGGTAGTAGCTTAAATGATATCAACCCCGAGGATATCGAAAGTGTTACGGTATTAAAAGGACCAGGTGCGGCTGCATTGTACGGTCAGCGTGGCGCCAATGGTGCAATTATCATAACTACAAAAGCGGGTAAGCCAAAACAGAAAGGAATAGGAGTTACGTTTAACTCGAATACCTCAATGGAATCGGTTAACCGTTGGCCGGAACTGCAGTATGAGTACGGACAAGGGGTAGATGGCGCCAGTCATTACTCTTATAACGCATCCGAAGACGGGCCAAGTACCCGCAGTACAAGTTCTGCATGGGGACCAAGATTTGATGGTCAGGAATTTTATCAGTACGATCCCGTAACGCATACCCAATCAACGGTAAGGACTCCCTGGATTGCTTATCCCAACGATTCGAAACGATTTTTTGAGACCGGAAAAACCTTTACTAATTCAGTAACCATCGACGGTGGAACGGATAAAACTTCTGCTCGATTTTCTTTTACCAACCTGACAAATAGCTGGATCATTCCTAATACCGGTTATGATAGAAATACAGTTGCACTTTCGGTGAATTCGAAAATCAGCGACAAATTGCAGATTTCAAGTAAAGTTAATTATACAAATAAATCGAGTGATAATTTACCTTCGACGGGGTATAATAACCAGTCAATTATGTACTGGTATCTTTTCTGGGAGCCCAACGCCTCGATTGATTGGCTAAAAGATTACTGGATGCCGGGTAGAGAGAATATATCGCAAAGCTACCCTTTTAGTAGTTTTCCTGATAATCCATATCTTATTGCAAATCAAATGCTTAATAAATCTAACCGGCATGGAATTACCGGAAATGTGCAGGCAAGCTATAATCTCACCAAGAACCTGAGTTTAATGGTGAGAACAGCAATGGATTTTGCTTATGATAAGCGCTCGCAACAAAGACCTTACGATACTGAAAAGTTCAAAAAGGGAATGTATCGTACCCAGAATATTTTCTCGCAGGAAATGAATAGCGACTTTTTGTTGAGATACAATACAAACCTTAGTAAAGATGTCGAGTTCTCTGTATCTGCTGGAGGTAGCATGCTCAAAAATAATTATAATAAAGATGAGCTAAGGGCCGATTCTTTATTGTATCCCGGTGTATTTAAAATGGCAAATAATGCCGGAGCTATATTACCGGTTCCTTTTGTAAGCAGATATGCAATTAATAGCTTTTATGGATTGCTAACAACCAGTTATAAAAAGTTTCTTTACCTGGATATAACCGCTCGTAATGACTGGAGCAGTATTCTTGCTTCTCCTTTAGGAACAGACAATATATCGTTCTTTTATCCCTCTATAAACGGAAGTATTATTTTTTCAGAATGGTTAAACTTACCGAAAGCTATAAGTTTTGCAAAGTTAAGAGGGTCTATAGCAGGAGTAGGAAGTGGTAGTTCAAAACCTTATCAAACATCTGTAACATATGCTTCGGACAATACATATCCCGGTGGTGGTTTGTATAATGAAACAACCTTAGCGAATCCAAATTTGCAGTCTTTGTTCACCACGAGTTATGAAGTTGGGGCTGATTTAAGGCTTTTCCAAAACCGCTTAGGCTTTGATGTGGCGGTATATCAGGGCGATACCAGAAATCAGATATTAACATCAACTTTGGATGCATCATCAGGGGTAAGATCTATTATCGTTAACTCTGGTAAAGTAAGAAACAAGGGTATTGAAGTTGCCGCGAATGGTACGCCCATTAAGATAAAAAACGGCCTTACCTGGACCGTGAATACCACGTTTTCAGCCAATCGCAATGAAGTGCTTTCTATGCCGGCTGATTTGCCGCAGTTAATACTTCAAAGTGGCCCGGGTAGCCGTGGTGCAATTATCGCGAACATCGGCGGAAGTATGGGCGATCTTTTTGGAAGAGGATATGAACGTTCTCCTGACGGGCAGATTGTGTATGAGAGCGGATATCCTGTAATAACAGAAGGTATGCAGTACATCGGCAACACCAACCCTAAGTGGAAATCAAGTATTGGCAATAACTTCAGATACAAACAATTTTCAACCAGCTTTTTGTTCGATGCCCAGTTTGGAGCAGTGGCTTATTCTTTGTCGCAGGCAGTACTTGCCGAGCAGGGAAAAACTGCGAATACTCTGCCTGGTCGGTATAATGGAATAATAGGAAATGGTGTGATCAAAAACGGCGATGGAACTTATAGTAAAAATGATGTCATAGGACAGGATGCCTGGACTTATTATACAGCACATATGGGCCGCGATAATGTGGAAGGTGCTACTTATTCTACCGATTTTCTAAAATTGAGAGAAGCCAGGCTCGACTATTCTTTTTCGGCTAAGCAGATTAAAAGACTTGGTTTGCAAAGAGCGGTAATTGGTATATATGGTCGTGATTTATTGATGTTCACCAAATGGCCTGTTTTTGATCCTGAATTTGGAACCTTAAGTGGTGCCGAGATTAACAAGGGTTTTGAATATGGACAGTTCCCTTCGACCAGGACCTTTGGTTTAAATTTAGTAATTGGTATATAAACTGATAGAAATGAAAAAGAACATAAAGATATATCTGTTCTCAATAGGGGTTTTTACCTTATCAATCCTGATAAGCTCGTGTACAAAAGATTTTGTAGAAATAAATACAAACCCAAACACAAGTGAGTTTGCTTTGCCTCAGGCCTTACTGCCCCGGGCAATTACAGAGGTGGTATCTGCAAACATGAACCGCAGTCAGCGTATAACTAACGAGTTGATGCAGGTTTCAGTAAACATGGGTGATACAGAAGGTAAATTCTTCAGATATGAAGTTAGAACAGGTGAGGCTGATTATTTGTGGAATGCCTGGTATACACAATTAACGAACTTCAAAGATGTATATAAAGGCGGTGAAGATAATTTGAATAATTCTTACATGGGTATTTCTCTGATCTGTCAGGCCTGGGTATATTCATTACTGACCGATACTTATGGAGATGTGCCTTACTTTAATTCTAACAAAGCTAAAGAGGGGATTTATCTGCCAGCTTTCGACAGGCAGAGAGAAATTTATGAAGATCTTTTCTTGAAATTGGAACAAGCAAACGAGTTATTAAAAGCCGAATCGAAAATTGTGCCGACAAGTGATCCAATTTATGGGGGAGATATTAAAAAGTGGAGAAAGTTTGGAAATTCATTGTATTTACGGTTGTTGCTTAGGGTTTCCGGAAAGACAGAACTTAATGCTATAGCAAAAATCAAAGAGATAGTAGATACTAAAGCATCTGATTATCCTTTAATAAGCAGTAATGACGAGTCTGCGATTCTTAGCTGGACAGGGACAGCGCCTTACGTTTCACCGTTTGCATCCTGGCGTACAGGCGACTGGGCTGGTCCAAAACTCGCTAGCTTTTTTGTGGATAATTTGAATGAACGCAGCGATCCGAGGATTTCTAAATGGGCTACCCTATATCAGGGAGAGTATGCCGGCGTACCCAGTGGCTACGCTCCGGGGCAGGCACCCGAAGGTAAATCTTCCTTTTTAGCAGCTCTTCAAAAAGAGCCATTACTGGGGAATATTATGAATTATGCCGAAGTTCAGTTCATTTTAGCTGAAGCAGCTGCTAAAGGCTGGATAACTTCTAAAAATGCCAAAATGTCTTATGAAACCGGTATAAGTAGTGCTATCACTCTTTGGGGGCATACTGTGCCGGCAGGTTATATGGGCTTTCAGAAAGTTAAGTGGGAGGATAGTTATGATCTGGAAACAAAGATGGAATTGATCCATATGCAGAAATATTATGCCTTGTTCTTTACAGATCTGCAACAATGGTTTGAATACCGCCGTACTGGCCATCCTGTTCTACCAAAAGGCGCAGGCCTTGAAAATGGTGGTATAATGCCGGCAAGGTTGAATTACCCTGTATACATTCAATCTGCAAACGGGGTCAATTACCAGAACGCCGTTGCTTCACAGGGAGAAGACAAGATTAGCACGCTGGTTTGGTGGCAAAAACCTTAAAAAATGTATCAAGAAAATACTCAGATCATGAAAACGAGATTTATATATTTCATTTTATTTTGCCTTTCATTTATATGGTCCGCTTGCGAAAAGCATAACTATGCGGATGGTGTATTAAGTCCTATAACCTCAATAGAGGATGTACGCAGCCTTTATAAGGGAACAGATGTGGTACTCACCAAACAGAACATGATGGGCGCCCATCAGATTACTGGTGTTGTAATTTCAGATCCGGCTAATGGAAACGCTCCTTCGGGTGTCATAATTCTTCAGCAAACCAGGAGAAAAAAGACCAGGGGTATATCCATTCCGCTCGAAAGCGCTTTAGATTATCAGGCGGGAGATTCACTTCTCTTGAATATTGAAGGTGCAGTTTTGAAAAGAGTGAGCGGATCGCTTCAAATTACCGGCCTGTCCGATGCTTCTATTCAGAAAATATCGTCGGATAATCCAGCTGCCGTACAGTCTGTATCCAGTCTTACTATAAATGCGAGGCCTGGTGATTATGAAAGTACCCTGGTACAGGTAAAATCAGGAATTATTAGTCCTGAGCCTGCTTTTGGAGATACATTTGCCGGAGATAAGTTAATTGTGAATGGTGCCGAAAGTATCTCTCTGCACACAGAAGCTGCTGCAAGTATCGCTTCATCACCTATACCTGCAAGTGCTTCGTTCTCGGGGATTCTTGTTGTTCATCAATCTGCTTCTGATGTATCGCCTGTTTTGCAGATCTGGCCACGTAGCATTAATGATATCACAGATATAATAGCACCACCCGATCCAAATGCTGAGCTAGGCGAAAATGCGGTTCTTATTACCGGCTATATTAATGATACCAAAGGTGCCGACGGAAACTATGAGTATTTTCAGTTTAGGGCTACAGAGGACATCGACTTTGAAAAAACTCCGATGGCTGTACTTACCTGTACAAATGCGGGTACGGCTACCCCTAATGCCGGTGCTGCCCCTGCAGAGGGATGGGCGACCGGTGGCGGAAGAACCTACAAGTTTAATTTAACATCGGGCACAGTAGCTAAAGGTGACTTCTTCTATGTAGGAGGCAGTAATAAAAGGATTAACGGACCTAACACAACTGATATCAGTTCAGCGAAATGGATCAAAACAATTGCGTATACAACCAATGATGGCGATGGCATTGGACTAAAAAGTTCTGGTCTGCTTCCGAATAGCGGCAACGCCGGAGGAATTGCAATATTTGATGGTATAAATGTAACGGAATCATCCATTCCTATGGATGCAGTTTTCTTTGGTGGCACTAGTAAAACTACCATTTTTGATGCTGTTAATCTCAGAGGATATCGCATCCCAAATAATGATCATTACAGCATCGTGGACGCTGCTTCTGTTCAGCAACCTTTCTTTTTCCAGGGAACGAATCAATATATAATACCACATATAACGCCAACAGATTTGGGTGCCTTTGTAAAGCTTGGTGGTACGTTTGATTTAAGTGCTAATACCTGGACTACAGCAAGAGGACATGTGTTTTATACACTTTCAGCTACTTCAGAATTGTCCGAGATTCAAACAGGATCTGATGTAACGGTGCTTGCAGATTAGCAGGCGTATCAATTTAACCATTAACCTGCATTAGCTCTTCAATCGGGAAAGCTAATGCAGCTCTTTTTTGATAGAATATTATAAAGGGAGAGCTAACCATATTGTATGAAGAAAATCGTTTACTGCTTTGTTGGGCTTTTTTTTATAATTGCTTCCTGTAAGAAGAATCCTGACGACTCTGCAAACAAGTTAGCACAAGTTATTCCTTTACAGTCCCCGGTTCCTGATGCCTTTTTTACTGATCTTTCTAAAGTGGGAAACGGTTTGGCTTCTCCGGTAATAATGGATCGCTTAATAGCAATGCTTGATGCTGCTCCACAGGGTTCCTCTGTGTCTTTATGTATCTTCGAGTTTGATCATGCAGGAGTGATAGACGCCCTGAAAAGAGCAAGCGATCGGGGTGTGATATTAAGGTTAATGATCGATATGAGTCGTGAAGAAACCATAGCGCAAAACCCACCCACAATTTCAAAGCTCAGAAGCTTTATAAATTCGAGTTCTGAGGTTGTTGTTATTAAAAGTGATGCAGGTACATCCTCTATCAATCACAATAAATTTGTTCTGTTCTCCCAGCTTGAAACCAAGAGCGGAAAGGTCGAAAACGTAATATTTCAAACCTCTCATAACTTCACTGTTGACGACACAAAAAAGATTCAGGATGTTGTTATCCTTTCTCAAAAAGGATTGTATGACGCTTATCTTGCTTATTGGAATGATATGAAGGCCAAAGCTGAGAATGGTATGAAAGATTATTACTACAAAGAGTATGACAATCCGGTTACAGGGTTAACTGCTTGCTTTTTTCCGAAAAGAAGAGATGGTGCCACTTACGGAGCTGATATTATCATTGAAATCTTAGATGCTATCACCGAGCCTACCACCGCATTGATCAGGATTGGTATGTCGGATTGGGTTGCTTCCCGTATCAATATCGTACAAAAGTTGGACGAACTTTTAGCTCAGGGTGCAACTATCGAAGTCATTGTAAAAAGTAAAGCCGATCAGGAGATACTGGACGGATTAGAGAACCTCCGAATAAAAGGAGCTTATGTTAAAATTTATAACCTTACTTATTCCAATCAGGTAAAAATCAATATACACTCGAAATTTATGCTGATCAGGGGGGAATGGAAAGGAGAGCAATGCGATCTTCTCGTTACCGGAAGTCATAATTTTACAACAAACGCACTTCGGTATAACAATGAAGCCTTGCTGATATTGAAAAATCATAACGACTTTTTCAGTACCTATATGAAGGTTTATGATGACATGAAGAAATTACCCGGTCTAGTTAAATAATTATAAAAGTTAACAGGATGAATAGAAGGTCCTTTATAAAGAATGCTGGCTTATTATCGACAGCATTAGTCGTTAGTTTAGATTCATACTCGTCTCTGATTTTTGGCGCTGGTATCAAAGTAGCCGGCAGGGTAACATACAAAAGGAAAGGCATAAAAGGGGTAGTCGTATCTGATGGGTTTAGTGTTGTTCAAACTAATTCTAAAGGTCGTTATGAACTCCCTTATAATGGAGCTGCTAGGTTTGTATTTCTTTCAGTGCCGGCCGGTTATGCATTTCCTGAACAAAGTGGAATAGCAAAACATTATCAGCCATTAGGTAAACCTGGTAGCCTTGATTTTGAATTGGTTAAGTTAAGCAGGGATGATAGCAAGCATAGCTTTATCATTTGGGCAGATCCCCAGGTGAGGGATCAGGCAGATGTAGAATTAATGCTTTCGCAATCAGTTCCTGATGTGCAGCAGTTGGTTAAATCAATGGGAGCAGGGGCATTAGTTCATGGAATAGGAGTTGGGGATTTAGTGTGGGATAATCATGCTCTTTTTAAATCTTACAATAAAGCTGTAGCAGAAATGGGAATTCCGTTTTTTCAGGCTTTGGGAAACCACGACATGGATTATAACAAAGGAGGAGATGAGGTTTCCGATAATACATTCGAATCAATTTATGGTCCCACCTACTATTCTTTCAATCGAGGTAAGGCTCACTACGTCGTCCTGGATGATGTGAGATATTTGGGAAAGGACAGAACATACGACGGATATATTTCTCAGCAACAACTCGATTGGTTAAAAAAAGATCTGGACTTTGTTCCTGAAAATAACCTGATTGTTGTTAGTCTGCACATTCCTGTTCATAATCACGTTAAAAATAACGATGCTTTGTATTCGATCTTAAAGCCTTTCAAAAATGTTCACATCATGTCGGGACATACCCATTATAATACAAACGAAATTAAAGAGGGCATTTATGAGCATAATCACGGCACTGTTTGCGGTGCGTGGTGGACTGGTCCGATTTGCAGCGATGGTGCACCGAATGGCTATGGAGTATATGAGGTGGATGGAACCGAACTAAAGTGGTATTATAAATCTACAGGTCTGGAGAAAGATCATCAATTGAGCATAGATATACAAGAACTTACTAATCAGAAAAGGATGATTGTAAATGTCTGGAACTGGGATCCGGAATGGAAGGTAGAGTGGTGGGCAGACGAAAAGTTTATGGGAGAATTAGAGCGGCAGATGGGTTACGATCCTTTGGCAGTTAAGCTATACAAAGGCGAAAACATGCCCAAGCGCCGTTCTTTTGCTGAACCTACCAGAACAGATCATTTATTTGTGTCGCATTTTGGTGTCGCGGTAAGAAGTGTTAAGGTTAAAGTAACAGACCGCTTTGGAAACAAGTTTGAAAAAGCTGCTTCGGTTTAAAGAGTATTAATTATAGATAAAGAGAATAGATGAAGAAGTTTTTAGTTTTTGCTGTAGCTGTTTTAGTGTTCAATTCGGGATGTAAAAGCACACAGCAGACCTTAATGAAAGCTCAGCCGCTTCCTGCATTTGATACAGAAGGGCATCGTGGTGCCCGTGGCTTAATGCCGGAGAATACTATTCCAGCCATGTATAAAGCTATAGATTTGGGGGTTACCACCATAGAAATGGATGCGCATATCACAGCAGATAAACAAGTGGTGTTGGCTCATGATCATTACATAAATCCCTTGTTTAGTCTGGACGCAGAAGGAAAGGAAATCCCTAAAAAAGATTCTCAAAAATATCCTCTTTATAAGATGACTTATGAAGACTTAAAAAAGTTCGATGTCGGGTCGCTGTATTATGATAAGTTTCCTCAGCAAAAGAAACAAAAAGCTTTTATTCCACTTCTTTCTGCACTGATAGATTCTGTACAAGCATATCTTAAAGAGAATAACAAAGCTCAGGTCTTTTACAACATAGAAACTAAATCAATCCTCGCCGGCGACAACCTTCTGCATCCAAAACCAGAGGAATTCGTTAAATTATTGATGGATGTAATCGAAAGTAAGAAAATTTCGTCCTGGGTTATTATCCAATCTTTCGATCCTCGAACGTTAAATGTTGTGAATAAAAAGTATCCCGTGGTGAAAACCTCTTATCTGGTAGATAAAGGGACTCTGGAAGAAAATCTTCAGAAACTGGGTTTTATTCCCCATGTCTATAGCCCAAATTATAAAATGGTAACAGCCGAACTGGTAAAGCAATGTCACCAAAAAAACATCAAAGTGATTCCCTGGACAGTTAATAGCAAAGAAGAAATTCATCAGTTAAAAGCACTTGGCGTGGATGGATTAATATCTGATTACCCAAGTCTTTTTTAACCTTAATATCTACTGAAAAGCATTCATTTAATATTTAAACCGCAAAGAAATATATGAGTTTATTTCCACCCGCACCGCATAAAGATCGACAGCCTTTAGATCGAATAGATCCCGAATACAAACGATTGAGATGGAAGGTGTTTCTAGGGATATTTTTAGGGTATGCCGGATACTACCTGGTTCGGAAAAACTTTTCATTGGTTATGCCCGATTTAATAGCTCAGGGGTATTCGAAAGGTGAGTTGGGTTTGGCCTTATCTGGTGTGTCTATTGCTTACGGACTAAGTAAGTTTTTAATGGGGAATGTTTCTGACCGGAGTAACGCACGCAACTTTTTAAGTATTGGCTTATTGCTTTCGGCCTTTACCATGATTCTTATGGGAGTGATCCCGTTTGCGACCAGTTCTATAGCGGTTATGTTTGCACTTCTTTTCCTTAACGGATGGTTTCAGGGAATGGGCTGGCCCCCATGTGGCAGAGTAATGGTGCACTGGTTCTCCATCAAAGAACGTGGCACCAGAATGTCGATATGGAATGTGGCGCATAATGTTGGAGGAGGTTTAGTTGGGCCTATTGCTATCCTTGCTATCGCGATTTTTGGCGACTGGCAAAGCAAGTTCTATTTCCATGGACTAGTTGCTCTCTTCTTTGCATTGATGGCTTATCTGCTAATCAGGGATACCCCGCAATCATGCGGTTTGCCTCCAATTGAAGAATACAAAAATGATTATCCTGTTAATTATTCGCACGAACAGGAGAAGGAACTGACAGCCAGGCAAATTTTCTTTGACTATGTGCTTACAAACAGAATTCTTTGGTATATAGCTTTTGCCAATGCTTTTGTGTACCTGGTGCGATACGGAATTCTGGATTGGGCCCCTACATACCTGGAAGAAGCTAAAGGTTTTTCTGTGAAGGAAACAGGATGGGCTTATTTCGCATATGAGTATGCTGGCATTCCCGGAACTCTTTTATGCGGTTGGATTAGCGATAAAGTTTTTAATGGTCGTCGTGCCCCGGCTACAATCATTTACATGGTGTTGGTATTGGTAGCGGTTATTGTTTATTGGAAAAATCCGGCCGGTAATATTGCTATTGATAATATTGCTTTGATTGCTATCGGCTTTTTGATTTACGGTCCGGTAATGCTTATCGGAGTGCAGGCTCTCGATCTTGTGCCCAAAAAGGCGGCCGGAACTGCTGCAGGTCTCACCGGACTATTCGGTTATATGGGCGGTGCATTGTTCGCAAATATAGCAATGGGTTATGTAGTTGATTATTCAGGTTGGGACGGAGGATTCATGGTTCTCATAGCTGCTTGTTTGCTCGCCATGTTTTTTACTGCGCTTACCTGGAATAGAGAGAAGCTCCATCTGTCACCCCAAAATTTACCTGTTGAACCAATTACTGTAAAAGTAGATGTTAACTAATACGATATGAACAATATATTTTATAAACTCGTTGCTTGTGTTTGTCTGTGGTTTACCACTTATGAGTCATTCTCTCAAACAACTCAATGGGATAGCACCTATAGACCCGGAGCGTACCAATTGAAGGTTGATCAGTTTAGAGCCTATAAAGATTCTAAAAAAGACATCATTTTTCTAGGTAACAGCATTACAGCTGGCACAGATTGGAATGAGCTGTTAGAGATGCCTAATGTAAAAAACCGGGGCATTTCTGGCGATATTACTTTTGGTGTACTCGAACGCCTTGATGAGGTAATAGAGGGGCAGCCTGCAAAGGTTTTTGTATTGATTGGAATAAATGATATTTCCAGAAATATACCAGACTCTGTGATCCTTCAGAATTATCAGAGGATTATTAGCCGAATAAAGAAAGGATCGCCATCAACAAAGATTTATTTTCAGACACTACTTCCTACGAATAGTTCCTTCGGGAAATTCAAAAACCATTACAATAAAGAGGATCACATTTTATGGATCAATAAAGCTTTGAAAGAATTAGCAAATAGGGAGAAGGTCATCTTGATTGATCTATATCCTGTTTTTTTGGATAAGGAAAATAATCTTGAGAAAGCTTATACCCATGATGGCCTGCATCTAAATGCTTCAGGATATAAAAAGTGGTCTGATGTTTTAAAAGGTAACGGCTATCTGAAGTAAATTAAGCTCCCCGGTCAGAAAACTATCCTACTCATATGAACAGAAGAAATTTACTAAAAGCAGTTGGTTTAAGTCTTGGCGCTGCGGTAATCAGTACAGAAACTCTTGCCAATATAGCAGAAAACACGTATGCATATAAGTTGCCTCTAAACCCATTACATAAACCATTGTCAAAACCCGTTACAGCTATTAGCATAGGTGCCGGTAACAGGGGCACGGTATATGGTAATTTCGCGGCAAAGTTTCCTGATCAACTTAAAATAGTGGGAGTGGCAGAGCCCATTGCCTTTAGAAATGATCGGCATGCAAAAAAACATGCGATAGAAAATGATAAACGGTTCAACTCCTGGGAAGAAGTGTTCAAACGGCCGAAGTTCGCAGATGCAGTTATTATTGCCACACCCGATAATTTGCATTTTGAACCTTGCATGAAAGCACTGGCTATGGGCTATGATGTTCTTTTAGAGAAGCCTATTGCACCAACAGAAAAGGAATGCCGGGACATCTTAACTTTAGCGAAGAAAAATAATAGAATAGTGGCCGTATGCCATGTTTTACGATATGCCCCATATTTTGTCAAAATGCGGGAATTGATTGCCCAGGGTGCTATCGGTGAAGTTATAAGTGTTCAGCATTTTGAGCCTATCGAGCATACTCATATGGCACATTCTTATGTGCGGGGGAACTGGCATAATTCGAAAGAAACAACCCCGATCATTCTGGCGAAATCATGCCACGATCTTGATATTATTAAATGGGTAATTAATAAACCGGCAAGGCAAATTGTGGCCATGGGCGACCTTAAATGGTTTAAAAAAGAAAATGCTCCGCAAGGAAGTGCCGCCCGTTGTACGGATGGTTGCGCGGTTGAGAGGGAGTGTCCGTATTCTGCTATTAAAGAGTACCATGACAGACGAGCCCGGACATCCGTATTTGACCTTCCGGAAGATAAAAGTAAACATGCAGGGGCGATTATGGATCAGTTGAAAACAAGCAATTATGGTCGTTGTGTTTATCGTATGGAAAATGATCAGCCGGATCATTATATCACCAGCATCATGTTTGGCGATAATGTTACGGCAAATTTCTCTATGGAAGCTTTCACATCTTACCACGGGCGCCGTACCCGGGTTATGGGATCGATGGGTGATATGGTTGGCGATATGAAAGAATTGGCAGTAACCGATTTCAGAACACGAAAAGAGGTGAAGTTTGTCCCAAAAGCGCAAGACGTAGACGGATATAAGAACAGCGGACACGGCGGTGGCGACTGGTTATTGGCAAGAGATTTTGTGCAGGCGGTTGCGCAACAGAATCCAGCTTTGCTAACATCCACCATCGACGACTCGATAGAGAGTCATATTATGGGTTTTATGGCAGAAGAAAGCCGTAAACGAGGAAAAGTAATGAAGGTATCTATGCCTAAGGTCTAAGCTAAAAAGGCAGACAGCATTTCGAGTGTTGCCTGCCTTTAATTTCTTATCTATTACACTGTTTCGTGCTGCTTTTCCGCAAGCTCCTTCACCTTTTCCAATGCCTTGGGCCAGGTACTGTTAAAATAATCCTTGTAGTCCTCCGAAATATCCATGTCAATAAGTAATTCTGTATTTCCGTTCGAGGGCTTAAGCGTGTAGTTTTCCATTGCACCTGCCCACTTTTTAACCTCTTCACTGTCCATATCCTCAACGCCATCTTTGTAAAATCCCAAATGCCTGATCGACATATATTCATTGGGAATGCTTTTTGCAATCATCGAAACCATACCCTGACCTTTTCCGTCAAGGAACAGGGCTTTACTGCCTTCTTTCCAATCTGTTTCTACACTTGATCCTTCGGCGAAAGGTGCTGTCCACAAAGGATAAGTCGTTTCTCCGAAAAGGGTATTCCAAACTTCTGCTGGTGTTGCCCTGATTGTAATGTTGAATGCTTGCTTTTCCATGATGTTAGATTTATTAAAATTTTAGTTCTGTATCTGCTTTTGCGGAGTATTTAATTATTGCTCCTGATACGCCTGATTTAGTAGAGCGATGTCTATTTTGTCCATTTTAAGCATAGCTTGTATAACCCGGTCTGCTTTAGCACGATCCTTATCTTGCATCATTTCTCCCAAAATAGGGGGGATGATTTGCCACGACAATCCGAATTTATCTTTTAGCCATCCACATCGGCTTTTCTGTCCGCCCGTCGAAAGCTTTTCCCATAATTCGTCAATTTCTTCCTGAGTTTCGCAATTCACAAATAAGGAAATTGCTTCTGTAAGCTTGAAATGTGGTCCACCGTTAAAGGCAATTAACTCCTGTCCATTAATTCGGAATGTTACGCCCATAACCGATTGTCCGGGTCCCGGCATGGTGCTCGATATTTCCGAGTCTTTAAAAATGGAAGTATAAAATTTCGCCGCTTCTTCGGCCTGGCTTTCGAACCATAAAAATGGAGTTATCTTTTGCATAATAAGGTGGTTTTCATGTCTATAACAAAGATGGGATTCTTTTGTGGCGGCAGAGAGGGTTGTTCGCGACAAATGTGGGAGTAGATTGCGCATTTGTTACCATGGGTACACCTGGTCTTCTCACCTAAAAAAACTAACTTCGTAAAAATCCCTACTTCAAATGCGACACTCAACCGATCTTCGCCTCGCTGTTTTAATTGATGCCGATAATGTTCCCTATTCCAATATTAAAGGCATTTTGGAAGAGATTGCCAAGTATGGTAATCCGACGACCAAAAGGATTTATGCCGATTGGACCAAACCTACAGTATCCGGCTGGAAATCCGTGTTGTTGGAGCATGCCATCACGCCGATTCAGCAATACAGTTATTCGACCGGCAAAAACGCCACAGACTCAGCCATGATTATTGATGCAATGGATATTCTATATTCTGGTAAGGTGGATGGATTCTGTATTATCTCCAGCGATAGTGATTTTACGCGTCTTGCCACACGGCTGCGGGAGGCGGGGATGACAGTAATCGGTATTGGGCAGAAAAAAACACTTAATCCATTTATAGTGGCCTGCGACAGGTTTATTTATATAGAAATCTTAGGTGGTGAAAAAGAAAAGGAATCTGAAGAGGGTAAAGCGGAAGGACAACCGGTAAAAAAGAATGTTCGTCAGAAAGCACCGGCCAAAGAACCAAATCTGGATAAAGCAACAATGCGGCTTATATCAAGCACGATAAACGATGTTGCCGACGAGAGTGGATGGGCTTATCTGGCCGATGTTGGCAGTCTTATTATGAAAAAGCAACCCGACTTCGATCCGCGTAATTTTGGATTCATGAAACTGACACCCTTGATGCGCTCAATTTCAACCATTGATGTTGATGAGCGCGAAACCGGAAATAAAGGGATTAGACATATTTATATAAAAAATAAATAACCTGGCAATTCTATTTGAAAAATCCATGTCGTAAACTGCCCCCTTAATTGTCGGTTTTGCACAGTATTAGGTAAGTACACATCGCAATATCTTTGTTGTATAATTAAAGAAAACCAGTATGGAAACTAAAACACAAATCACCGTAGAGAATACAATTAAAGCGCCGGTATCAAAAGTTTGGAAGTTTTGGAACGCACCAGAGCATATTACCCAATGGTGTCAGGCCTCTGCGGATTGGCATGCACCGTATGCAGAAAATGATCTTCGGGTGGGCGGTAAGCTTAAAACTACTATGGCCGCGCGTGATGGAAGTATGAGCTTTGATTTCGAAGGTATATACTCCAATATTGAGGATCAGAAGCTAATTGAATACACTATTGCAGATGGAAGAACTGTAAAGATTGTTTTTGTTGACAATGAAGATGAAACTAAGATAGTGGAAACTTTCGAAGCTGAAGATACCAATCCGGAAGAGATGCAAAGAAGTGGCTGGCAGGCTATATTGGATAGTTTTAAGAAATATGTAGAAGAAAATTAGGTATAATTCCTGAACTGGAATTCGTAATAATGTTTAAAGCCAGGCTGCAGGTAATTTTGCAGTCTGGCTTTTTAATTTAATTATTTTTTATCCACTGGTCCGCGTTTTTAATATCAAGTTTCTCAGCATCGAACACCGGATCAATTCCCGCTTTCCGTTGAGCTGTATAATCCTTTAACGCTTTAAAAGCAGGCTTTCTTAATAAAATGATGGCTATAACGTTAAGCCATGCCATAACGCCGACACCAATATCTCCAAGTGCCCAGGCAGATTCGGCGGTTTTTACCGAGCCATAAAATACAGAGATAAGGATCAGAAGACGTAATACCCACACTTTCCATTTATTATTACCTTTTGTTTCAAGGTAACTCAAATTTGTTTCGGCAATGTAGTAGTAGGCCATAATGGTGGTAAAGGCGAAAAAGAATAAAGCGATTGCTACAAAGCCTGCTCCAAGACTAGGGAAGTGAGCGCTGATAGCATATTGAGTGTATTGGGGCCCAACATCGACCCCGGGCATATTCTCCATCAAAAATCCCCCGTCAGGATTGTTGACATTATACTTCCCCGTGAAGAGAATCATAAAAGCTGTAGCTGTACAAACAAATAAAGTATCTACGTACACAGAAAATGCCTGAACAAGTCCTTGTTTTACCGGATGGGTTATTTCCGCCGCCGCCGCCGCATGCGGAGCAGTTCCTTGTCCCGCCTCGTTGGAGTATATCCCACGTTTGACACCCCAGGCTACGGCCATCCCGAATATACCTGCAAAAGCCGGTTCCAGATCGAAGGCCGAACGGATGATAAGGCTGAATACTTCAGGAACCTTCGTGATGTTTAAGCCGATAATGATTAATGACATTAGAATATAGGCTCCGGCCATAAATGGAACTACGATCTCTGCCACTTTGCCAATTCGTTTTACCCCTCCAATTATTATTAGTGCGAGTAAAACGGTTACAATTCCGCCGGTTATTGCGGTCGGAACGTCAAATGCATTCTGTATGCTCGAGGCGATATTATTGCTTTGTACACCCGGTAAAAGCAACGCGGTACTCATGATTGTAGCGATGGCAAAAACTACTGCATACCATTTTATGCCTAAACCTTTTTCAATGTAAAATGCCGGGCCACCCCTGTATTGCCCATCTTTAACCTCTTTGTAGATCTGGCCAAGTGTAGCCTCAATAAATGCTGAGGCGCTACCCAGAAACGCAATCATCCACATCCAAAAAATAGCTCCCGGTCCGCCCATCGCTATAGCTGTGGCCACGCCGGCGATATTTCCTGTTCCAACACGACCTGCAATAGCTATGGTAAATGCTTGAAACGAGCTTACTCCTCTGTCAGATGCTTTCCCATTAAACAATAACCGAATCATCTCCCTGAAATACCGCACCTGTAAAAAGCGTGTAGTAAGTGAGAAATAAATTCCCGCTCCCATACACAAGATTATTAGTGCGTTGCTCCATATTATATCGTTAATCGAATTGATTATTTCTTCCATTAAATCTGTTTCTAGCTTTATTCTGAATAAAAGTTCTAAATATTGGAGTTTTTTTTAGAATATACTCAAAATAATTGTCACTGTGTGTTCTTTTTTGGATTCCTGAGATGGTTTATGGTAAGTAATCTAGTAAAAATTAAAAAGTAAGCCCCTATAAAGGCTAATAATGTATAGCTGTATATTTGTGCTATAACCCGTTTCTAAATGGATATAATTTATCAATATTATAATGAAATTGTTCTGGCCTTTGGTGATTATGAGGTCGATTTACAAAATGGAGTAATTGTTATCCTTGTGCCAGACGACAGGAAAAGTTTTGACACAGTGTGTCAAAAAATCAATGTTCAGCTGCATCGTATAGCCGAAACACTTGAATTGCGGGGTAAACCAATAATCGTTAGGGTAGAGCGGAGTGGTGAGGCTAAAGAACTGGTATTAGAAAAGCAGGAGGGTTAGAAAGCGGTATAAAATTAACGCAGGAGTTAAAGAGAGCTGGGCTTATTCACCTTTGAATAGCCCAATAAGCTCGATTGCGGATTTGTCTTTTAGTAAGCCGCGGCCAGCAGCGTCTTCATATAATATTTTAGATAATGTAGACTCTAAGCCGGCAGCCATATCTAATAATATCTTCATGTTTTCGTCGCTATATGGACGTAAAGCGTCGATTCTTTCTATTAAATCGGCAGCTTTGCTTTTAGGATGAATTTTATCGTTTGAAGCCTTAATTACAAAGTTTTCCAGGATAGCAACTATTCCAAAACTATATTCGATCAATATTCCCACACACTTTAAGAAGATTCTATCGTAGTCATTATCTTCAATAGCAGAGTTCTTCGACTGTTTTTTGGGTGAGGGACTTTGCAGTATCTCAGATCCCGTTTTTAGACTCGTACGAATATGGCTGGCTAAATAGGCGGTTCTGGTGCCTAGTAAATTACTCAATTCGCCAAGTAGCTGCACGTTTTTATCGGTTGATAGGGCTAAAAGGCTGGGATCTAACACTAACGGCTCATCTTTTGAAACGTTATCCCCAACATCCTTAAGTTCTCCCGCAAACAATAGGCTGAAAGCGAACGCAAACATTTCGTATTGAAGGTTATTGAAAAAACTAAGCCCCATCTCAAGATTCTTTTCATATTCAGAATCTCTCATTTCTTGATGGCTATTCATAAGTTATCATCTTTATTTTCATAGACTAATTTGTTTACGACTCTAACGATAGAAATGTTTGGTTTAGTTTCGATTTGGAAAAAATTTCTCACAAGATCCCTTTTTATTACTATCAATTCTTTACTAGTGCAAATATTCGGCCTAATAATCATCTAAGCTAAAAATTTGCCCATTATCACACAAAAGCGATCTTTGAAAAACCAGAGAGCTTATTGCACGGGATAAAGGCAAACCAGAGATTAAGTTTATCAACTGAGATTGGTGTAAAAATAGGTCATTCCCAGTATCAACAGGGTAAAAATCTCCACGCTAACTTTGATCATTTTCCTCATTTAGGGGGCGATTTCATTAGATGCTAAGGTTATTGCCATATTTAACAGTTAATCAAATAACTTGTTTTTGCTTTAAAAGCAAGGGATGATTTTATCGACCATCCCGACAAGTCAGTTTATTGATTCAAGCTCGGTCAGCTAATTGATCTCTCAGGATTGCTTTTAAACCTTCTAAAACAACAGGGAAGCTGTCCTCTCCTGATTCCCCCTCAACCGACTCAAAATCTTCCTCGGTTGCTTCCAGGATTTTTTCCAGATCTTCTTTGCTCGCTGAAAGTGTGATCGTTTCGCCGCCGGCATTGAAAGAATCAATTATATGAGCACTCAAGCCCTTGCGTGCGATAATATTATCCAGGCTATTTCGGTATTTAGGAGCTAGTTCAATATGCATAACTTAGTTTTGTTAGTAAAACAAGGGACGAAATAAATCGTTGCGTAAATATTCAAATTCTACTGCTATTATGTAAGTATAAACCACTTTATGGAAGTCAAATACCTGATTATGAAATCCATACATCTTTTCCAGGATTCTCATGTTAAAGGAGTATGTATATTCTATTTAAACGCCACGGACGCAAACGTTTTTTTAAACGATATAAATCCTTTGAAGAATTAAATGTTGAAATTCAAAAGGGTCACAATGAAAGATTTATGGGTAATAACCAGTTTTATTACAATACAGACACCCGGCATATTGAAATATTAAACAATCGCTTGTCTTTATTCAATTGTATGGAATACCTGGAATCTTCTAACATTGTTCCTGCAGAGGAAATGTTTACGTTGAAATAAGGTAAACGTTTGTACTATATAATATAATCGCTGTCTCGAAATCAGAACATTCGTGCAGCTGATATGCTATTGCTTTAATAAATTTATCTGTCTTTTTGGTACCCTGCTAAGTCCCTCTTTTTAAGCAGTCTGTTCTGTTGCGTAAAGCAGCAAGTTTTGAAATTTTCAAAAGATAGTCGATAAATCTGGTTAAGGCTTAATTGCCACCCAGAATAATTGGTGTCCCTTTGTTGTTGCCCATAATTATTACTTTAGAATTCGCCGATTTGGCAATTTCTTTTTGGGCTAAAATGCTCTCATACTGAAGCTGTCTGTCACTTAAACCTGTTGACAGAATCTTTTGGTAATCTGCAATTCCCTGAGCCTCAACTCTTTTCCGCTCGGCTTCCTGGCGCTCTTTTTGAAGTACGAAGGTCATTTTCTGAGCATCCTGCTCTGCGTTAATCTTAGATTCAATGCTGGCTTTTACCGAGGCCGGCAGCGTGATGTTTCTAACTAAAAGTTGCTCGAGCTCAAGTCCACGTTTAGCAAAGCTTTTATTGATAGTTTCAAAAATCTTTGCCTGAAATTCATCTCGTTTGCTTGAATACAGTGCTACTGCATCATAAGCTACCGCATTATCTCTGATAGCTGTTCTTGAAACTGGTCGTACGATTTTTTCTAAATAATCTGTCCCTATTTCGCGAAGTATATAGGGCGCCGAACTTGCTTTTACTCTAAAAAGCACCGAGAGATCAATGATCACTTCCAATCCATCAGCGGAAAGCACTCTGAGCGCATCGTCGCTACTCTTAGCGCCTTCGTCATGAACTCCGGACATGGTGTAGTTTTGAGTCTTAACATCAAAAGAGGTTACTTCAGCAACGGGATTAATTATATTTAGGCCGCTATATAATACATCATCGTCTACTTTTCCAAATACTGATTTAACACCTACCTGGCCTGCTTCTATCACCTTAAACATAGAGGTTAAGGTACCTGCGATTAGTACAAGTACACCCACTATTCGGATTACTGAAGCATAGCGCGATGATGGACTACTTTGTTTGGAAACAATAAAGCCCGCTATTAAAATAAATATACCAAGGATGATCAGGAACATGATAAATGTGATTTAAGTTCGGGATTAAATATAAGATTTAAATACTAATGAGCGACTGTTGTTATCGAAGGATTAGAATATATATGGCGAATCCATCCGGGATAAATTTCTATAATAAAAGAGGCTGTCTCTTTTGAAAACAGCCTCTTTTATATTTATAAAAAATGTTATTTCTAGTAACCCAGTTTAGCTTTAAGATTTTGATCGATTGCATCTAAAAACTCTTCAGTATACAAGTAATCAGTGCCGTGCTCAACTTTTGGTTTTGAAGTAATTGCAAGGTCTTTTGTCATTTTTCCGCTTTCTACAGTCTCAATACAAACCTGCTCTAATTTTTGGCAAAAGTCGATCAGTTCCTGGTTATTATCTAATATACCACGGAATTCCAATCCTCTTGTCCATGCAAAAATAGAAGCAATAGGGTTTGTAGATGTTGGACGCCCTTTCTGATGCTCTCTGTAGTGACGGGTTACAGTACCGTGAGCGGCTTCAGCTTCCATTGTTTTTCCATCTGGAGTAACCAAAGTAGAGGTCATTAAACCTAATGAACCAAAGCCTTGCGCTACAGTATCCGACTGAACGTCTCCGTCATAGTTTTTACAAGCCCAAACGAAGTTTCCGTTCCATTTAAGAGCAGAAGCAACCATGTCGTCAATCAAACGGTGTTCGTAAACTAAGCCGTTTGCATCAAATTGGGCTTTAAATTCTTTTTGGTAAATATCTTCGAAAATATCTTTGAAACGACCATCGTATTTTTTCAGGATGGTGTTTTTAGTTGAAAGATATAATGGCCATTTTTTCATCAGCGCCTGGTTAAAGCAAGCACGTGCAAATCCAATTATAGATTCGTCAGTGTTGTACATCGCCATAGCAACGCCATCGCCTTTAAAGTTATATACTTCAAATGACTGCTCTTCGCCGCCATCTTCTGGTGTGAATTTGATAGTTAATTTACCTTTTCCTTTGGTTACGAAATCTGTAGCACGGTACTGATCGCCAAACGCATGACGGCCAATGCAGATAGGCGCAGTCCAGTTTGGAACCAAACGAGGCACATTGCTCATCACAATTGGTTCGCGGAAAACAGTACCATCAAGGATGTTACGAATAGTTCCGTTAGGAGATTTCCACATTTGTTTTAATCCAAACTCTTCTACACGAGCTTCGTCAGGAGTGATTGTGGCACATTTAATACCCACTCCATATTGTTTAATCGCGTTAGCTGCATCAATCGTCACCTGATCATTTGTTTCATCACGATATTCAATTCCTAAATCGTAGTATTTAATATCTACTTCAAGGTATGGAAGGATTAGCTTATCTTTAATGAATTTCCAAATGATACGGGTCATCTCATCCCCGTCCAGCTCGACCACCGGATTAGCTACTTTGATTTTTTGTATAGACATTTTTGTATAGTAATTAATTTGTGAAGTCGCAAAGATATAAATTTTGTATAAAGAACTGTTTTTGCTTTTGAAAAGCTGAGATCTGCCAAACATTTAGCGTTTCTGATCCTTTTATTATAAAAACCAAAGCTATGACCGATCCAAACGATAAATTCTATCCAGGATTTAATGATGAAAATCTTGATAGGGATAAAGAAATGAAAGATGAGTTAGGGGCTGAGACAGGAGCAGGCGATTTAGCTTATGATCCGGAAAAAGATAGTTTTGAACTTGACGTAACAAGCCGCGATGAAGATTATGACCATCCGGATCCGTATATAACTTCGGTACGAAATGGCAGCGACTTTGATTCTGATTTTGATGAAGCAAATATTACGGCCAATGATGAATATCACCGGGCGAATGACATTGCAGATGAAGTGCCTGAAGCGGGCGAATTCGGAATGCATATAGATAGTGGTAGTATTGTGCAGTTAGATCCATTGGACGAGGAATTAGGGATGACTCCTGAAGACAGTAGAGAAGATTTGGATGAAGAAGGTTATCCGAAAAATAATTCAGGCGAAAAAGATAGTAAATCCTTGAAATAAGTTTTTTGAGAGTCTCCCGTCAAGCGGGATTCGTTCGACCCTTCGAGGTTTTCGACATTAACTATTTATAAGAGAAAATGGCAGGAGTTTTCCATTAAGCGATAATCCTGGTTATTAATTCACATCCAAATTAAACTTTCTTCTGAACTCTTCGAGTATCGGATTTTTGGTTAGCATGTGCTGATATTTTTCATGAGAGGTATACAGCCTTTTTTTTTCATTCTGCTCGGCCTGACGGGTAATAATATCTATTCCGAAATTCTCAAGCTTTATTCTTAGAAAATTTAATAAATCTACTTTTTCAAGTATCAAAAGTTCTTCCTGAATGCGGTTGTCAATCACCAACTCGATTTTAAAGTCATCCAAAACGGTCGGTGGGTTGGCCGTCATGATGGTGAACATATTTATTTTCCCAGCTTTTTTTATATCCGCTGCGTAGGTGTTCCAAAGCTGTAAAAAATCATCCGAAGAGAAAGGTTTCCTGCTATCCCCCGAAACATATTTCGGTGTATCTTCTTCGGCTTTATTAACCGGTCCACTTAAATCGTTCAGGTTAGGAATTATTGAGGGAGCTGATTTTAAAGCCTGAACGGAAATCCTTGGTTTCTCTGACGGAATAGGAGGGGGAGGAATTAAATCAGCCTTCGGTGGCTCGGACGCCACATTTATAGCTTGCGTTTCTACCGTTGTATAAGGCTTTTCTTCTCTAATTACCTGAGCTTGATCAGGCTGTTGCGAAGCTGTATTAGAAACCCGGGATTCAGGTTTTACTGTGGATTCAGGTTTTTTTTTTAATGCCTCTGCAGAAGCTGAAAGGTTTAAAGCCGATGGTATGTGGCAAATCTTAATTAGCGAGAGCTCTACCTGAAGCCGCTGGTTTTTACTGTTCTTGTAATTAAGGTCGCATTGATTGGCGATATTTAAGGCAGAAAGCAAAAAAGAAGCGGATGCGGCTTTTGACTGTTCTAAGTACTTCTGACGGATACCGTCGCTTACCTCAAGTAATTTTAAGGTTGAGGAGTCTTTACCAACCAAAATATTCCGAAAATGAGCGGCTAAACCATTAATGAAGTTGTTTCCGTCGAATCCGTTGGCCAGAATTTCATCGAAAATAAGCAAAGTATTTGCTATATCTTCCTGTAATAAGGCTTGAGTTATCTTAAAATAATAATCGTAATCGAGGATGTTTAAATTATCGATTACTGCCTTATAATTTACATTCCTGTTCGAAAAGCTCACTATCTGATCGAACATGGATAATGCATCGCGTAAGCCTCCATCAGCCTTTTGAGCAATCAGGTGTAAGCCATCATTATCATATTCGACGTTTTCTTTCCTGGCGATGGAAGCCAGGTGACTAGCCATATCCTCCACACGTATCCTGTTAAAGTCAAAAATTTGACAACGGGAGAGAATGGTGGGTAAAATTTTATGTTTCTCTGTGGTCGCTAATATAAATATCGCGTACGAAGGTGGTTCTTCCAGTGTTTTCAGGAAAGCGTTAAATGCCGCCTGCGAAAGCATGTGCACCTCATCGATGATGTAGATCTTGTATTTCCCCGTCTGCGGTGGTATTCTAACCTGCTCAATTAAGCTGCGGATATCATCAACAGAGTTATTAGAAGCGGCATCAAGTTCATGAATGCTGAATGAATTTCCGTTTTGGAAAGAGCGGCAGGAGTCGCACTCGCCGCAGGCTTCTACCTGTGGAGATAAATTTTGGCAATTGATGGTTTTTGCCAGGATACGAGCACATGTTGTTTTTCCAACCCCACGTGGCCCGCAGAATAAAAAAGCCTGAGCAAGCTGATTGTTTTTAATAGCATTTTTTAAAGTGTTTGTGATATGTTGTTGACCTACAACGCTTTCAAACGTTGATGGCCTGTACTTTCTCGCCGACACTATAAAATTATCCATTGGCACGAAAATAAAGAGAAGATGTGAGATTTTAGATAGGATATTTAAGATTAATACCTTGTTTTATTTTTTTGCCCGTTTTTCAATGATCTCACAATATGATTTTTCTTAATTGCAACCTTATCTATTTTTTGCCGTAAGAAATGCTGTTAGGTTTTCATATTAGATCAGGCTTGTGGTTAGGCTGCTGATCTGCACTATAGTTTAGATTAGGTTTTATAAAGCGCCCTTCAAGGCGCTTTTTTCGTATTTGGTTTTTTTATCCGGATTTTTAATGGAGGGAAGCTTTGTCTGCAATTGCCTGATTAATAAAGAAATGCTTTTTGCAAATTGCTTTGTTGTGATGGATTTTATTCTTACATTTGCCTCCCCTTAAAAAGGGTAATAATTAACAAAAAATTAGAAAATGCAACAGTACGAAACACTAATCGTTCTTACCCCGTTGTTATCTGATGAAGCTGCGAAAGAAGTAATAGCTAAATTTCGCGGTATTTTGACTGATAACGGAGCCGAAATTATCAATGAAGATAATTGGGGTTTGAAGAAACTAGCGTATCCTATCCAAAAGAAGACGACAGGATACTATCACCTAACTGAATTTAAGGCTCCGGGTGAATTAATTAACAAACTGGAGATTGAATACAGACGTGATGAGCGTATCATGCGTTTCTTAACCGTTGCTCTTGATAAGCATGCAATTGCTTACAGCGAGAAAAAACGTAGCGGAGCTTTCAACCAGAAAAAAACTCAAACTGAGGAGGTAGCAGGATAATGGCAAGAGATCAAATTAAATACGTTACTGCCCCTAAAGTAGAGGATAACCGTAAAAAATATTGCCGTTTTAAGAAAAACGGAATCAAATACATTGATTACAAAGACGCTAACTTCCTTTTGAAGTTTATTAACGATCAGGGTAAAGTTTTACCTCGTCGTCTTACAGGAACTTCATTAAAGTTCCAGCGTAAAGTAGCTCAGGCTGTTAAGCGTGCCCGTCATATTGGTATATTACCTTATGTAACAGATTCATTAAAATAGGGAGGTAAGCGAAATGGAAATTATTTTAAAACAAGATATTAAAAACCTTGGCGAAAAGGACGATGTAGTAACTGTAAAACCAGGTTATGGTCGTAACTACCTTATCCCGCAGGGCTTTGCTACTTTAGCTACTTCTTCAGCCAAGAAAGTATTGGCAGAAAACCTTAAACAAGCGCAATTCAAACAAGATAAAATCAAAAATGATGCTCTTGCAATTGCTGCGAAATTAGAAGGTGTTAAATTGACAGTAGGCGCTAAAGCAGGCGAAAGTGGTAAAATCTTTGGTGCGGTAAACACTATTCAAGTTGCTGATGCATTAAAAAGAGAAGGCTTTGAAGTAGATCGCAGAAGAATTACTTTCGAAACTGAACCGAAATTTGTTGGCGAGTATATTGCTAACCTTAACTTACATAAGGAAGTTAAAGTTCAGGTTCCTTTTGAAGTAGTTGCTGAATAATACTATCTTTAGATTATCGGATTGTAAAAGATCTGATAAACACTAAATCAAAAAAAGGCGCTCCGAAACGGGCGCCTTTTTTATTTTTGCACCCATGTCGCGTAGAAGAAGCAAGTCAGGTAGAAAATCATCTTCAATTAATTTTTCAAACGTCTATAGAGCAGTCAAAAAGATTTTGCTTTGGTTTTTTGCAATTACCATTCTTTGGGTTTTGATTTACCGTTTTATTAATCCACCTGTCACCTGGTTAATGGTTCAACGAGGCTTCGAACGCAAGATAGACGGGAAAGACTGGAAGATGGAGAAGAGCTGGCGGGACTTTGATGAATTGTCCGACAACTTAAAATACGCTGCTATGGCTGGCGAAGACGCTCAGTTTTTGAAACATTGGGGCTTCGATGTTAAATCCATACAAAAAGCATACAATAAAAATCAGGCCGGTAAGCCGATCCGAGGTGGAAGCACTATTAGCCAGCAAACAGCTAAGAATGTTTTCTTGTGGCCCGGCAGATCGTGGATTAGAAAAGGTTTCGAAGCATATTTTACGGCTTTTATTGAACTGTTATGGAGCAAAAAGAGGATTATGGAAGTTTACCTGAACGTGATTGAAATGGGAGATGGTATCTATGGTGCTGAAGCAGCTACTCGGTTTTATTATAAGAAACCAGCCACCCGGTTAAGTAAAGCACAGGCGGCTTTACTTATAGCTGTATTGCCTAACCCGCGACGCTGGACACCGGCAAAGCCTACTCCATATATCTATCACAAACAGTATTTGATTCTACGAAATATGCGTCGAATTAGAAATTTAAAATTTGACTAGTAAGCTAATCAGGCCTTTATTAAATTGCCGAATACTCGTGGATGCCAGCTTTTGTTAAAAGGTACTTCCCAATTATTCTCGAGTTCTGAAACTGTTTGAATTAAATTGTTAAATACAATGGTGTTTTCTGTTACTGTACCTTCACTGATCAATTTTTCAAATTCTTCGCGAGTGCACGAATGGATACCGCTTGTGTCGCGATAAGCAATATTGAATCGATCGAAAAGGTTAATCTCAAATTCTTCTTCAATATGCTTCATCAGATTTACAGATTTATCGATCGAGCAACCCGTCGCGCCTGCTTGTTCTTCATCTACCATCAGCATGATAAACCTGTTATAATGGATTTCTACTTTGGCAGTCAGTTTATTGCCATGGGCTTCCCACTGGCTTATAAAGTCATTTAATTTTTCCTTAATCCGATGTTCTTCATGCAAAGAAAACGGACGGTTAGACTGATAGATCCAAACTCTGGAGTTTTTAGAGATTTCCATAAATCAAAATTACAAATTCTTTAAATCGTATGCGTTGATACGCCGTCAAAAATGTTTCTTCAGCTCAAAAGTCTATAGATATGTTAATCCTATTTCTACTATATCAAAAATACCTGTTGGGGTATACAACAGGAGTGTTGATAGTTAGGTGATACTTATCTGCTTTTAACGATTGATTAGGTATTGTTCTTTTATAAATACCCGTAATTTGGTATTGTTTTATTAAAAATTAGACCATATCTTTGGAAACACTACTAAGACAACGCCTATAATGACAAACTTTAGAATATTTGCTGTTGAATTCTTTAAACTGATGCCAGGTTTTCTAAAATTCGTTTATCAGCGAAGCATAAAAAATTAGCATTTTGATTTATAAGCCATTGGCTCTTACTGTTATTTCGGCAATATCCAGAACTTCTACATCCTGTTCTTTTTGGAGGTGTTTTACACCGTCCCGAAGCATCGTCATACAAAATGGACATGCTGCAGCAATAATACTGGACTGAGTTTTGAGCGCTTCCTCTACTCTCTCAACATTAATGTCTTTTTTTCCAGGTTCTGGCTCCTTAAAAAGCTGAGCCCCGCCGGCTCCGCAACATAATCCGTTTGCTTTGCAACGTTTCATTTCTACAAGGTCGGCATCTAAAGCTTCTAACACTTTACGTGGAGCTTCATATACCTTATTCCCTCTGCCAAGATAACAAGGGTCGTGAAATGTTATTTTTTTCCCTATGAAACTTTCTCCGTTTGCCGCTTTTAACTTACCCTCATCAATTAGTTGTTGAATTAATTGCGTGTGATGGATCACTTCATAACTGCCGCCGAGTGATGGATACTCATTTTTAATGGTGTTAAAGCAATGAGGGCATCCGGTGACGATTTTCTGGATGTTATATTCGTTTAGTACCTCGATGTTTGACATTGCCTGCATTTGAAACAGAAATTCGTTTCCCGCTCTTTTAGCCGGATCTCCGGTACAAGATTCCTCTGTGCCTAACACCGCATAGCTAATGCCAACATGCTGAAGTATTTTACAAACAGAAATTGTTATCCGTTGAGCACGTTCATCAAAGCTGCCTGCGCATCCTACCCAAAATAAAATTTCTGGTTGCTTGCCGCCGGCAATCATTTCTGCCATTGTCGGGATTATAAGCGGCTGCTTGTCTTGTCCATTAATATGATCTGTCATAATTACGTGTTAATGTTTTGTGCCCAGTTAAAGCGATCAGATGCTGAGTACTTCCAGGGTGCGGCGTTGTTTTCTATGTTGCTGAGCATGTTATTAATACTGGAGGGGGCTTTTGATTCCTCCATAACAATATATCTTCTTAAATCCATTATTATAGCTAATGGGTCAATATTGACAGGGCAAGCTTTAATGCAAGCCTGACAGGTGGTGCATGCCCATAGCTCTTCCCTGGAAATATAATCATCTAATAAGCTTTTCCCATCTAAGTAATCTTTGCCATGTTTGTCAATATTTTCGCCTACTTCGGTAAGCCGGTCACGGGTGTCCATTACAATTTTGCGGGGTGACAATAATTTGCCAGTAATATTTGCGGGGCATTCAGATGTGCATCTTCCGCATTCTGTACAGGTATACGCGTCCATTAAGCTTTTCCAGGATAGCTCATTAACATCCTTAGCCCCAAAAGTACCCGGATTCGTTAATTCTACAGGCTGAAAGGATGGGTCTGTCATCGCTTTCACTTCGTTAGTGACTACTGCCATATTATTCAGTTCAGCGCTAGGCGATAGTTTTGAATAATAGGTATTAGGAAAAGCCATTAAAATGTGAAAGTGCTTTGAGTAGGGCAGGTAATTAAGGAATACGAAGATCCCTATAATGTGTAGCCACCAAAACAGGCGCTCTGAAGAGTGTAACATGTCGGTATTGGAAGGTAAAATGTCGGCTAATAGCGAGCTTATAGGGAATGTTGAGGAACTTAGGTGGTTGTCTGTAATAAGTGGTTGAAGTTTATAATCCGATGCATTCATCAGCAAAAAGGCTGACATTAATATTATTTCGAAGTACAGTATGTAATTGGCATCTGATCGTGGCCAGGGCGTCATCTCGACTCCAAAGAAGCGCCTAATCCTCAATATGTTTCTTCTTACAAGAAATATGGTACAGGCTATAATGACACTGATTGCCAGCCACTCAAACGAGGCAATGAGGAAGGTATAAAAAGAACCTAAGGGACTGGCGAAAATTCTATGTGTGCCGACAATTCCGTCTAGAATTATTTCCACGACTTCTATATTTATAATTATGAAGCCTGCATATACGAAGAAGTGTAAGAGGGCAGGGATAGGCCGTGCAATCATTTTTGTTTGTCCGAAGGCGACCTTTAACATCGTCTTCCACCTTAAGACCGGATTGTCGGAACGATCTTCCGGCTGACCCAGTTTTATGTTTCTGATCACTTTTTTCACATTTTTGGTAAAAAATGTAATAGCAAGAATAAGTAGTAAAAGGAAAAGCGCTTGTTCTATCATGACCGATATTATTGAGCCAAGTGTTCTGTTAAAAAGCAATTTTATTAAAGAGTATAATTTATAAAAAAAATCAGGTTAAACTTAGAAAAGGTTAAAAAGCATTAATTTAAAAAGAAGAGATTGACTCATTATAAACCTCAGAATGTCTGGTAGGTTTTGGCTTAGGTAACTTGATGGCGCGTTTTTGATCCGTTGTGTTTTCGATTATGGTTTACTTTGGTGATGGCGCGTGTCAAAATTTGTGGAATATTCAAGATTCTTTTTCGAGTTGGGTCATGGGGTTGTTGTTTCATTAATTAAAATGTATTCTCTGTTTTGTCTTAAGGTGTTGTTTTGCAGTGACTTTTGGGTTTGGGTGGATTTTCTTTGGACGTAGAATAGGTAATATTTGAAAAAATGTTTTTATAAATGAAAAAAGACGCTACATTTGCAGTCCCAAAGGGGCTGGTACCATAGCTCAGTTGGTAGAGCAAAGGACTGAAAATCCTTGTGTCGCTGGTTCGATTCCAGCTGGTACCACAGATTTAAAAAACCCATTATTCGAGAAATAATGGGTTTTTTGTTGTCTAAAGGCGGTTTCGGATCGCTCTCTTCCATAATAGCTCAATCGGGCGCTTAGCAATCAGACAGATTTTTTTGTTGAACTGGACGTAAATGTTTTACAAATGTTTTACAACGTAAAGCATCGTCCGCTAATGATTTATTATGGCGACAGTCAAAGAAGTGATTTTATCCCATCACAAAAAAAGGATGTAACGTGGAATGTGAAGATTAGGGTTACACATAAAAGGCAATCGGCTTATATCGATACCCAACATTTCGTGAGTGCAAAACAGCTTATGAGGCGCATTTAAGATGCCCTAGAGTTATCACTCGGTTAAGCCAATTCAAAGAGCCAGTTACCCGAACAGTTAAAGGTCTTAGCGACACAGGGCTCCATAATCATATGCGGGATCTCCGAATATTGTTTAATGCGGTCAGGGAGCATTACAATGATGAAGATATGGGAGTAATTGTTGTGAAACACTATCCTTTTCATGAGTATAAACTTGTAGAAATTCCTGCAAATACGAAGAAGAAGCTTAACATTAAACAAATTAAAACGATCAGAGATCTTGCATTGCCAAGCGGAGGGAGGTTGGAGTTGGCTAGAGATTTTTTTATGCTTAGCTTTTATTTATGTGGAATGAATGCGGTGGACATGTATAGAATACCTCCAGTCGATAATCCAACCCGTTGGATTGATTACAATAGGTCGAAAACAAAAAACAGGAGAAAGGACCGAGCCTTCATTAGTGTTGGTATTCCTGAGGATGCAATGGATCTGTATAATCAATATGCCGGAAAGTTGCAAAATCGTTATGCGAGTCATATATCTCTCGATCGAGCATTGAGTATTGGCATGCGTGCAATTGGAAAAGAATTGAAAATTTCTCATCTCGAGTTTTATGATGCCAGGCATGCGTTTGGGGATCTGGCCAGAAATAAATGTCGATTTTCAAAAGATGATGTCGCTTTGGCTCTAAATCATAAAGACAAATCAAACTCTGTTACAGACGTCTATATTTCAAAAAATTGGGATATAGTAGATGAAATTCAGAAAGAGGTAATTCGGCTTTTGAAGTAATCAAATATTGGATGAATTCGAACCAGAAGGATCAAAGAGAAGTAGTTCACTACGTTGAAGATTCATCATAGTATGTTAGATCCCTATGATGAATTGTTGGCAGTACTCTTATCAGGAAGGTGTTTTTTATTCAGTATCCTTTTTCAAGCCCACAATATAATTTGAGGGACTTACTCCAAATTGCTTTTGAAAATCCCTGGAAAAGTTAGTAGGCATGCTATATCCAACCATATTGGCGACTTCATTTATCTTATAATCTCCTTCAGCAAGAAGCTCCGCAGCTTTTTTAAGTCTGGAGAGATTGATTAATTCATTTGGAGTAAGATTAGAAAGTCCTTTGATTTTCCTGTATAGCGTCGGCCTGCTCATATTCATCATACTCGATAACTGATCAACATCTAAATCCATATCTGTTATATGTTCATAAATGATTGAGTTTAATTTCTCCAGAAAATCTTTATCAGCTTTTGAGTAGGCAATACCCTTAATGTGACTTAAAGGAGAGCGGGCGAAGTATTCCTTGATTATATTTCGGTTTATAAGTAGATTGTTAATCTGGGCTAAGAGGTATTCAAAGGAAAAAGGTTTCTCGATGTAAGCATCAGCTCCGACCTCCAAACCTTCAATCTTAGAATTAATAGAGTTCTTTGCAGTTAGTAGTATGATTGGTATATGGCTGAACTGAAAATCGTTCTTCATTTTTTTACAAAGTTCTATACCGTCCATAATGGGCATCATAATATCGCTTATCACTAATTGAATATGATCATGGATAAGAGTGTCCAGTGCTTCTTTTCCGTTGTAGGCTTTCTTAATATTATAACTTCCAGAGAGCTCTTTGTGTAAGTAATTGAGAATTTCTTTGTTGTCTTCTACAATTAAAATTGAAGGCTTTGTCGAATTGATGTTTTTATCGGTTTCCTCAGTTTCTTCGATTAAAGTTTCATTATTTTCAGTCGTGTCATAATCCGTCAGGTTAATTTCATTGTCTTGATGGATAGGAATTGAAAGCAAAAAGATGTTGGTGTTTTCTCCTGAATTTTTTAATTCAAGAGTGCCCTTGTGAAGTTCGGTAAGTGAACGTGATAAAGGAAGTCCGATGCCCGTACCGGCTTCTTTGGAATTATGCTCCAAGCGAAAAAAAGGTTCGAAAATCTTATCCTTATATTCTTCGGGAATTATGTAACCATCGTTTCTAAATTCGATATTAAAAACAATGTCATCACTGGAAAACGGTAATAATTTCACGAGCACTTTTTCATTCGCATACTTGATTGCGTTATTTATAAGATTGCTGATGATTTTTTTAAGTGCTTCCTGGTCGACAAACGCCTGGAGTGCAATTCGGGGTAGTTCAAGCTTATAATTCAGATCTTTTTGTTCGGCCGCAGGCTTAAAAGTGAAGAACACATCATTTAAAAGCTCATTAATGTTTGTGTTTGAGAAGTTCAGACTGAATTTGTTCGCTTCAGCTTTTCTGAAATCGAGTAATTGATTCGTTAGGTCAATAAGCCTGTTGGTGTTTTTCTTCATCATGTTCAAACTTTCTGTAGTTTCAGGATCATCTGATTGCGTGGAAATTAATTTATCCAGCGGCATTTTAATTAAGGTTAACGGCGTTCTGATTTCATGTGCCACATTTGTAAAGAACTCAATCTTTGCATTATAAATCTCACGTTCTTTATTGATTTCCATAATCTCAATCCGGCGTTTACTTTTTTCGAATAGGGCGAGGCGGTAGTACCAGAATATTATAAAAATTATAGATACAATAATCAAAATATAAACCAGATAAGCCACGTTTGTTGCCCAAAACGGCGGTGTTATCTTTATTGCGAGTGATGTTTCATTTTGGTTCCAAATGCTTTCATTGTTAGAGCCTTTAATCTTTAAAACATAATTTCCCGGAGGTAAGTTGGTGTAGAAAATCTTTCGGTACTCTTTTAAAGCTATCCAGTTTTTATCGATACCTTCCATCTTATACAAATAGCTGTTCATTTCTGGAATAACATAGCTGAGGGCTGCAACATCAAGACTTATATTGGCTTTGTCATAAGGAAGAGTAAGGCTCTCAGAGTACATTAATGCTTGTTTAAGCAAGGAACCCTCCTTGTTTATCTCAACATCTTCGTTATTTACTTTAATCCCGGTAATATAAACGGGCGGCACAAACCTGTTTCTGATAAATTGAGAAGGTTTAAAGCTGATTAATCCTCTAACGGTTCCGAAGAACAGAGTTCCGTCACTGTTCTTAAAAGAAGAGTTGTAATTAAATTGCTCGGTAGGTAGCCCATGGCTTGTATTGTAGTTGATGAAGGTTGTCGTTTCCGGATTGAAGTGGCTCAATCCCTTGGATGTTGAGATCCAAAATGAGCCGTTTTTGTCTTCAACTATTCTAAAAATCTGGTTGTCCGGTAAGCCGTCTTCAAAAGTGTAATTTATTATTTTGCCGGTGGCCGGATTTAATTTAGAAAGTCCGCCCTCGGTACAGAGCCAAAAATTCTTCTTATCATCCTGATAAAGATTGTTTATGTAATTGCTGATTAAGCCATTGCTTTTACCCTGTTTATATTCAATTCTGCCTTTTTTGTTTGTTGCCGGATTATAATAGTATAAGCCACCGCCGTATGTTCCTACCCATATAGTTCCTTTATCATCTTCAACTATGCTTTGAATATGTCCGTTAAAAAAGGGTATAGGCGAGAAGTTATCATTTCCCCTGTTGTATTTAAATAACCCGTTCCAGGTTCCAACCAAAATGTCAGCCTTTTTGGTTTTATATAAAGTAATTATAAAATCGCTCGTAAATGAATTCGGGCCTGCATTGTAATGTCTGATAACTTTATTCGTCTTCAAGTCCATAACATCAAGCCCATGTTCGTATGTGCCTATCCATAGTTTATCACCGTCGGCCACAAGTCCGTGAATGTTGTGATAAGACAAGCTCCCCGGGCCATTGGGTTTAAATCTTTTTATATGCCCCGTTTGGGGATCCATTTGATTTAGTCCGGCATCTTCAGTCCCTATCCACAACTTGCCATACTGATCTTTACAGATTTCGTGAACAAGATTTCCGCTTATACTATTTTTGCCAGGTTCGGGAAAATACTTCTGGAAGTTATTAAAATGCTTGGAGTAGTAATTTATCCCTCCAAAATATGTCGCAATCCAAATTCCACCCTCAATGTCTTCGTAAAGAGATGATATGATATTATCGTTTATTGAATATGGGTTACTGACTTCTTTAGCAACAAGTGAGGTTTTTTTGCTATGGATGTTTGTTATGATTAAACCCGTTTCGGTTCCGAGCCAGTAATTTGAGTCCGGATTTTTTAATATCGTATGAACATGAACAGTTTTGATAGGATTATTTTGGCCAAAAAGACTTTCCAGCGTGAGTGTTTTTGTATTTAACAGCAGCGCATGTTTATTGGTGCCAATAATTAATGTAGTATCTCCGATCGAGTACATCGCATTTATTATTGTAAGATCCTTTTTGAAAATGCTAACTATATCATAGGTCGTAAACCTCGAGGTTTTCTTGTTTAGTTTTTTTACCAAACCATTAACCGTCGAAATCCATAAGGTGCCTTGCTCCGAAATATGCAGCGCTATAGTTGGATTGTTTTTAAAGATATGCGACGTGAGTTTATGGTTTTTTAAATTATACTGATATAAAATTTGATTTGAAACTACCCACATATTGTGGTCTTTGTCGCCCTGCAGATATCTAACCTCTCCTGGTGGGATGAGCTTAAACGGAGAAAATTTTTCTTCCCTTGCATCATAAATATAAATTCCTTTATAGGTGCCTACCCACAATTGCTCTTCTTCATCTTCAAATAGGCTCAATATAGAGTTACTGCCGATGCTTGAGGTGTCGGAAAGTTTACTTTTAAAGACCTTAAAATTATTACCATCAAATCGGTTCAACCCATTTCTGGTCCCGAACCACATAAACCCTTTTTTGTCTTGTGTAATAGCAGTTACCGTATTGCTGGATAAGCCTCTCGAAACCTGATAATTTTTAAAATAATAGTTGGAAGGTTGCGAGAAGGCGGGCTTCGCAAAAAAAAGAATAACAAATATATAGTAGAGAAATCTCAAAACTGGTCTGATAAGAATTGCTGGTATTATAACGGCTTATAATTAATAAAGATATTACGTCTCAAGTAGCCAGACAAGTAAAACTAAATTTTGAGACAATTTGATTTGAAATTGATTAGGGTTGATTTTCTCTTATTCGAAAGATAATGGAACTTCGAATCAATAAAAAAACCATCAAGGGGAATATACACTCTTTATCTGATCAAAATGGAAAATAATACCGCTATAGGGGCCATCATTGAAGATTGCTACATTTCTGCCGGCCTGGTAAACTTAGAAACAAGGAAAATAGTGCAGAATACTTTGAGGCGAAGAAAAGTTGATCCCAGAGCTTCAAAGAAAGTTATTATCAATTCCTGGTCAAATGTGATTAAGGAGGTCGCGGTATATTCTAATGAGAAAAATCTTCAGATCGGGTTAGGACTTCCAGGTCCATGTGATTACGTTTCAGGTTTGTTTTTAAATAAGGATATTGAAAGATATGGCAGTTTATATCACTCAAACATAAAGGAACTTTTAGCCATCGAGATTGATACATCTCCATCCTTGATCCGTTTGATTAACGACTCCGTTTGTTTTTTCCAAGGAGAAGTGTTTGGTGGGGCTGTAAGATATTACAAAAAATCATTTGGAATTACTTTGGGTATGGGCCTGGGTTCGGCCTTTTACTCAAATGGAAAAGTTTGGGACGCAAATTTATGGGCCGCGTCCTTTAAAGGAGGAATTGCCGAAGATTTTTTGTCTTCAAGATACTTGATATCTCGTTTTAAAGACTTATCAGGTATTGAGGTGAATGATCTGGCCGAGATGAAGACCTTTGAGTCGAGTCCATTTGTACAATATGTTTTCGATGAGTTCGCTGCGAACCTTGCGCATTTTCTTACGGGTGTAATAGAGTCAGAAGCGCCTGAGGCAATAGTAATAGGAGGAAATATGCAAGCTTCAAATAGGTTCTTTTTTGAAAAACTGACTCAGCTGTTAAAAGAACGTAAACTGAACACACCCGTTTTTCGGACCTTTTTAGGGGAAGTTGCAACAGTGATAGGGGCTGCCTCTATCTGGTATGAGCATAATATGGTAGACAGGGAATTATAAACCGCTAATAGGACTATTGTATTCGAATTTAAGCTATAGAACTTCGTTTTTAAATGATACATTTTGAATGTTTATTGATAATCCCTGATTATTCTCTTTCATTTCAAAATCTCATTTTCGTATAGTGATTATTTAATGCTCGTCTCCCCGAAAGTACTTAAGGGATTGAGTTTAAATAACACAACCAACCAATTTAAACGAAATAATATATGAAGATTAATTACTTGCTTAATTCTGGATAATCCAGCCTTTTAAATACTATTATTAAAGTGGATGAGTAAAAAAACTATTATGTTTTCCTCTCCAGGCATAAACCTTATTAATCAAAATTATAATCATGAAATTTTGTATGTTACAAAAAAGTAAATGGCTGAGCGGTAGTAGAATTACCATCAATCAGGTTCTCATAGCGGTGATGTTGCCATCGCTTGCATTTTCAAATTCAGGCGTAAAAAGTAAACCGGTAACGGGTAAAAGTATTGGTGTAAGCCTAAAAAGCACACAGGCTATTACTGTGAAAGGAAAGGTTACAGACGAAAAGGGCGACGGCTTGCCGGGTGTTTCGGTAATTGAGAAAGGTACCTCTAACGGAGTAATTACAGATATCAACGGAAACTTTTCAATTAATGTTGCTGACGAGAATTCTGTTCTCGCCTTTTCCTTTGTCGGTTTTGAAAAACGCGAAATATCCATTACTGGCAGAACATCTCTTACTGTCGAGTTAAAGGAAGACTCAAAATTACTGAATGAAGTTGTTGTAATTGGTTATGGTACTCAAAAGCGGAGCGACTTAACCGGATCGATAGCATCGGTGAATATGAAAGATGTCAAATCACTTCCAGTTTCTGATGCAGGGCAGGCATTGCAAGGGAGGGCTGCCGGAGTTCAGGTCATTTCCTCTGGTGCACCAGGCAGCAACGTAACCATCAGGGTTAGGGGAGTAGGTACAATTAATGATAGCGATCCCTTAATTGTTATTGATGGCGTACCCTCAAATGTGCCTCTAAATACTATCAGTACCGATGATATTTCTACCATGGACATCTTAAAGGATGCTTCGGCTTCTGCAATTTATGGTGCGCGAGGTGCAAACGGGGTAATACTTATTACCACCAAAAAAGGAGTAGCCGGTAAAGGGAAATTAGATTTTAAAGCGATGACCGGAGTAAGATCTGCTACCAATACGGTAGAGATGTTAAATGCTTCTCAATTTGCCGCACTTCATAATGAAATGATGGCGGCAAATGGTCAGACTTTGAATCCTGCATATGCAGACCCGAGTTCGTTTACAACCAGCACAGATTGGCTTAATGAGCTTTTAAAGACCACTCCAACTAATTCCTTTTCTCTTGCTTATTCGGGTGGAGGAGATAAATCAACCTATTATGTGTCAGGAACTTTATTGGATGAGGCTGGCATCGCAATTAATAACAAATATAAAAGATTTGCAATACAAGTAAATACAGATTCTAAAGTGTTTGACTGGCTCAGGTTTTCAAATAACCTTACCTTAAGTCACGATCGAAAATCAAGCGGATCAATCAATATTCGTAATGCTATGTCTGCACTTCCAGTGCAGCCAGTTTATAATGCCGACGGCACATGGTCTGGGCCAGAGGGGCAAAGCAGCTGGTACGGAGATGTTAGAAACCCGATTGGTGAAGCTACAATTAATGATAATAAAACTCTTGGATACAATGTGTTGGGTAATTTAAGTGGAGAAGTAACTCTTATCCCCCAATTAAAATTTAAATCAACATTTGGTCTCCAGGCATCATTCTGGGATAGCAGGGGATGGTCTCCTAAATATGATTGGAAACCCATAAGTCAGCCATTTAGTACTTTAAACTCATCTTTTAATAAGAATCTTACCTATTTGTGGGATAATACTTTAACCTACGATTCTTTTTTCAATGATGTACATCATCTAACTCTATTAGCTGGTACAAGTGCACAAGATAACCGCTTTGATTATGTAAGCGCATCAAAAGCAAATTTTATTAGTGATGGTGCTCAACAACTTAATAATGGTACAATGTTGCCAACTGCAAGCGGTAATGCAAGCGACTGGGCATTGTTTTCTTTATTAGCACGTGCTAATTACGCGTATAAAGATAAATATCTGGTAACAGCCACAGTGAGACGCGATGCCAGCAGTCGCTTTGGTTCCAGTCATCGTTGGGGAACTTTTCCTTCGGCTTCAGTAAAATGGCGCATTTCTAATGAAAGTTTTTTCAATAAAAATAACTTCATTCAAGACCTGGCTTTTCGTGCAGGATATGGGGTGACAGGTAATCAGAGCATAGGAAATTATGCATATGCTTCAATATTGTCGACAAATCAGTACGTATTTAACGGAACTATAGTTAATTCGGTAGTGCCTTTGGTATTGCCGAACGGAAATGTGCATTGGGAAGAAGTAGCACAATCGAATATCGCCCTTGATGCAGTGTTGATTAATGGCCGGATGAATGTTACTGCTGAAGCATACATTAAAAATACTAATGATATGTTGGTGCCAATGGCGGTACCGGCTTTAACAGGTTACTCAGATCAGATTGTACCAAGTATAAATGCCGGAAAAGTTAGTAATAAAGGGATTGAGCTTTCTATAAGCTCCCAGAATGTAAAATCAAATTCTTTTGAATGGAATACAAACTTCAATGTGTCCTATAATCAAAATAAGGTGGTTAGTTTAAATGGCGATGTGCCAATTTATGGTGGAAGTCTTGCTAGCCAGAATACCAATATTCAAAAAAATGGATACCCGGTAAATTCATTCTACGGGGTAATCGCGACCGGAATCTTCCAAACTCAGGAGGAGGTAGACAATTATGCCAAACAACAACAGGGAAGTGATACCTATAATAGTACCGCACCCGGGGATTTAAAATTTCTTGATATAAATAACGACGGGCAGATTAATGATGCAGACCGTACGTTCATTGGCGACCCTAACCCGCGCTTTACTTTTGCGTTGAATAACTCAGTAAACTGGAAGAACCTTGATTTCAGCGTGTTTTTACAAGGTGTTGAAGGTAACAGTATTTTAAACGGAAACCGGATTTACCAGGAAGGAATGGCTGTAGCTCAAAATCAGACTACTGCGGTTTTAAATCGCTGGACAGGTCCTAATACCAGTAATGAGGTTCCCCGTGCAGTGTTTAACGACCCGAATAAAAATACCAGGCCATCTACCCGCTTTATAGAAGATGGGTCGTATTTAAGGCTGAAAAATGTAACACTAGGTTATACTCTGCCTAAAAGCCTGATTAAACATGCTAAAATGAACACAGCAAGGCTATATGTCTCAGGGCAGAACTTACTGACTTTCACAAAGTATACCGGATTCGATCCGGAAGTTTCGTCAAACGGAATTGATATGAGCTTATATCCTATTACCAGGATTGTAAGTGCTGGAATTAACATAGGCTTTTAATCAAAAGAAATTAAGACAATGAAAATATTCGCAAAATATACAGCCGCAATATTGCTAATGATCAGTTTCACTGGTTGTGAGAAGTACCTGGATCGAGTTCCTCTTGATAGTATTAATCCTCAAACATTTTTCAAAACCGAAGACGATGCTGTTGCCGCTATAAATGGCGCTTACCAGCCATTACAATGGCCAAAGCTTTATAACTTTCAGATTTGGGGAACCGATATTTGGGCCGGAAACAGCATCGTTGGAGCTGGCGGCGCTAATGACGGTATCGCAACGCAAGACGTCTCAAACTTTTTAACCACAACAGCGAATGAAGCAGCCATAGATTTATGGAGAGGGCCTTTTCCGGGAATTCTTCGTTGTAACGTTATATTACGAGAGGTTCCGAATATGGCAATCTCTCAAGGAATCAAAGACAGAATTATTGGTGAAGCGAAATTTTTAAGAGCCAACTATTATTTCATTCTGGTTAGAGCTTTTGGTGACGTTCCTTTGTATACTGAAGCTCCTTCAACTCCCGATGATTCTTTTTTATATCCTGCAAGAACTTCTAAGGAAAAGGTTTATGAAACGATTGTTCAGGATCTTACCGATGCCATAGCTATGTTGCCTCAAAAAGAGTCATACAGTGGTAGTGATGTTGGAAGAGCTTCAAAAGGTTCTGCTGCGGGGCTGCTGGCCAAGGTATATCTTACTCTGGGTGATTATCAGAAAACAGTTGAGCTGTGCGAGCAGGTAACTTCTCTTGGATATACCTTACTGCCTGACTACAGTGACAATTTTAATCCACTAAAGAAAAATGGAGCAGAATCCTTATTTGAAGTGCAATATTATGGAAAGGCAAGCGATGTGGATTTCTTTGGGAATAACGACAACATGGCTTCATGGGTCAGCACATTTACGGGTCCAAGAAACTCTGATTTTGTAGCGGGTTCTTATGGATGGAATCAACCCACTCAGGAATTTGTTAATCAATATGAAAACGGTGACTTAAGAAAGGATAAAACTATTCTTTATGAAGGAGGACCCGCTTTTGACGGAAAGACGTATAAAAAGTCATTTTCAAATACAGGATTTAATCTCCGGAAGTTCCTGGTGCCAAAATCAATTTCTCCCGATTATAACACAAGCCCTGCTAATTTTCCTGTATTGCGCTATTCGGATGTTTTATTAATGCAAGCAGAAGCTTTAAACGAACTTGGCAGAACGCCAGAAGCTCAAGCGTCAGCTACGAGCATCAATAATGGCGGACCTTTAAATCGTGTACGTTTAAGAGCTGGCTTGGGAAATATCACTGGCTTATCTCAAAGTGCTTTAAGAGATGCTATTCGTAAAGAGCGTCGCTTAGAGCTGGCTTTTGAAGGTCATCGTTGGTTCGATATTGTCCGATATGATAACGGACAATACTTCGTCCCGTTTTTACACTCAATCGGAAGATCAAACGCAAGTACTAAACATATGCTATTACCAATTCCTCAGAAGGAAATGGATGCTAATAAGAACCTGGTTCAAAATCCTGGGTATTAATCACGTATTAACCAACATATAATACAGATATGAAACGAATTTTAACAATGCACAATAAAGGCTGGTTTTCAGTTGTACTTTTGCTGGTAGCAACTGTTTTTGCCTCGTCTTGTAAAAAAGATATATATGAGGAATTTGACCAAAGCGTGAATAAGCCTTTGGAATTAACCGCCAGCAAACAATCTGTGCTACTTAACGAAAGTGAGTACGCTAAAGAGATATTTCAACTTAGCTGGACCACTGGATCTAATTATGGAACCAATTCTTCAATGTCGTATAAATTATATATCGATAGGGAAGGTAACAACTTTCAGAATGCAGTAGTTGAAGATCTTGGAAAAACCACCTTTCAAAAAAAATATACTGTTCAGGATTTTAATTCTTTATTAAGCCAATTAAATTTAACGCCGGGTGTTGAGGGAACGATAGAGGCTAAAATAGTTTCAAAGGTATCGGGAACCAATCTTGGCGATTCCACAACTACAACATTCAAAGTAACAACGTATCAGCCGGTTACAACAACCTTGTTTATCATAGGAGATGCTGCTCCGAATGGTTGGAGTGCAGACAATGCAACTGCGCTTAGTTTGAATAACTCCATTCCCGGAAGATTCACTTTTGAAGGAAAGTTAAATGCTGGTGAATTTAAGTTTATTACTACCAAAGGGTCCTTTTCGCCTTCGTATAATAAGGGTGCAACAGCTAATCAACTAGTATTACGTACATCTGATAGCCAGCCGGATGATAAATTTGCAATAGCTACTGCAGGCAGGTATGTGATTTCTGTAAACCTGCTTGATTTGTCTATTTCTATTGCCGAGGGAAGTGCTCCGCCATACTCTCAATTATGGGTAGTCGGAGATGCTACACCTAATGGCTGGAATATCGACAATCCAAATCCAATGCGTGTTGATAGATCAAATCCTTTCGTATTTACTTTTAACGGAGTTCTCAATGCGGGAGAATTTAAAATTCCGACAGCAAAAGGCAATTGGGGTACAGATTATTACATGCCTTTAGTAAATGCTCAGGATTTGAATTTAACAGGAGTTCAGTTAACAGCAGGTGGCAGTCCTGATAATAAATGGAAAATTACCACTCCGGGTGCTTATAAAATCAAACTTGACCTGGAGAATATGAAAATTCACATCAAGCCTTTTACTGCCCCCGCAGAGCTTTATTTAGTAGGAGATGCAACTCCTGCAGGCTGGAATATTGATAATCCCACTCCTTTAGTAAAAAGTTCTACCAACCCTAACATCTTTACTTTTACCGGCCCATTAACATCCGGCGAGTTTAAAATGCCGATTGCAAAAGGTAATTGGGGAGGCGATTTCTATATGCCTGTAATTGCGAATGAAGGAGCTGAAAGTACCGAGATGAAGTTTGTTCCAGGTGGTAGTCCTGATAATAAATGGAAAATTACAGCAGCACAGGCTGGTAATTATAAAATCACTGTGGACGTATTATACGAAACTATCAAGTTCGAAAGGCAATAAATTAATCAAATAAAAACGAGTGTGTCTCAAAGGTTTTAATGGTAGATCTTTGAGATACCTCTCTTTAAATAAATTTTAATCTCCATGAAGTTTAGAACTCTTTCTTTATTGTTGATATTGGGTGTAAGCATTGGTTGTAAAAAGGATAAGGATAGTTCTGATTCTTCAACTTCGCCCGATGTTCCATCTAATCAGGTTACTCCAAGCTATAATGGTTTGACAATCTCCACTGATAAAGCAGCTTACTCGCCCGGCGATGAAGTTGTTTTTATCGTAGATAATTCCACACTTCCGGCAACGGCAAAAGTTCGATACAAGTATTTAAATACAGTACTCTCAGAGGTTCCGGTTACAGGTGGTACATGGAAATGGGTAGCCCCCTCTACTGATTATAGAGGATATATCGCAGAGGTATATTCATCCAATTCTACTGCCGAAACTATTCACGCTGTTATAGGCGTAGATGTATCCTCCGACTGGAAAAAGTTTCCCAGATATGGTTTTCTTTCAAAATTCCCTCAATTGACTGATACAGAAGTGGATGGGGTAATTGGCAATCTTAACAGGTATCATATCAATGGTTTGCAGTTTTACGACTGGCACAATAAACACCATAAGCCTCTGCCTATGGTTGGTTCAGCACCAGCAAGTACCTGGAAGGATATTTTTAACCGCGATATTTATTTTAATACTGTTCGAAAATATATTACCGGCGCTCATGGCCGTAATATGAAGGCAATGTTTTACAACCTTATTTATGGTGCATGGGATGATGGCGAGGCCGATGGTGTGGCTAAAGAATGGTATGTATATAATGATGCTAATCACGGGACCAAAGATTTTCATCCTCTACCATCTCCACCGTTCTTGAGCAATATTTATTTACTCGATCCCTCTAATACATCCTGGCAGCAGTATCTAAAAAATGAAAACCAAAAGGTTTATCAAAACCTAGCTTTCGATGGTTTTCATATGGACCAATTAGGTGGCAGAGGAACCAAGTATAAATACAACGGTTCTGTGTTAAATCTTGCCGATACCTATAAGCCATTTATAAATGCCGTTAAAGCCGATGAACCCAATAAGGATATCGTAATGAATGCGGTGTCGCAGTACGGGCAGACGGGTATTGCTCAATCTGCCGCCGGCTTTCTTTACACAGAAGTTTGGGATCCTTACAACAGTTACACAGATCTTGCTAATATTATTAAGGCCAATAACACCTACAGTAATAATACAAAGAATACCGTTTTAGCGGCCTATATGAATTATGACCTGGCTAATAATAAAGGGTTTTTTAACACAGCATCTGTGATAATGACAAACGCCGTGATCTTCGCTTTTGGTGGTTCGCACCTTGAAATGGGCGAGCATATGCTTGGAAAAGAATATTTTCCAAATGATAATTTGGAGATGAAAGAGGATCTAAAAAAGGCAATGGTATCCTACTACGATTTTCTGGTTGCTTACCAGAATTTGCTGAGAGATGGCGGTAGCTTCAATACTGTGAGTCTTGCTTCTTTAGATGGCAAAACCAATCCTAGTTCATGGCCCAATAATCAGGGTGCAGTTTCTGTGGTAGCCAAAAAAGTTGGTTCATCTCAGGTGGTCCACCTGATCAATTTTAAAAATTCTAAAACCAGTAATTGGAGAGATAATACAGGAATCCAGGTAGCACCTGTCCAAATTAAAAATGCTAAACTTTCGCTTACGGCAGATGGAGCGGTGAAAAAAATATGGTGCGCTTCTCCTGATAATCTCGGCGGAGTTTCACGCTCTTTAAATTTTAATCAGGTAGAAAATGAGGTCAGTTTCACTTTGCCCGAGCTTCAATATTGGAGTATGGTAGTGGTCGAATATTAAACTTTGATTTGGATGGGGGAGACAATTAGCATTTCTCTTAATTATTAAAATATCTCATGAAAGGAAATATACTAGCAATATTCTTGCTTCTATCGATTCAAGTCTTTGGGCAAACGAAGCCGCAAACCTTAGGCAATTGTTCATCCTATAAGATTACAGGTAATCAGGTGGTTTTTAGCTGCGACAGTAAGGCCAAAGTGCTTTTGCAATTGTGCAGCGGACAAGTGCTAAAAGTTTGGATTTCACCTGACGGGAATTTCAAACGCAATAATGAATCATTTGCTGTGGTAAATGAAAATTTAGCAGATGTAGGAAAGGTAAACGTAAACGATGAAGCTGCCGCGTATGAAATCTTTACGGATCAGCTTCGTATACGGGTAAATAAAAACCCTTTTAAACTTCAAATTTTTGATAAGTATCAGAAATTAGTGTTCAGCGATTTCAATGAAAGAGGTTTCGTGAAAGAGAATAATCGTATCACTGCCTATAAAGCACTCCGGTCTGATGAGCAGTTTTTTGGTTTAGGCGAAAAAGCTGGACCTATCAACCGAAGAGGCCGCAGCTACAAAATGTGGAATAGTGACAATCCTTGCTATGGTGTAAATGAAGACCCGCTTTATAAAAGCATTCCCTTCTTTATGAGCAGCTATCGCTACGGAGTTTTCTTCGATAATACCTATAAATCAGAATTTAAATTCGGTACCGAGTCAAACGATTATTATTCTTTCGAAGCACCTGGAGGTGAAATGATTTACTATTTCATCTTCGGCAACGACTACAAGCAAATCATCCAAAGTTATACTAAGCTAACTGGAAAACCAATTATGCCTCCGAAATGGGCGTTCGGATTTTCACAATGTCGCGGTGATTATACGCGGGAGGATCTAGCCCGAAGTACCGCCGATGAATTTAGAAAAAGACACATTCCTTGTGATATCATTTACCAGGACATTGGTTGGGTAGAAGGACTGCAAGATTTCAATTGGAAAAAAAACAACTACAGCAACCCTAAGAAAATGGTTCAGGATCTTAGCAAAATGGGTTATAAAATGATTATTTCCCAGGATCCGGTGATCTCGCAAGCCAACAAAGTACAATGGAAAGAAGCAGATTCGCTTGGGTTCCTGGCAACAGACGTTCGCACCCGTAAGTCATATGATATGCCCTGGCCCTGGGGAGGAAATTGCGGGGTTGTAGATTTTACAAAACCAGCCGTTGCCGATTGGTGGGGTAATTATCAGCAAAAGCCTTTAAACGATGGCGTAAAAGGATTTTGGACAGATATGGGCGAACCGGCATGGAGCAATGAAGACGCGACTGACAGGTTAAACATGAAGCATCATTTGGGAATGCACGACGAAATTCACAACGTATACGGCCTAACCTGGGATAAAGTAGTAACCGAACAGTTCAATAAACACAACCCCAATAAGCGCATTTTTCAAATGACGAGGGCGGCTTATGCGGGTCTGCAGCGTTATACTTTTGGCTGGTCCGGCGATTCTGGAAATGGCAATAATGTTGTCGAAGGATGGAGCCAATTTGCTAATCAAATTCCAGTGAGTTTATCTGCCGGCATGGGCTTAATACCTTTCTGGGCCTGCGATATTTCCGGGTACTGCGGCGACATTAAAAATACTGAAGCAATGTCCGAACTATACATTCGCTGGATGCAATTTGGGGTATTTAATCCTTTAAGTCGTGCTCATCACGAAGGTGGAAATGCATCTGAGCCCTGGAGGTTCGGAACTGAAGCTGAAAACATATCCCGTGAGGCAATTCAACTTAAATACAAATTATTCCCGTACATCTATACCTATGCCAGGGAAGCGCACGATACAGGAATTCCACTGATGAGGGCCTTGCTGCTGGAATATCCAACGGATTTAGAAGCGTATAAATTAAATGCCCAGTTTCTTTTTGGCAGGGAACTATTGGTGGCACCGGTGGTTGAAAAAGGCGCCCTTACAAAGGATGTTTATCTGCCGGAAGGCGAATGGGTAAATTTCAATGATGGCAAGACGACATATAAAGGCGGCCAATGGATCACGGTTGATGCGCCATTAAACGTGATTCCGCTATTCGTTAAAAAGGGATCGATTATTCCCACCATGCCAGTGATGCAGTACATTCATGAAAAATCATCTTATCCTGTAAGTCTTGAAATATTTCCAGCTGCTTTAAATAAGGAAGCCGCTTTTACTTTATATGAAGATGATGGCGAAAGCAGAGATTACGAAAGGAATATTTATGCCAGAACAAGATTTAGCTCTCAGACGACTAAAGAAGGATTAGTACTGAAGATAAATGTCCGAGAAGAGAAAGGTTATAAGCCGGAAGGAGAGAGGAATTACGTTCTCAAAATTCACTCTTCTTTTAAACCGAAAAACTTACTTATTAACTCTGGTAAAATGAAGGCCATTAAATCAGAGAAATTGCTGGCAAATGTTGAATCCGACTTTAAGAATCCGGCTTGGAGTTGGGATGAAAAAGAAGGAATTATTTATATAAAAATTGCTGATACAGGAACAGCAAGTGAAATTCAGGTTAATCGTTAATCATCCTCTTGCAGAAATAAAAAAGATAAAATGAAGAAGTGTATTTTAATAGTGTTCGTATGGTGCAGTCTTTTGACGTTCGCGTATGCACAAAAGCTAAAATCCCCTAACGGGAAATTTAATATGGAGTTTTCATTGCAAAATGATGGAACGCCTATCTACACGCTGGCCTATAAAGGTAAAGATGTGATAAAGCCAAGTAAGCTCGGTCTGGACTTGAAGAATGATAAAAAATCTCTACTAAACGATTTTGCCATAACAGATATAAAACGTTCATCTTTTGATGAAACGTGGAAACCCGTTTGGGGAGAAGTAAAAACGATCCAAAATAAGTATAACGAAATGGCGGTTACGTTGAACCAAAAGGAGACGAACCGGCAAATAATTGTTCGGTTTCGTTTGTTCGACGATGGACTCGGATTTCGTTATGAGTTCCCTTCACAGAAAAACCTGACCTATTTTGTGATCAAAGAAGAGCGAACTCAGTTTGCAATGGCGGGTGATCACACCGCATTTTGGATTGCCGGCGACTATGATACTCAAGAATATGATTACACAAAATCACGGTTGTCCGAAATTAGAGATTTGACAAGCAAAGCAAGGACAGAAAATGTATCCCAATCTTCTTTTTCACCCACTGGGGTACAAACATCTCTTATTATGAAATCAGACGATGGGTTGTATATCAATTTACATGAAGCAGCCCTAATCGATTATCCTTGTATGCATTTGAATCTGGATGATAAAAATATGGTGTTTCAATCATGGTTGACTCCTGATGCAAAAGGAGATAAAGGATATTTGCTCGCTCCATCAACCACACCCTGGCGTACAGTAATAGTGAGTGATGATGCCCGCGAAATTCTGGCTTCGAAGCTGACGTACAATTTAAATGAACCTTGTAAAATAGAGGATACCTCATGGATAAAACCAGTAAAATATGTTGGTGTTTGGTGGGAAATGATAACCGGAAAAAGCTCCTGGGCTTATACGGACGAATATCCGGCAGTTCGTTTAGGTGTAAGCGACTATACAAAGGTAAAGCCAAACGGCAAGCATGGCGCTACTACAGCTAACGTAAAAAAATACATCGACTTTGCTGCTGAACATGGTTTTGATGCGGTATTGGTTGAAGGTTGGAATATAGGCTGGGAAGACTGGTTTGGCCATTCAAAGGATTTTGTGTTCGATTTTGTTACTGCTTATCCTGATTTTAATGTTGTTGAAATAAGAGATTATGCGAAATCTAAAGGTGTAAAGATGATTATGCATCACGAAACATCTTCTTCAGTGCGTAATTATGAGCGCCATATAGATACTGCTTATAAATTTATGAAGGCCAATGGTTATGATGCAGTAAAAAGTGGTTACGTGGGTGATATTCTTCCCCGGGGTGAAAATCATTATAGTCAGTGGATCGTGAATCATTATCAATACGCAGTCGAAAAAGCTGCTAAATATAAGATCATGGTTAATGCCCATGAAGCCATTCGTCCCACTGGAATTGCCCGTACTTATCCGAATTTGATCGGTAATGAATCAGCCAGAGGGACAGAATACCAGGCTTTTGGCGGTTCTAAACCCAACCACGTTTCAGTTCTTCCCTTTACGAGACTGGTTGGCGGGCCAATGGATTTTACACCCGGTATCTTTGAAATGGATATCAGTAAAGTAAATCCTTCTAACAACTCACATGTAAATAATACTTTGGCCAATCAACTGGCTTTATATCTAACAATGTACAGTCCTTTGCAAATGGCTGCAGATCTTCCCGAAAATTATAATAAGTTCCCGGATGCTTTTCAATTCATAAAAGACGTTGCCGTAGATTGGGATGATAGCAAGTATTTGGAAGCTGAACCGGGGGAATATGTAACTGTTGCCCGAAAAGCAAAAGGGTCAGGCAGATGGTTTGTAGGTAGTGTTGGCGGGGAAAATAACCGGACCTCCAAAATATCGTTTAACTTTTTGGATCCTGGTAAAATCTATATAGCGACTATTTATGCGGATGCGAACGACGCTCATTACAAAACGAATCCACAAGCTTATACCATTCGAAAAGTGGTGGTGACGAAGAAGTCACAATTAGCTCAGTTCGTGGCCCCAGGTGGCGGTTATGCAATAAGTATATTAGAGGCTTCCAGTGCTCTGACTAAAGGTTTGGAAAGGTTATAGTATTAACAGCTTATTTATATGATACTTATAGCAGATGGAGGTTCTACTAAGACTCACTGGTGTTTAGTAGATGGAGCCGATAAGGTATACGACTTTTATTCGGAGGGTTACAACCCCTTCTTTGTCGACGAAGAGTATATTAATACATCATTAACAAAAGCACTTCCGGCCAATATTCGAAGGGAATTAATTGAAAAGGTATATTTCTATGGAGCCGGTGTTCATGATAATGGGAAATCTTTATTATTAAAAAGTGCTTTTAAACAGGTGTTTTGCGACTCGGAAATTGTTGTGAAGCATGATCTTCTTGCCGCATGCCGAGCTTTGCTCGGCACCACGAGTGGATTTGCTGCGATTCTTGGTACCGGAACCAACACCTGTATATATAATGGCACTGAAATAATTCACCACATTGATTCGGCTGCATATATTTTAGGCGATGAAGGAAGCGGTTGTGCGATCGGAAAAAAGCTGCTACTTGATTATATAAGGGGAGTGTTGCCTCCGGCGATAAAAAAGGATTTTGAAGATTCTTACAACTTATCAGAGAAAGATGTATTGAATAGAATCTATACTCAACCACTTGCCAACCGGTTTTGTGCAAGTTTTTCAGAGTTTGTGTTTAAACATATCTCTGATAAGCATCTCCACAATTTAGTTTCATCCTCATTCGACCAGTTCTTTACCCAATTAGTTTGCCTATATCCATATTATCGAAATTACGAGTTGAATGCTGTCGGGTCTGTCGCATTTTATTTTCGTGATATTTTAAAACTTTCGGCGGAAAATCATGAAATGAAAATTGGTAAAATTATTAAATCTCCGATCAATGAACTGGTGAATTATCATATAAATTTAAGTGTTGAAAGTAGAATCACTAATCTCTAACTGTGGTAAATGAATGCGGATTGTTCCTTAAAAATTGAAGTTGTTATTAATGATTTCAAATTCCAAACAGAGGTTGAAGTCAATGGAATATTTCCATCGTTTGTAAGAAGTTCAATTTCTATACTTGTAAGTTAAAGAGGCTCTATTTACTGATTAAAATTTGAGGTGGCTACGGAACAAGGGTGTTTCGAACCACCTTTTTTTGTTTATGAATCTATATTCTTGGTGGCAACTGTTTATGTTTCAGTGTTTTTGATACGTTTTGAATCTTTATTGATACTTACAGATTGCCTATCCTAAACTTAAAAACTCAAATTAGTTTAAAACTAACCGGGTAGCAATGTTCATCCAAAAGGATGTTGAAATCTCATAATAAGCCAATTCAACCAATATGAGTGATTGCCATATCTCGGGTACTAGGCTGGGCAATAAATCTGAGATTAAAGCTCTTTTTTTAAGTAGCACTTGATAGCAATTTAAATTGTCCTTCCCTGTATAACAATAGTATGCGGGGGGTAGATAAACTAATTAACCAAATACAAATTATAAAACCAATTAATTATGAATCAATTTTTTACAATCCTGAAGGTTCCTTTATCAGAAGATAATGTTAGTAAAATTAGCTCCGTTTATTCATTAAAGCTTATTCTTGTTTTATTAATCTATTTTTCAACTACTGTTTTTTTTCCTGGATATGCCAGGGCTGCAATAGGCGATTACATAAGTAGCATTGATAAAGATAAAGCTGCTTACAGCCCGGGGGCGGTGGTGAATTTTACTATAAATTTAAAACAATCGGTTTCTAATCGAACTCTTAAAATAACCTATTATCAGTACAATACTGCAATTTCCACCCAGTCGAAAGTAATTAGTGGAACCAGTTCCACATGGGCTTGGGTAACCCCTAATGCCGATTATAAGGGATATCTCGTCAAAGCGGAGCTAAAAAATGGAAATACAGTTTTAGATTTCTCCACAATAGGCATAGACGTATCTTCAAACTGGACTAAGTTTCCACGCTATGGCTTCTTGTCGAAATTTGGAAATCTGACCGATGGTGATATGGATGTTGTAATCAATAAATTAACCCGCTACCAGATCAATGGATTACAGTTTTACGATTGGATGGATACTCATCAGGATCCCTTAGCTGGAACAGCATCAAATCCTTCTGCGCAGTGGAATGATCTGGCCAACCGCCCAAGTTATTTTAATACAGTAAAGGGATATATTGACCGGGCACATAATAAAGGAATAAAAGCAATGTTTTACAACCTGCTTTACGGCGCTTACCCCGCAGCAACAGGAGTTAGTGACACCTGGGGGCTTTTTCGTGACAATACTCATACTAATCAATACGCTCATACAGGTTTACCATCATCATGGGAAACAACTTCAATTAATGTTTACGACCCTGGAAATACTAACTGGCAGAGTTTTTTGAACACTGCACATAACGAAGTATATAATGCGACAAATCTCCATTTTGACGGTTACCATACAGATCAGTTAGGTGATTTCGGAACTGTTTACAACTACAATGGCACACAGATTTATCCAGACCAATCTTTTGATGATTTTTTAAGTGCGGCCAAAGCGGCACAGCCTGGCAAGTCTTTGGTTATGAATGCTGTAAACCAATATGGGCAACAACATATCGGCCAGTCCCCGGTTGATTTTACTTATTCTGAGTTATGGACGGGCAATGAAGAGTATTACAGCCTTGGAAATGTTATTCAGCAAAACAATGGATATAAAAATGTGAATACTGTTTTAGCCGCTTATGTAAATAAAGGTAAATCTGGAAGTGCTGGTTTTTTTAACCCGGCAAGTGTATTAATGACCGATGCAGTAATTTTTGCCTTTGGAGGAGCACATATTGAGCTTGGAGAACACATGCTTGGCAATGAATATTTTCCTAACAGTAATTTGCAAATGTCTGCAACTTTGGAGAAGGATTTATTAGCGTATTATGATTTCTCGGTAGCTTATGAGAATATTTTAAGAGATGGCAGAACATTTAATAATGTTACTCTGTCTGGCGGTAGCAATGTGCGTTACTGGCCCCCAGTACAAGGAAAAGTAGCAACTGTGGGTGCACAATGGGGAAGCAGCCAGATTTTTCATGTGCTTAATTATTCGAATGCACAAACGCTAAACTGGAGAGATGATAACCAGGTACAGCCTGTGCCTGCTACTATTAGCAATCTTCCGTTAAATTTTCCTTATTCAACTCCAATTACCCGGATGTGGGTGGCATCTCCTGATTTTAATCAAGGACAACCACAAGCGATTACTTTCACTCAATCTAATGGAGTGGTGAACTTCAGTTTGCCATCATTAAAATACTGGTCGATGGTTGTTGCAGAGACAGGTCCGGATATGTCTACCTGTTCCGCTCCGAGTTTCAATCCTGTGTCTGGTAGTTCATTTACAGCGCCGGTTGCCATCACCTTAACTTCTTCCACAGCAGGTGCAATCATTCGATATACTACAGATGGCAGTATTCCCACTTCTATTTCTCCAACGTATACCGGTCCGTTCACTATTTCAAACAGCTGTACGATTAAAACTTATTCTTCAAAAGCCGGGATGGTTGATTCTCCTGTTTCTTCCGCAAACTATACCATCACGCTTCCTGCAGGTGTAACCGCTGGAGGAACGTATAAAGTCCTGGCACGACACAGTTCGAAAGCACTTGATGTTAAACAACAATTAACTGCCGATGGAACAATTGTTTATCAGTATGAGTATTTGGGCGCTCAAAACCAAAAATGGCGAATAGATGCACAAGGTAATGGATTTTATAAATTGATTGCTGTACATAGCCAAAAGGCCATGGACGTAGTTGGGGCCAGTACGCTGGATGGCGCAGCGATCCATCAATGGGCGCCTTTAAATGTTCCGAGCCAGGATTGGAGTATTGCAAGCGTAGGCGGCGGTTACTTTAAAATTGTAAACCGAAATAGCGGTAAAGCTTTGGATGTGTACGGAGCGGAAACAGCGAACGAAGCTCCGGTCAACCAGTATATTTATGCAGGTGGCTTGAACCAACAGTTCTCTATTGTATCGGTATCGGATGCTGCTGGTGTAATGTCGGCGGATCAAGCAAATGCTTTAGATATGGTTGGTTTTACTCCAGCGGACAACCTTGCTGCTCAGCTAATTTATCCCAATCCAGCCGCGAATTCTGTAAACATCCGGATTAAGGGTAATGCTAAAGAAAAGGTCGAATTAAGTATTTATACCACCGATTCTAGAGTGTTGTATAAAACGAATACAAATGGTGACTCAGTTGTGGAAATAAACACATCTGCCTTTGCTCCTGGCGTATATCTGGTGAAAGTACAATCGGGTACTACTGTTGAAGTGATGAAGTTATTAATAAAAAGATAATAGCTGAGGATCGCATTTTCAGAAGACTCTTGAAAAGTTATATCAGTTGCTTTCTTTGGGAAAAGCAGCTGATATAACTATCGGATACTTATCCCTAGTATTGAAGCTTAATACCTCTCATATAAGTATCTCTCGCGCCGATAACTGCAGGGGATCACATCTAATCATCAGGTGCGAAATTTTTATTAAGAAATTATTTTAAAACTTAGTGTATTTCCTACACTAAGTTTTTTACCTTTGTAAAAACATATCAAGGACTTTATCCCAAGGAGCTTCATAGAAGATTCGAATCTCGATTAGTCGTGAACCTAGGGCTTCATTCTTTTTAGGAAATAATTAATTAAAAAAAAGTAATATGAATTTGAAAAATTATAAAGGCGTTTTATACGGTGATGCGGTTCAACAACTATTTGAACAAG
>CBIHLM010000003.1:0-110388 GCA_966210515.1 uncultured Pedobacter sp.
TCAGCACGTTTATGTCTAAACCTGCTGAACCGAAAAAATCACCGTTCAGAAGAGTTCGCTGGGTGCATGCCAACTATCGGTTGATAATCACCCTAACCCTGATAGCAGTGGTGTCATTGCTGGTAATTATTTTATTTTTGTCAGCAGCGTCGCAGGTATTACTAATGTTTCTAGGTGCTATTGCTGTTTCTTACAACCTGCCATTATTCAGCCTTGGCGATAAAAGGTTTGGATTAAGAAACGTCCCCGGATTAAAACTCTTCCTTATATCTCTTATATGGTCCTTAAGCTGCGTGCTTTTGCCTATTGTTGAACTGGGCAGCAGTCAATCGATCATAATACCCGCAGAGGACACTATTCTATTGATTGCCAAACGTTTTCTTTTTATAACTGCTATTACCATCCCCTTTGATATACGGGATTTATATCAGGATAAAAGTTATGATCTTAAAACCATCCCTGTTGTTTTTGGAGAACGCAAGTCCTATTTAGTCTGCCAGATTCTTCTAGTTGCTTATCTGACTTTGCTATTTTTATTCACAAAAAGTTTCGACGCAAACTTTGTCGCACTAACCCTGACCATTCTTCTCACAGGCTGGTTGATCTTCAAATCTGAATGGAAGAAAAACGAATACTATTATTTTCTCTATTTAGATGGGATGATGATTCTACAATTCATCATTTTATACACCTTTAACCTGATCAAAATGTAATTTTCATGTTACATTAATGGTTTTGAATGTCTATTCCTCCACTGCTTGACATTGCATTTTAAAAGTTATTTTCCCTGAAAGAAATAAACAACAACAACACAAACTTTCAGTTAAATTATTTAACAATGATTGATGCTCCATTGTGCAAATGTTGCTCCATTTCCCCAATTGGTAGAAAAATATCGCGATAGAATATATTTTATATCTGTGGTAAATTTTTTATTAAGAAGGTTAAAAACTATAACTTCGCCGCACACAAACGTTTTATTTGTGGAAAGGTTTCAACTATCTGAAAATAATTAAAATTCATGCTAAGCAAACTTATAGTTCCCCAATTAGCCAGATACATCTTTACTATCTTATTGCTTATCTCTCAATTACCAACCCTTAAAGGCAGCGACTATCCGGTAGACGCTATCAATGCTAAAACACGGTTGGGAGCTTGGTTAATACCGATCGATGAAACAATCGCGGTAGCAGCCCCTCATTTACCAGTTATTCGGAAATGGGACGGTTCGGGCGACCCATTTAAATTCAAAAGGAATACGTACCTGTACGACGAGAAGATCTTAAAAACATGGATCCAAACTTATCCTGATGAATTTACTAAGTATTGCATCGCGATGAAAACACTACTTAAAGACACAAAAGAATCCACACTAACACCAATAATGAAAACTATTTATACTGACCTGAAGGCCCAGTATTTCATGATCAAGAAAACCATCTAATATTTAACTAAATACTTATCTCAATTTATGCAAAATTTTTACAGCACTAATCCGGTTACGGAAACACGTTCTTTTATAAAGAATAGTCTTCCGAAATCGAGAACATTTAAAAAGGCCAGTTTAAAAGCGGGTCTGACTTTAATGTTTCTATTTCTGATTGGGTTTCAATCAGCATTTGCGCACGCCGTTCAGGTAGGATACGCCGTTTTATCAAATGGGTTTATCCGTGTTTACATCGAGCACTGGCATGGAGATTATACAACATCAATGTTGGTAAATAACGGAATGAGCATCACTACCACCTATGGCAGCAGCACCGTTACGCAGAATGTCAACCCAACGGGAGCATTTAACAACACTGCGTGGAATAACCTTCCTGGTGCGGGATCAGCGATTACGATTTTATCTAAAGGACCCAGTGCTAACCAATACAATGACTGGGCATATTATGATTTCGCACCAGCAGCATGTAATGTACCCGTTCAAATTACATTAAATGGGGGATTAACAGTAGTACTCACAGAGGAATCAACAAATCTTTGGCCTCAAACCATCACGGGAACCTTTACAGATACTGCGGCTCCGACAATAACAACGTCAAACACAACTGCTTCAGTTTCTTGCAATACACCTGGAACAACTGTAAACTTCTCAGCTACAGCACTTGATAACTGTACCGCTAATCCAGCTGTTACATTTAGCATCGCACCAGGATCATTTTTCCCGGTAGGAACAACCAATGTTACCGCTTATTCAACGGATGCCAACGGAAACGCGGGTCAGTTAACTTTTCCGGTAATAGTTTCGGTAATTGATAATGTTAAACCAAACTTATCTGTACCAGCTGCTATTATCGTTAATAATACTCCCGGAATATGTGGTGCAACAGTTTCATATTCCGCTCCCATAGGAACGGATAGTTGCTCTACTCCAACGACAGTACAAACTGCTGGCTTACCTAGTGGATCGGTTTTCCCCGTAGGAACAACCGTCAATACTTTTAAAACTACGGATGCAGCCGGAAATTTCACTACTGCAAGCTTTTCGGTAACCGTTACTGATAATGAAGCTCCTTTCAATGGAAGCGGTGTAGCAATCGTTTCTATTCCCGCGGGTCGCACCTACGGATGGTCTCCATATACATTTTCCTTCGCTAATCAGGTTCCTGCAGGCTCGATTATCACAGGTGTAGACCTTGCATACTCAGCTGTAGATCAGGGATGGGGAGGAACAGGAGACTGGACAAACATGCAGGTTGCCGGCACCCGTATCGGAGGGAACCAATTATTTCACCATACACAATCGTTCAATATAAACTATAATGGAAGCATTCCTAATTATACATATGGTGCGTCAAACAACACATTCGCCATGTACTTTACCGGATATTCAGGCTGGGTAGGATATTTCCATGGGGGAACAATGACCATCCACTATGAAAAAGACATTCCAACGGTAACTGCAGAATGTTCTGCAAAGGTCACTTCAGCGCCTAGTGCGAAAGATAATTGTGAAGGACTAATTACCGGAACTACTACCGATCCATTATCGTATTCTGCACAAGGAAATTATGAAATCAACTGGACATTTAAAGACAGCAAAGGAAATTCCTCAACAGCAAAACAAAAAGTTGTAGTCAAAGACATCACCGCACCAGTTGCTCCGGTACTTGCAGATGTAACAGCAGAATGTTCTGCCACAATATCGATCCCTACCGCTATCGATAACTGCGCAGGTACAATTACGGGTACAACAGCTGATTCTCTTACTTATTCAAGTCAGGGTACACATGTAATTACCTGGAACTTTAACGATGGAAACGGAAATATCTCTACGACTACCCAAAATGTGGTTATAAAAGATATTACAGCACCAGTTGTTCCCGCTCTTACTAATGTAATTACTGAATGCTCTGCTACAGTATCTGCTCCAACTACAACAGATAATTGTGCTGGTATCATCACAGGAACAACGTCAGATGCCCTGACCTATACAGCTCAAGGCTCTAATGTTATCACCTGGAACTTTAACGATGGAAACGGAAACACAACTTCGGCGACCCAGAACGTAATAGTAAAAGATATTACAACTCCTGTCGTGCCTGTTCTTACTGATGTTATTGCCGAATGTTCTGCTACAGTATCTGTACCAACCACTACTGATAACTGTGCGGGTACAATTACAGGAACCACGTCAGATCCCCTGACTTATACAACTCAAGGTTCTTACCTTGTTACCTGGAATTTTAACGATGGAAATGGAAATGTAACTACAGCGACTCAAAAAGTAGTGGTAAAAGACCTTACCGCTCCCGTTGCTTTAGCGAAAAACATTTCGGTAACACTTGTAAATGGATCCGCGTCAATTACTGCTGCATCTATAGACAATGGCAGCAATGACGCTTGCGGTATCCAGTCTTTGTCTATTGACAAATCTAACTTTAATTGCTCAAACCTTGGATACAACACGGTTATACTTACTGTAACTGATGTAAACGGAAATGTGTCTTCAGCTTCCGCGATCGTGAATGTAATCGGTGTTACACCGGTTGCTTCCATCACTGAAAGCAGATCTGACAATACGTTCACTGGCCTAGACAGCAAAACTATCGCTTTAGGTTATGGTGCACAAAAATTAACGCTTACTGCATCCAACAGTACATCTGCGAGCAATGCAACCACTTATGTATGGTCGCCGTCTGCTGGTTTAAGTAGCACCACAATTGCTAATCCGGTATTTAGTCCAATTGCTGCCGGTTCTTATACATTTAATGTAATTGCAACCAACGAGTTTGGATGTTCTGCAAGTGCAGCTATAACAATTACTGTTATCGATGTTCGCAGTGGAAATAAAGGCGACAAAGTATTAGTATGCCATAAAGCAAATAACAAATGGACGCAAATCAGCGTAAGCGGAAATGCAGTGAACGTTCATTTAACAAATGGTGGTTATTTAGGTGCTTGTAATGCTCCGGCTACAACTGCTGCTGCTCCATCAAGTGATCTTGCTCTTACCAATAGCTTGACTGTAGGTAACTCAAATACATTATCTGCTTATCCAAATCCATTTGCAGGTCAAACTACGGTAACTTTCAAATTAGTTTCAGATCAGGCTAATGTATCATTAGATCTATATGATTTGAAGGGAATAAAAGTTAAAAATGTTTACTCGGGTTCTGCGAATGCATTACAAGCGTACTCATTTAGTTTTGACGGTTCAACTCTGGCGTCTGGCGTTTATTTCTTCAAGTTAAGTGGAAATAAGTTGGATTTGAATTTCAAAGTTATTGTAAACCAGTAAGATAACAATTTAAACATAAAACAAGAAGCCCCGTGTCAACAACACGGGGCTTCTTGTTTTATACATCCCTTAGCTCGATATGTCTTAGGAAAATGCTCCCCGTACTCGCTTAGCAAACAAACTTATATCCTATGCCTCTAACTGTTTGCAGGTAACTTGGAGAATCCGGATTATCCTCAATTTTTTTGCGCAACCTTACAATATGCATATCAAGCGTCCGGGTGTTTACGTCAGAATTATATCCCCAAACAACCATCATAAGTTCATCGCGATGAATTACTTTGTTTGCGTTTTTAAGAAAATAAAGCAAGATGCGATTTTCAAGTATCGTCAATTCAATTTTCTTACCATCCTTCAAAAGAGAATGAGTGTTTGGATGATGCTCTATGTTATTAAATCTGTGCATCTCAGTTTTCTCATTATTAACAACAAATTTTATCTTGTTTTCAATAAGAGCAACCAGTACATCCATGTTAAATGGTTTAGTTACATAATCGGACACACCAAAGTTGTACGCATCAATTTTATCTACATCCTGAGCTTTGGCAGTCATCATTATAACAACCCCTTCAAAACCCTTTGCCCGGACATTCTTACATACCTCAGAGCCTTCTTTCTCGGGCAGCATCCAGTCCAGTAAAACGATGTCAGGATTTTCTCTCATAATCATTTCTTCTGCTTCGGCTCCATTTGAAGCTTCGATGATTATATAACCCTCGGTCTGCAAACGATGAGAAACAAGGAAACGAAGATTTTCATCATCTTCAACAATTGCAACTTTAATGTCTAAATTCATATCTTCTGTTCGTATGGTAAAATTATAGTAAACTCCGATCCAATCCCAACTTTACTTTTAACAAAAATATCCCCCTTCATAAAGTTAACCAGTTCTTTACAAAAAGCCAACCCAAGGCCGACGCTGCCCTGCTGATTATACTGGTTTTGTATCCTGTAAAACTTTCTGAAAATGTTCTCCATTTCCTCTTTAGGTATTCCGATCCCCTGATCGGAAAACCTAAAAACAATTTTACCTCTTTCGAGAGATATATCTATATGCTGGTACTTACGCTTGGGCAAAGAGTATTTATATGCATTCTCTATCAGATTCTGAAATATACTTGCCATTAACACCGGATCCGATTTAAAAACTTCTACTTTCCTGATGTTATATGTAATTTCAAATTCCGGGTATTTGACATGATAAGCATCAATTAGATTCTGCACAAACACTTCGATATTAATTTCCTCGTTCTTTATTTGAATTGACTGATTTTCAATCTGAGTAAAGGAAAGAAGCTTATTCATCAAATCATTCAACTTATCTGCTTCTTCATCAAGAATTTTACCATACCTAAAGCGCTCCTGATCGGTTATGGTATTGGCGCTCCTGATGTTATTTCCGGCGATCTTAATAACACTTAAAGGTGTTTTAAATTCATGTGTAAGATTATTGATGAAATCATATTGTAACTTAAACATTCGGCTATTGATATGAAGATTTCGATATATTAGATAAGCAATAAAGCCTAAAATGCCGTAAATAATTAAGATTGAAACTGCTACAGGTAAAAACCTCCTGTTTATTTCTTTAGATAAAAAGCTTCTTGAAGAGCTAAAAAACAGTTTATAATCCGCAAAAGCCCCCGAAAGAGCTAAATCAGTATTTAACAAATCAGGATTTGTATCAACAGATTCAAAAACGAGCGGGCGGATACTTATCTCCTGATAAAGTTCCGGATGATTGTTCTTTATAGTCAGTTTAAATGGATTTAAACGAAATGACAAAATATCCTGTTCGTATATAGCCGAAGGTTTGAGATCTTTAAACATTAAATCCCTGAATATCCGAACCTCCTCTTCACGAGGGATGTTCATTAAGGTGATTCTGTTGTGTGTTATGTTGTAGAAAACCTCAAACGATTTATCGCTTGAAAGGCTTTGAGAGGTATCAACCGACTCAATATAGGTCGAAAATTTTATTGCCATCCGGTTAAACTCATCAATGGCTCTGATAGCAGGCTTTTTATCCGGACTTTTATATATAACCACCGAATCAGGCGGCACTTCTCTGCCGAGTTGATAAATAGCCTTTGGCACAATTGAAAAATTATTTATTCTGAAAGCATTCGGTACAAGCCGATTACTAATTTGAGTGTCGTAAAAAATTATACGACTAACGAAGGCATACTTTCTTAATACGGTATCGGCGTATTTAATTACTGAAGCAGAATCAAGATAGCCTTGATAAAAAGAGATTTCAGGAATTCTGTTTAGAAAAAAATCATTGTAAGGTTTTACCGTTTCTTCCAGTACAGAGATCTTTTGGGTGTTAAACTCATTCTCGACATACTTCTCGGTAAAATTTCGGGCTAAAAGGAGAGCAATAACTAACGAAGCGCTAATAAGTACCAGAAAGCTAACATTAAGAAGGTTATTTTTCCGGTAATATGCCTTAAAGCTTCCCATGAACCTCTCTACTTAAGATTTGCAGCAAAGAACTTCTCAAGCTCATTAAAAAACTCTAGTCGCGTCTCGGGATTTCTAAAGTTGTAATCCCTGCTTTCTTTGGTAATATAGGTAATCGGAACTTTGCGTTTCTTTAATTCCTTAACAAATTGGTTCGTCTCATTAACATTCACTCGAAGGTCCTTTTTGTCCTGCGCTATTAACAAAGGGGCTTTAATTCTGCTTGCATGAAAAACCGGCGAAACTGCTCTTAACTGATCCATTTCTTTCTCAGGATTTCCTACCATTTCATAATACATTTGCAATGTAGGCTTAAAGTGGGGTGGAACAGCTTTGATGTAAGCAAATAGGTTGAGAAATCCGGATTGAGATGCGCCACAGGCATATAAATCAGGTTTAAAAGACAGTGCATGCAAAGCACTATATCCGCCAAAACCATACCCGTAAATGCCAATTCTCTTTTTATCAGCAATACCTTCATCGATTAACCATTTTACCCCGTCGGTGATGTCATTCTGAATATCAGTGCCCCATTTTTTAAATCCTGCAATCCAAAATTTCTTTCCGTATCCTTTTGACCCCCGATAGTTAACCTGAAAAACAGCATATCCCCTGTTTGCCAGGAACTGAACTTCAGCGCTAAAACCCCATGAATTTCTGTGCCACGGACCGCTCCCTCCGTGAGGAATTACGATCAGCGGAAGATTTTTTGGCTTACGCCCGAGAGGTAAAGTCAAATACCCGTCCAGCTTTAACCCATCACGCGATTTAAACGAAACCGGCTTCATGCTACACATTTGATCCTCCGGGATAGAAGGATTTATATCACTTAGCTTAACTAGCTTTTTTGTTTCCGGCGCATAATGGTAAAAAGCACCTGGTGTTTTATCGGTAAATGTTCTGATAATAAATTGTTGTTCTACCAAATCATTGTCAGTAACCCTGATTTCGGTATTTGGGATTAGTCCTTCCAACTGTTTGTAAAAAGCCTTGACGGAATCATTGAGATAGATACGCTCCCTTTTCCAGGTTTCGAAGCCGGCAAATAAAATCTTGTGATCCGACTTTGAATAACCTGCTTCAACGATGTCGACATCCGGATGTGACACAATTACCTTAGTCTCTTTACCAGTAACGCAATCAAATTCCACCAATGCTGTTTTATCTCTATCAAAATTAGAAAGCGCATAAATTCGGCTTTTTATAGTCTTGCAAAACCCGACAGGCGAAATCTTATTCTTAAAATTATTCGTAATTACCGGTTTGAACTTATCCTTTTCAGAGTTTCTGTAAAGCAATGTTTCGTTTACTCCATCACTTGCAAGCGCTAACCTAAGCATCCCATACTCATCTGCAAACCAATTGATTATATTGCCAGGATTCATTTCGGCAAGGGTTAACGTACCATCATTTATATTTAAACGATAGGCATCAAAAATAGTCGAGTCACGGTTATTGAGCGCGATCAATATTTGGTTATTAATAACATTGTCGTAGTCGATAAGTCTTACACGTACTGAATCTACCGGCAGCAAACCTCTGAAATTTTTACCCGTTTTAGATACCGCGTATAAATGAGCACTTTTACTCCGCCCGTTGTCGTTCATAAACAGGAGGTCATCGTTATTTACCCAACAATAAAACGTGGTATTGTACTCGGTTTCGTTGGTTACACGCGTTACATTTCTCCCGTCGATGGTCTGAACAAAAATGTTCATCCGATTTTTGTAGGGTTGCTGATAAGATATATACTTGCCGTCGGGAGAAATTTTGAAGGTCGTTTTTACAGGATTCTTGAAAAAATCTTCAATAGGAATTTTATCCGCACTCCGCTCAAAAGCACAAGCCGACAACAGGAAAAACCCGATAACACTTAACAACTTCAACTGCTTCTGCATAAAATTAACGACCCCTTCCCTACTGGAGATACAAAGAAGGTTTAAAATACTAAAATATGGCTTTTCTAATTTTCAACAAGTAACAATTAGAATACAGCTAGTTTGGAACAGTTTACAATATCTACTATAAGAAAAAAACATAATAGAAAATGAAAAGTAAGCATTTTCGTTATCTTTATCAATACAGGAACAATAACGCTCTGTTTTAAATTTTTATCTCCTTTACTATCATGAAAGCACTGATTTTCATCCTCTTTCTGGTGTCTTCATCATTTCTCTGTTTTGCGCAGACAAATGAAGATATGCTTGCCGGACAGTACGTTCAAAGTGGAGAGTTTGAAAAAGCGCTGAACATTTATCAAAAGTTATTTAATCAGGGAAGAGATCATGCACAGTATTATGATGCATATTTCAACACTCTGATTAAACTAAAAAAGTACGACGAAGCTGAAAAATTGGCTAAAAAAATGGCTGGAACAAACAAAGGCAATTACAGCTACCAGATAGATATTGGCAGGGTTTTGCGAGAGCGGGGCCAGCTGGAAAAAACCGCAGAATTGTATAACAACCTCATAAAAAGTCTTCCTAGAGATGAAATGGCTATACGAGACCTTTCAATAACCTTTTACAGAGCAGATGCCTATGAGTTTTCGGTTAAAACACTACTAAGCGGCCGTAAACTATTGAATGACGAAACAGCATTTTCTTTTGACCTGCTAGCGCTTTACAGATATCAGAAAAACAAAGAGATGCTGGTTTATGAATATGTAAACATCTTAGGTAAAGACGCAAACGTGCAATTAGTAAGCCAGGCTAAAAACGTCTTTTCTACTCTCTTTGAATCTCCAGACGACTATGATGTCTTAAAATCGGCTTTGCTAAGAAAGCTGCAGAAAGACCCTCAAAACATTGCCTACTCTGAATTGCTTGCGTGGCAATATATTCAGCAGAAAGAGTTCGACATGGCCTTAAAACAGATTATTGCCCTTGACAAACGGCTTAAAGAAGACGGCGACCGGGTTTACGATTTAATTACCATTTTCATTAAAAACAAAGCTTACGAACAGGCAGTTGAGGGACTTGAATATTTGTTGACAAAAGGACCTTCCGGTCCTCATTATGTTCCCGCGAAAATCCAGATTTTGTACACAAAAAATCAACAATTAATCACGGGGAAATTTAGTCAGGAGGAGCTGGTGCAGTTGGAAAAAGACTATTTAAATCTGCTCCAGGAATTTGGAAAAACAAGAAACACTGTATTTGCTATCCGGCAATTGGCTTCACTCCAGGCTTCTCATTTAAATAAAGCCAAAACTGCCGAGGTACTTTTGGAAGAAGCACTGAAAATACCGGGACTGCCGGCAGCTATGGTAGGTGAAATTAAACTGGAACTCGGCGATATTTATATTTTAACCGGAGAAAAATGGGAAGCAGCCCTCATATACGGACAGGTAGAGAAAGGTTTCGCAAACGAACCCCTGGGCCAGGAAGCAAAGTTTAAAAATGCCAAGCTTTCTTATTATCAGGGAGATTTTATCTGGGCGAAAGCTCAACTTGATGTTTTAAAAAGCTCAACATCCCAACTTATTGCTAATGATGCCCTAAACCTTAGTTTGTTGATTGCCGAAAACACCGAATCAGAAATCGACACCAACGCCTTAAGAATCTATGCAAGATCTGACTTTTTAATCTTTATTAATCAATACGACAAAGCCCTGAAAACACTCGATAGCATCAAAATACGTTATCCTGAAAACTCTCTTGAAGATGATATTTTAATGTCAAAGGCCCGGATTTTTCAAAAGCAGAACCTTCCTGATAAGGCGATTGAACAACTGAATTTAATTGTAACCAGTCACAGTACTGATTTGTGGGCAGACGATGCGCTCTTTATGCTGGCAGAAATCTATGAAGTCTCGCTAAACGATAAAACGAAAGCATCTGATTATTATCAAAAAATCATCATAGATTTCCCCGGCAGTCTTTATGTCACTGAGGCGAGAAAGCGTTTCAGACTTCTAAGAGGCGATAATCCTAGCTAACAATTAATTGCTTTGCCTATCTTCGCAGCATGATTCTTTACAACATTACCGTCATTATAGATGAAGGAATTGAAAGCGAGTGGCTAAATTGGATAAATCAAACTTTTATCCCAAACGCGATGTCAACTAACCTTCTGGCATCAAGCCGACTTTTAAAAGTGCTGGATTCACCGAACGAAGGTGTTACCTATTGCCTTCAATTTATCGCCGATAACATCGGGAACTACAATGACTTTAAAAATCTGCACGCAGCTGAAATTTTAGACGCCCATGCTCTGGAATTTAAAAACAAATCTGTTTTCTTCAGCTCTGTAATGGAATTTATTGATTAGAAATGACGTTTAAAGAAACATCCATTCCAGGCTTAATTTTAGTTGAACCCAAAGTATTTAGAGATGACCGCGGGTATTTTTTAGAAAGCTTCAACCGAAAAGCATTTTTCGAAGCTGGCATTAATGCAGAATTTGTGCAGGATAATCAATCGCTTTCAAATCGTGGAACCTTACGTGGTTTACATGGACAAGCAGATCCCTCTGCACAAGGAAAACTGGTTCGTGTAATTCAGGGCCGAGTAATAGATATAGCGGTAGACATTCGGAAGAATTCTTCAACTTTCGGGCAACATGTAAGCGTTGAATTAACCGGAGATAACTTTAAAATGCTTTGGATTCCACCTGGCTTCTTACACGGTTTTTCAACATTAGAAGACAATACCATTTTCGCGTATAAAGTAACAAGTCTATACGACCGAGCTTCTGAGATCGGAGTCAAGTGGAACGATCCTGACTTAAATATCGATTGGGGTATCGGAGAGAATGAAGTGATGCTTTCAGATAAAGATCTGATTTTGCCTTTATTTAAAGATTTTAAAAGTCCATTTTAAATATAAAGACCAACGAGAGATTCCTCATTGGTCTTATCATTCCAAACCTTTATTGCTTAATTAAATCATATAATTCGTCAAGCTTCGGCGAAAGCACTATTTCTATCCTACGGTTCCTGCTTCTTGCATCCGCGGTATTTCCAGCTGCTATCGGCTGATATTCGCCTTTTCCTGTCGCTGTAATTCGATTAGATTCGATTTTTTGTTCATCTGCTAAATAACGGACAACGGAAGTAGCACGCAATACACTTAAATCCCAGTTATCCTTAATTTGACCAAGACTCACTACTCGCTGATTATCGGTATGTCCTTCAACAGAGATATTGATCTCAGGCTGAGTCTTTAGTACTTTTCCAAGTTCAGCTAAAGCTTGCCTTCCCTTTTCATCTATCACAATACTTCCACTCGGGAACAGCAATTTGTCGGTTAACGAAACGTAAACCTTTCCATTTCTTATATCCACAGCTAAACCGCTCTGTTGAAATCCCAACAGGGCTTTCTGAAGTTTCTCTTTTAAGGCATTTGTAGCGGCATCGCGCGAACGCAGAATATCTTCAACCTCTTTTAACCTGGCTTCGCGTCGTTGGAGATCTGCCGCCAGCTTCTTGATTTCTGAAGAACTGTTAGCACGAAGGGAGGCGTAATTAGCATCAAGGCCGGACAACTTAGTCTCGAGATCTGCCATACGTCCATTGATCCGGGAAGTATCACCCTTCAATCTTGCGATTTCATCCTCAAGACTTTCAATTTTCACCATCGCATCATCCAATTCCACAGATAATGAATCTTTTTCCGCAATTAAAGTCTGATATTTTTTTGTGGACATCACAACGCAAGAGCTTAAAAAGAAAGCTCCAAATAACAAGAAAAGAATTTTATTCATACACAATATTAAGAAATTGCATTACGCAAAAAAACGATCAAGGGAAATAATCTTTTGAGAATGGAGACAAGCGTATCCGCAGAATTAGCATTTATTAAAACTTTGTCAGAAATATGACTGGTGACCGTAAAACTTTTAAGCTTTAAATACTCAATATTTTCATGATTTGCACTATAACCTTTAGGTGTCGTTTTAAGCACCCCGTCTCTATCCAGATCGCCAAAAGCTTCGATGAATGACGGCTCCTTTAAAATGGTCAGTAAATCAGATCCGTTATAATCAATCTCCTGCCGAATAGCCTTTAGTTCATCAGCTTCAGGAAACCACGAGCCACCAGCCACAAAACACTTCCCCGGTTGAACATGTACATAATAACCCGGGCCTTTAAAATTCTTTCCGTTAGCCGAAATTGCGATTCCAAAATTCGTCTTGAAGGGCGTCTTATCTTTACTAAAGCGGATATCGCGATAAATACGCATGACACAGTCCTTAGGGTTCAAATCCGCGGGAATTGTCGAATCGAACTTAGCTAAGCCTGAAATTAGCCTGGAAGTAAACTGAAGTATATTCTCCCGTGCGAGCTCATAATCGCTTTTGTTTTCATTGAACCACTCGCGGTTATTATTCTCAGAAAGATGTTTAAGGAAGTTGAGAGTCGATGCTTCAATCATTTGGTCTTGTCAAAGGATCATCCCAATTTAGTTCAAATTAATTTTCTCGTCTTTAATGTCAACAAGAATGTCTTTACGCCGATAACGCTTATACCAGATAAATCCAACTACTGCAACTGCCAGATACGGCATTGCCAGAAGATACAGAATACCATCATTAAGACCCTCGCCCTGGTGATTTCCGTGCTGCACAGAGTTCTCCGCATTTAATGTACACATAGAACATTGAGCATCGGCATTAAACGAAATACCCGTAATAAACGAAAAACAGATTACAACCGCACAATACTTAAAAGTCTTCATAATGTTTCAGGACATTCACAGCCACAAAGATAACCTAAAATATAAGTGAGCAGGTTAATTAAAGTGTTAAATTAATGCAAGAAATCCTACCTGGCAGCCGTGTTTCGACTTCGAAGCTGCCATTTAAAATGTGTAATAAGGCGCTATCATCAGATAAACTATAACGCCGGTAACAGTCACGTAAAGCCATATAGGGAAGCTCCAGCGTACTAGTTTCCTATGCCTTGGGACATTCATCTTTAACCCGCTATAGAAACTTAGCAGAACCACAGGCAATACCACAGCAGCAAGAATAATATGGGTAATAAGAATGAAATAATAGATGTATTTTACAATACCCTCTCCTCCATAACTCGTTCTGATACCTGTAGCATGAAAAATTATATATGACACGAGAAACAGGGATGAAAGAATGAAAGTCGTAATATTTAGAATCTTATGTGTTTGAATATTGCCGCCTTTAATTTGATACAGAGAAACCAATAACAACACACTACAGGTTCCGTTTATTATTGCATTTAATTTTGGAAGAAAAAACACCCATGCCGGAACTTCTGAGCCTGCCGGAAAAACAGTGATGACATGACTTTGCAGGATCAAAACAACAAGAAATACTATAACTGAAACTGATGATATTAAACGGACAGCAACTTTATCGTTCATACTTATTTTTTAGGTTTTAACGAGGTAACCTTGCGCAGCTCTTCTGTAATCTGAACTTTAATTTCGTCAATGAGTTTATCAACTTGTTCCTTGCTTGTTGAATTGTAATAACCACGTATTCGTTTATCCGGGTCGACAAGAATCAACATCGGGCTATGAACAACATTTTCAGAGTGGTTAGTTTCAGAAAATGCGTCTACCAAAAAATCTTTTTTAGCAAGTTCGAAAATAAAATCTTTGTTACCGGTAAGAAAACTCCATCTGATTGGATTTGCATTTAAAGAGTTAGCATAAGAATTTAGAACGGCTGGTGTATCATGTTCAGGATCGACCGAAATGGAATAAAACTTAAGCATTTTATTGGCAGGATACTGAGCCACGACACGAGCCATCTGGCGATTCATTTCCTTACAAAAAGTCTTGCAATTTGTATAAAAAAAGTTCACCACTGTAATTTGATTACTGTCTGTGGGTATCCCGATGCTATCGCCGGTATTACTTAACAATTTAAAGTCACGCACAACATGATAAATTGTGTCTGGGATCTTTTCTCCACGTTTAGAGTGAAAAGTAGAAGCAACTTTTTTAGGTCCGAAGATATCCAGAGGTTTATACCTATTCTGCCCCTTTTCGGTAAGTAAATAATATAAAAATCCTGGCACCGCTAACAGGGATACCAGGATTATGATCTTTTTAATAGAAATTTTTTTATTCATTAATTCATGTGCACATTCAGGTATGCCCCTTCGGTAAGCATCAGCACAATCAAATAAACAATAAAGATTAAGGACAAAACGATACTGGTTATCAATCCGTACTTCTCAAATTTTAAATGCATAAAATATGCTACTATATAGAAGGCTTTAAGTAAGGTCAATGCGATGTAAATAAAATTTCCAACGCCCTGGCTCATTATACCTTTTGGAATTAAAACCAATGCAATAATAAATTCAAGAGCGGTAATTCCTAAAAGGTAGAAAAATACTGTCCAAATCTTTTTCTTGGTCATCCCTGCATGCTCGCCATGCGCCTGTCCTTCTGCTGTATGTGTTGTATGTTCTGACGCCATATTAAATTAAATTAAACAAGATAAAAGAAAGTAAATACGAATACCCAAACCAGGTCTACAAAGTGCCAGTAAAGACCAACTTTTTCAACCATCAGGTAACTACCTCTCTTGTGAAAAACATTTCCTACCGTCATCAAAAGAATAATGATATTAATGATTACCCCACTGAAAACGTGAAAACCGTGAAATCCAGTGATGGTAAAAAACAGGTTTGCAAACTGGGTAGCGCCAACCATATCACCCCCTTTGTAAAACTCCGGGATACTTCCCCACCAATACCCTTCATGATGAAGATGAGACCACTCTGCGGCCTGACATCCTAAGAATGTTGCGCCACCAATAATAGTCCATATCATCCAGGTAATTACTTCTTTCTTTGAATTTCTGTGGCCTGCTTCAACAGCAAGAACCATCGTTACAGAACTCATAATCAGGATAAAAGTCATTATTCCCACAAATACAAGGGGGGCACCATGATCAGTTATTCCGGGGATAGATTGGAAAACTTCATCCGGATCAGGCCAGGTAAGTTTACTAAAGCGTTGTGCGCCGTAATAAACTAAGAATGCGGAAAATGTAAATGCATCCGAAACAAGAAAAAACCACATCATTATTTTGCCATACTCGACATCAACTGGTGATTTTCCACCGTCCCAAGCACCGGTTTTTACTTCGTCTAATTGTGAAATAGTCGTACTCATTACGTTATTTTATTGGTTCAAAAGTAAGAAAACATATAAATAAATCCATAGTATATCTATAAAATGCCAAAATATAGATGTCACTTCCAAACGGAAGGTATTTCGAACCGGAGAAATGCCGGTAAGCTTTCCGGTAATAGCTTTGAAAAGCAAAGCTAATCCAACGACAATGTGCAGCAAATGGGCGGCTGTAAACACATAGATAAAAGAATGTGATGCGTTTGGATTGACAAAGGTTACACCCTGATTAAAAAGTGTTACCCAAGCCTGAAACTGAAATAAAAGAAAAGCTATGCCCAGGACAATTGTTATAGCAAGATATAAATTTTGCTTACTAAACTGAAGTTTCTTGCCCGCGCTGTAAGCCAGATGCATAGTTACACTACTTAGAAGGATCACTAATGTGCTATATTTAAACACTTCCGGAAGAAGAGTCTTTATTCCTCTTGATGGATCACCGGCTGTATAAACTATATAACCGCTGGTAAGTCCGGCAAAGAAAATAAATGATGAAACCAAAAATAACCACATCATAAACTTGCGTGCTCTCAGGTTTTCTCTGTCCTGATCAATAGGATTCGGAGTCATAATATCTATAGAATTACTTAACATAATCAAACAATAATACCAATTGTACCAACGGTAGATAGAAGAAAGAACCAAACATTACTTTTCGGGCAGATTCTATATCTAATTTTTTTAGAAGATTAAAAGCGGACCAACAAAATAGTAAACCTGCTATAAGCGAAACTCCGCCGATTATGTAACCACCAAATCCCATGATGGTTGGCAATAAACTAACAGGAATCAAAATAATAGTTGAAAGAAAGGTTATCATAGCGCTGGTCCTGTCGCGTTTAGTAGTGGGCAACAGCCTGAAACCGGCCTTTTTATAATCATCATCTAACACCCAGGCTATAGCCCAAAAGTGAGGAAATTGCCATACAAACTGGATAAGGAAAAGAATAATCGGGACCCAGGAGATTTGTGGATGCTCGAATGCAGCAAAGTATCCGATAAGAGGAGGTAAGGCCCCGGGAAAAGCGCCTATAAAAACTGCGATAGGGGTTCTTCTTTTTGAAGGAGTATAGACAAATGCATACAGGAAAATCGAGAAAACAGAGAGAACGCCTGTCAAAAAATTCAGCTTTACCAATATCAACGTGCCCGCTATTCCCATAAACAAACTAAGCACCAGTGCTTGTCCTGTGGTCATCCTTCCCGCGGGAATTGGCCTGTCACTGGTGCGTACCATTAACTTATCAAGATCTTTCTCGATGATTTCATTAAACCCATTTGCTGCCCCTGTAACTAAAAAGCCACCAATGGTTAAAATCAGCCAGTTTGTCCAGTTAATAAACTCCTGCTCTTTACTCCCTATCAAAAAGGAAACAGAGGCAGAAAACACCACAAGAAAAGTAAGTCTTAACTTAATTAACTTTTTAAAATCTGAAATAAAACTTCCTTCTGTCACTTATCTTACAATTCTGGATTTATATAATTTATTCTGCTTCAATAATAAAAACAGGTAATACTGCGCACCAAATATTAAACTAGCCAGAAACAAATGAACTGTCTGAGCAATAGGTGGCAAAGCAAGGCGGGAGAGAATGATTCCTGTAACGATTTGGGCAATTATTAACAATGTTATATAGATCATGTACCTAAAATGAAGGGTATTTCCCAAATATTTTCTCCTTATTAATACCAGCAAAACCAAATTGAAGATAAAAACAACAATTGCCAGATCGCGGTGCAAATTGAACTGGAAACCGACCTTCTGCATCCATTCAGGCCGTCCCAAATAATTCATCGATTCTGCAACAGCGTCTATTTCTTCTCTAACTTCTGTACCCAGTGCAATTTGAATGATAGTTAAAAATAATGCGATAACAGTTACCACCCGAATTCCGCCAGCATGCTGATTCGACAAGAGGCTTCGATCCCTTAAAATTCTGGCCTGGAAGTATGTATAAATGCTAACAGCAACAATCGCCAAGGCCAAGAGCATATGAACGGTAACTACCCATGACAGCAAATTTGTCGAAACAACGATAGATCCTAACCAGGCCTGAAAAACAACCAATATTAGGTTGAGCCAACTTAAAAAGAATATACGTTTCCGCGACTTTAAATAGGTTAAGGATAGAAGAGCACAGCCCAGCAGAAGAAACCCAGTGAGCGCGCCAATCAATCGGTTGACATACTCAGTCCATGTTTTAGCCGCATTGAATTCTTCTGGATGTAAAATAGTTCTATCCTCCCGAATACGAGAAGCCAATTCACCAAAACCCAAAACGTCAAGACTGCGTGCAAATCGTTCATTCTTCTTTACACGCTGTTGAACAAATCTCTGCTGATAACCGTGCGGAAGCTGAGATTCATTTGTAGGAGGAACTATTCTGTCAAAACATTTAGGCCAATCCGGGCATCCCATACCCGATCCGGTACTGCGCACTATGCCGCCTGCAAGAATCAGTACAAAAAGAAATACAATGGCGAGGAAATTGGCCGCCAAAAATCTTCTTTCACTTGAGGGATACATAGTTTGAAAATAAATTGGGGTATCCCAGTAAGCAATGAACTTACAGCAGATACCCCAAACCTTATTTAATATATAATTAAACGCCTTGTTCAGCTTCTGCCTGTTGCTTTTTCTGCCATTCTAATTGTATTCTTTCCGCCTCAGGATTTCCTTCAAAGTCGTGAGGCAAGTTTGAACTCATAGTTTGAGAGAAAGGAGTTGTCTGCGGAATAAAGTCCTCCGCGTGACCAGGCTTACTGTAATCGTATGGCCAACGGTATACTGTTGGAATCTCGCCAGGCCAGTTCCCGTGAAGGTGCTCCACAGGAGTTGTCCATTCCATTGTATTTGATTCCCACGGATTTTGAGTAGCCTTTTTACCGTAAAATATTGAATAGAAAAAATTCCAAAGGAAAGCGACCTGCCCTAAAGCTGCGATGATTGCAGCCCATGAAACAAAGGTATTTACCGTTAACCATTCTTTCATGAATTCGAATTCGGTGAAAGCATAATAACGACGAGGTACGCCATCAAGTCCCATAAAGTGCATTGGGAAGAATACCAGGTATGCTCCAATGAATGTAAACCAGAAGTGTAAATAACCAAGTTTCTCGTCCATTAACCTTCCAAACATCTTAGGATACCAGTGGTACACACCACAAAGCATTCCGCAAATTGCTGCAGACCCCATCACAAGGTGAAAGTGTGCGACAACGAAATATGTATCATGTAAAGGAATATCTAAAGCTGCATTACCAAGGAAAATACCTGTTAAACCACCAGAGATGAAGAACGAAACCAAACCGATTGCAAACATCATAGCCGGAGTGAAACGGATATTTCCGCGCCAGATAGTAGCCAGCCAGTTAAATGATTTCACGGCAGAAGGCACCGCAATAATCAAGGTTGTTATCATGAACACCCCGCCTAAAAACGGATTCATCCCGGTAACAAACATATGGTGTCCCCACACAATAAAGGATAATACACTAATTCCAATTAAAGAGTAAACCATGGCATGATACCCAAAAATTGGTTTACGTGAATTTGTAGCCATTACCTCAGAAGCTATACCCATTGCAGGCATAATCACGATGTACACTTCGGGGTGGCCAAGGAACCAGAACAAATGCTGAAACAAGATTGGGCTACCACCTTGCTGAGGTAATACCTGACCCTGAACAACAATTTCCGATAAATAAAAGCTTGTTCCGAAACTACGATCAAATATCAATAATACAACACCGGCAACGAGTACAGGAAATGATAACACACCCAAAATCGCTGTTAAGAAAAATGACCAGATTGTTAATGGCATTTTCCACATATCCATCCCTTTTGTACGCATATTAAGCACTGTACTGATGTAATTTAGTGCTCCCATTAATGATGATGCAATAAAAAACACCATACTGATCAACCATAAAGTCATACCTGCAGCCGATCCTGATATTGATTGGGGCAACGCAGACAGAGGAGGATAAATAGTCCAACCAGCACTTGCAGGTCCACTCTCCACAAAGAAAGATGCCATCATTATAACACAAGCTGTAAAGAAGAACCAAAATGATAACATATTTACAAACGGAGATGCCATATCGCGGGCACCAATTTGTAAGGGAATTAATAGGTTACTAAAAGTTCCGCTTAATCCGGCAGTAAGTACAAAGAATACCATAATGGTACCATGTATGGTAACTAAAGCCAAATAAAAATCCGGTTTAATCCTGCCACCCTCTGCCCATTTTCCAAGAAAAGTTTCCAACAGAGGGAAGCTTTGATCAGGCCATCCAAGCTGGATACGGAAAAGTATAGAAAGAAGCATCCCAATAACCGCCATAATAATACCGGTGATAAGGAATTGCTTTGCAATCATTTTATGATCCTGACTAAATACATATTTAGTCAGAAAAGTCTCATGGTGATGACCATGATCATCGTGGCTATGTCCAGAATGCTCTAATGTATGCTGAATCGCTGTGCTTGCCATATCTCGCTGTATCTGAAATTATTTGTTTAATGCTAATTTATTATTTGCTGAAGCTTCGATCTTCTCAGCCGCCTGCAGCTCTTTCTTCATATCATCGTTGAAGAATAAAGGTTGTTTCGCTATCCACTCTGCGTATTCAGACTCACTAACAACTTTAACAACGTATTGCATGTTATAATGCCCGGCACCACAAATCTTTGCACATAATAATGTATAATTAAATGCAGCGTTGCCAGTTTTCTCACGCATCTGCTCCGTTGTCAAAATCGGAGTAATTTGAAAATATGTAGGCATCCCGGGAACTGCGTTGATTTGAGCTCTAAAGTCAGGAAGGTAAAAGCTATGTAAAACGTCTTTCGAACGAATAGTAAATCGTACCGGCTTTCCAACAGGCAACACAATCTCGCCACCCAGTTTATCGTCCCAGCTTTTTGGATCTTTAAAATCAATACCCAGAGAGTTTGTCGGGCTGGTAAGTTTATAATTTCTTAGACCCAATTCATTGTTATCTCCGGCATATCTCACGTTCCATTTAAATTGCTCGCCAGTTACTTCAATACTCAAAGCGCTTTTTATATCGGCATCAGATGGACTGGTGATTGTCCTCCAGGTAAAGAATCCGTATAAAACCAAAACAGTAAGGGCAAGAGCAGGGATGATCGTCCAAAGTCGCTCAATGAAATTATTGTGAGGGTAGAAGTATGCCTTACGATTATCATTTGCGGAATATCTGAAGGCAAATCCAAATAATAAAATTTGAGTAATAACAAAGACAATTGTTGTAATCACAATTGTAGTCATCATCATAGAATCTAAAACCAGACCGTGTTCAGAAGCTGAGGCGCCCGAAGACATGTTTCCCCAAACCTTGTACGACCAGTATGTACCGTAAAGACCTAAAACAAGAGTTATAGCGAAAAGAACACCTTGGATTTTGTTCCAGTTAAGATGTTTCTTCTTACCGTGAATCTCGCTGGTTAACTCGTATACCCTCAATACTTTTCCTATAATGGCAATGAAAACGCACAAAAGGAAAAAGGCTAAGAGATAATAAGATACCGATTTATATAACTCTGTATTGTCTTTAACTTCAGCAGTTTCAAGTGTACTTGCATCGTCTTCAGCCGTTTCTGTGATTTCTACCGGAGTATCCCCGATTGAACCGATTGAAGAGTTAATTTGCTGTGCTGTATCGGTCGCTGCTGCTGTATCTGCTGCAACCGTCTGTTCTAATGCGCCTTGTGCGTTAGCAAAACCAGAGACAGCCATCAGGCAAACAAACATTATGATAGAGAATATTCTGCCTTTTATTGATTTATTAAACCTCATTTTTTTATTTGCAATTCGTTAATAAATAGCTCTGTCTTTTAGATCTGATGATGTAAGCTCTCCTCCAGTAATGGATGATTCTGCGGCACCAAAGGTTTGCTTGCAAGTTTGGTTAACATGAGGAACGTGAACAGCCCTACAAAACCGATTGCAATTCCAATTTCTGTAATACCAAAATCACGATTGCTTTCTAAGCTACCAGGCATAATCATCATATAATAATCCAGCCAATGTCCACACAGCAATAGAATACAAACAAACATCAGTACGTTAATCTGGCGTTTTGCATCACGTGTCATAAGTATCAGAACCGGAGCCAGGAAATTAATCACGATGTTTAACCAAAACCAGAACTGATATTCAGGCTCCCAACGTTTGTAGAAATAAACGGTTTCCTCAGGTATGTTAGCATACCAGATCAACAAAAATTGTGAGAACCAAACATATGTCCAGAAGATAGAGAACGCGAAGATAAACTTCCCTAGATCGTGTAAGTGATTATGATTAACCCATGTTAAATGACCCGCCTTTTTCAACAAAATAATTGTCAGAGTAATTGCGCATAATCCACTAACCCACATGGCTGCAAAATTGTACCAGCCGAACATGGTAGAGAACCAGTGAGCCTCTATTGACATGATAGTATCAAATGACCATATAGGAGTTGTGAAACCAAATATCACCAAAAATATAGTGGACATTTTAATACTCTTATTGTGATTTGACAATCCGCCAACTTTATCTTCATTATTAGAGTAGCGTGTTAACAATAAAGCGAAAATGCTGTAAATACCCAAAAACACCACCTGACGTACCAGGAAAAATGGTACGTTCAAAAAGCTTGCCTTTTCGGCGATTATCGGATCAAAATTCTCATGTCCTTCTACCGTCAAGCCCTCATGATTCCAGTGATGATATAAGTTGTGGGTAAATAAACCAGCAGTTATAATTGCGATCAATATTACTGCGGAGATAGGCAATACTTTCGCAAAAGCTTGCGGAATGCGAAGTAAGCCTGCGGACCAACCTGCCTGTGCAACAAATTGAAGAGCAACGAAAAATGCCCCTGCAGCGCATACGCAGGTAAAGTAATAACCCATTAAAAGAAGATTTGCGAATGTACGCTCCGCCCTGTGTGCTTCATGGGGATCTAATAAGAATCCATAAGCTATTGCTAATACACCAATTAATATTGCAATGAGGCTCCAGGTTTTTGCTTTACCCGAGAATTCGAATTGTTCGCTGAAATTATGTGTAGTATGATTGTGAGTTCCCATTTTTTGGCTAAAACTTAAAATTGAGCTTTTTGCAATTCATGAACATACATTACGATTTTCCATCGCTCTGTAGGAGAAAGTTGTGTACGATGGGGGCCCATAAGGTTTACACCGTAAGTAATTGTGTGGAATATTTTTCCGTCAGTTAAAGCACTCATCGCGCCTCCTCTTGACGAGTTTCCTGTTGAATACGAAGGTGGCGGAGGAAATTTATCAAGCTTAATAATGCTGCCATCTCCATTTCCTGTTGCACCGTGGCAATGAGAACACATATTACGGTAAAGTGCTCTACCCTCTGCTAAAGAAGTCGGTGTTACGGGAACAGGATTTTTCAAACCGGTACTTGCCGCATTATAACCTTCCAATGTATTTGGATATTCTTCAACAACCCTGTCAAATCCAACCGGAGTGGTTCCTTCAGGAGGTAATTGAGCAGTTTGCTTGTTAGCGAAATTTTCATTTGCCTGATCCGGATTATAAGCAATCGGATCGTACATATTACGGGCATACTCCCACCCCGGACTTTTGTTATCACCGCATGATGATATAAAAGCCACAGATGCAGCAGTAAAAAAAGTAAGGCTTAATATCCTGAGCTTATTCATAACTAACATATTTCCTTTCGTTGTGCATAACTTCTACAGCACCAGCTTCATTTAATAAATCGACGATTTTATCAGGGTATGGATTTGACTTTGCATCAATTGCAATTATAAACCTGTCATTCGTAGCTCTTAGATCCATAACTCTTGGAGCACGTCCGGGGAAAAAATGGTTAGCATAAAAGAAGCATGCCATCATTCCAAAGGATGCAAAAAGCACTGTAAGCTCAAAACAAATCGGAACAAAGTTCGGCATTGCGAACGCAGGCTTACCCCCGATATTCATTGGCCAGTCATAAACCAGCATATAATAAATCATAGAGAACCCGGTAAGTGTTCCGGTAATACCAAAGCAAAATGCTGCGATGGGTAAACGAGAACGCTTGTGGCCCAACTTCTGCTCAATACCATGAATAGGTATTGGAGTATAAGCATCGTAAATGCTTATATTATTTTCCTGTAACTTTTCGATCCCGTGCATCATATCATCAGGATCTTCAAAATGACCTAAAATATATTTCGTGTTGCTCATTGTTAAACTTTTAGGTAGTCTACACTATCATATTTATCCAAAGACTCCTGATAGAACTCAGCTTCTTCTTTCTTCACATGTCCTTCACGGATCTGTTTCTGCTTCACCTGATCACTCGCACTCTTAAGAATCAATTTTACCTCAGCTATCGCAATTGCAGGCAAAACCCGTAAGAACAATAAGAATAAAGTAAAGAAGAGTCCGATTGAGCCAAGGAATATACAAACATCAACTACCGAAGGATAAAACATTGCCCAACTTGAAGGCAGGTAATCGCGGTGAAGTGAAGTAACGATAATAACAAAACGCTCAAACCACATACCGATGTTAACTACAATAGATAATATCCACGAAGCAACAATGCTGGTACGAATTTTCTTGAACCAGAAGAGCTGCGGAGATATAACGTTACAAGTCATCATACTCCAGTAAGCCCACCAGTATGGCCCGCTTACTCGATTCAAAAACGCATATTGTTCGTATTCAACACCAGAATACCATGCTATGAATAATTCTGTCAAATAAGCAACACCTACAATTGAACCTGTCACGATAATGATCTTGTTCATTGACTCAATATGGAACATTGTAATGTAGTTCTCAAAGTTCATTACTTTCCGTACAACCAATAATAAGGTTTGCACCATGGCGAAACCGGAGAAGATAGCTCCTGCAACGAAGTATGGAGGGAAAATTGTGGTGTGCCAACCCGGCTCCAATGAAGTCGCGAAGTCCATAGATACAATAGTATGTACCGAAAGTACCAACGGAGTAGAAACCCCAGCTAGAATCAGGGAAACCGACTCAAAACGTTGCCAGTTTTTCACTGAACCGGCCCAACCGAAAGAAAGAATAGTATAAATTCTTTTACGGAAGCCACTTGCTCTGTCGCGGATAGTTGCAATATCAGGAAGTAATCCTGTATACCAGAATACTAATGAGACAGAGAAATAAGTTGAGATCGCAAATACGTCCCATACTAATGGCGAGTTAAAGTTTACCCACAGCGAGCCAAACTGATTTGGAAGAGGTAAAGGCCAATATGCTAACCAGGGGCGTCCCATGTGTGATACAACATAAGTAGCCGCACAGATAACTGCAAATATGGTCATCGCCTCTGCAGAACGGTTGATAGAGTTACGCCAGTTCTGACGGAACAGCAAGAGTACTGCAGAAATAAGTGTTCCCGCGTGACCAATACCTACCCACCAAACGAAGCCAGTGATATCCCATGCCCAACCTACTGTTTTGTTTAATCCCCATGCACCAATACCTACCCAAAATGTATAACCTACTGATACAACCCACAGCAGAGCAAAAAGTGCCGCTACTGTAAAGCCTATCCACCAGGCTTTATTAGGTTTATTTTCAACGGGAACCAACACATCTTCGGTAATTTTTGAATACGTAATATTCTCACCCGTGATTAATGGCTCCCTTAATATTGATTCGTTATGTGCTGACATAATCTTGTAAACTCTTAATATTAATCAATTAAGCTTGTGCTTCCGCTGTATTTCTAACTTTTGTTTGGTAACCTATTCCCGGCTGAACGTTTAGTTCCTGCAACACATAATAAGTACGTTCGTTGCCCAATGCTTTACTTACTGCTGAGTTCGGATCGTTTTTATCACCGAATATTATTGCATTTGTCGGGCAGGTTTGCTGACATGCTGTTTGGATCTCAAGATCCCTTAAAGGACGCTTTTCAATCTTAGCCTGCAGTCTTCCACCCTGGATACGTTGGATACACATAGTACATTTCTCCATTACCCCGCGAGAACGTGTCGTAACATCAGGATTCAATACTAATTGAGTAAACTCGTTATTCATGTAGTTATCGAAACGTGAATCGTTCCAATAGTTGAACCAGTTAAATCTACGTACTTTGTAAGGACAGTTGTTAGCACAGTAACGAGTACCAACACAACGGTTATAAGCCATATGGTTTAATCCGTCTGATGAGTGCATGGTTGCGATAACAGGGCAAACTGTTTCGCATGGGGCGTGATCACAATGCTGACACAACATTGGCTGATTAACAACCGTTACATCTTCAAGATTATTACGCTCTGCAAGCTCTCCAATCTCACCTTCTTCAGTTAGATTTTTTCCATCTTCCTGGAAACTGTAATAACGATCTATACGAATCCAGTGCATATCACGACGACGGATAACCTCATCGCGGCCAACAACAGGAATATTATTTTCAACATTACAAGCTACCACACATGCTCCGCAACCAGTACAAGCATTTAAGTCGATAGCCATTACCCAGCTATGTCCTAATTGTCTGTGCTCAGGCCATAAATCATATGTTTTATGCTCCATTTCATGTTTTCCGGTTCCTGAGTACGGATCCTGAACATACTTGTCGAAAGTAGTTTCGCGAATAATATTACGCCCCTCGTAAGAGTGATGCGTTTGCGTTTGAGCAAGTTCATACTTCCCTCCTGCTGCTGTTACTTTAACCGACGCAGTTGTTTGTAATGAACCGTTTGCAAATTTCATGAAAGGGAAAGCATTCTTTCCTTTACCATCACCTACTTTACCAACTTTCTCACGACCATAACCTACAGCAATAGAAACTGTACCCATCGCCTGACCCGGCTGGTAAAGAGCAGGAAGAACAACCGAATAGCCGTTCTGAGCCTCAACCTTTAATAAATCGAATTCTACAACTTTTAACTCCTCTGCGTATTTAGGGTTAATGGCAACATAGTTATCCCAGGTTACTTTAGAAACCGGATCGGGCAATTCTTGTAACCAGGCATTGTTTGCATACTGTCCGCCGCGAATAGCTACAGACTCATATACAGTTAATTCGCTGGCACCTTCTCCGCCTTTTGCTAAGGCAGCAGCTGCGGCAAGAATAGCCTGAGACGAAGTATTTACATTAGCTGCAACAGACGCAGATGCTGAAACCGGAGCAGACCCCGCAGTGGTACTAACAACGCCTTTTTGTAAAAGCTCTTTCCAGGTAAGACCTGCAGAAGGAAGAAGATTAGTCTCCCAGTTATTTTTTACAAATTGATAATAGTTCTTTATAGTGTTATCGGACCACAGAAGCAAACTTTGCTCTGCCTGACGCGTATTGAAAACAGGGTTAATAGTTGGCTGAACGATTGTATAATATCCTGCAACAGCATTTGAATCTCCCCACGTTTCTAAGAAATGAGGTACTGGTGCTACAACATTACATAAGGCTGCAGTTTCATCCGAGCGATCAGCAAAAGACACTTTTAATTTTACCTTGCTTAAGCCCTCAGTAAAATCCTTAGAAAGAGCAGAGCTGTATGCAGGGTTGCTGTCCATAAAGAAAACAGCATCAACTTCACCACGCTGCATTTCACCAATTAAGGCAATCAGGTCAGCATCGTTTCCTAAAAATTGATAGGAAGGATTTGCAATATCAATAGTGGTACCGTAACTACCCAATAAAGTGTTGATACTGTTTACTATTGTTTGAGTGGCGATATCGTTTGATCCGCTTACTACCAAAGCTCTGCCCTTTGCAGCAAGTAACTCTTTAGAAACTAAAGCTAATGCTGTTTCAGCTTTGGCACTGCTTAGTTTTTTAGTTGAACCTCCACCGCCAAGGGCTGCATATAAATTTAATAATGCAATTCCTTCTTCGGATGGTTTTAAAGCAACACGAACATCGGCGTTAGTACCGGTTAGGCTCATTCCTGCCTCAAATTGTACATGGCGAGACATCTTTTTATTTTTCAAAGATGCTATGTTACGGTTAACTATATACTGGCGGTTAAACTCAAGAGGAGAAATCCACGTTCCCAGAAAATCCGCACCAAAGCTTACGATCACATCAGCTTTGTCAAAATGATAATGAGGTAAAACGGCTCTTCCAAAACTCGCTTCGTTCGCCTTTAATATCCCGGTATATGAAACCGCATCAACTTGTATGTGTTTTGTGTTCGGATATTTCGAAACGAAATCTGCAATAACTCTTTGGGATGAAGGGCTGTTAATAGTAGAAGAAACAATTCTGATTTTCTTACCACCAGCCTGCACCTTGTTCAATTCGCCTCTTACAAAAGAATCGACGCTACTCCAGGAAGCATCATCTCCGTTTAATTTCGGGCCTTTAAGTTTAGAAACGTCATATAAATCAAGGATCGACGCCTGAGTAACTGCATCTAAGCGACCTCCCCCAAGAATACAAGCTGGATTACCTTCTAATTTGATAGGGCGACCTTCGCGGGTTTTTACTAATATGCCATGGCCCTTGTAGCTTGAAACATAGTAATTCGCCACGCCGGGTGTTACCTCTTCCGGTTTAATTAAATAAGGAATTGATTTGTGTACAGGAGCCGGCTGACAAGCTGCAAGGGTAACGGCACCTAAACCAAAACCCATCGCTTTTAAAAAATCACGACGTGGAGTTGGAGTTTTCAAACCCGCTTCACTCAATAATTCTTCTATTGGTAATGACTCGGCAAATTCGCCTTTATTATTCTCCACAAATTCTGGAGTTGTTTTCAGCTCTTCTAAACCTTTCCAGTATTTTTTATTGCTTTCCATTTAAGCTATATAAACTGTTGCGTAAGTTCTTTTTTCTAATTTATTAATAGTGACATTTACCACATTCGATACCACCCAATAGAGCAGGTGTAATGTGCTGTCCTTTTTTCAACTGATCGTGAGCGGCAATAATCTTATCGTAGTAAGCATTTCCTTTAAAATTCACGTCTTTAGTCTTGTGACAGTTAATACACCATTTCATTGTTAACGGAGAGTACTGATAAACCTCTTGCATTGTCTGAATCGGACCATGACATTCCTGACATTTAATACCAGCCACTTTTACGTGCTGAGAGTGATTGAAGTAAGCCAGATCCGGTAGGTTATGAATACGAACCCATTGAATCGGCTTCGGATCATCCCCATATGTTTTGGTATCCGGATCGTAATCTAAGGCCTTATAAATTTTAGCAATCTCAGGAGAAGTTTCGCCGTTGTATTTATCACTTGCCGTTACGTAATTGTGGCAGTTCATACAAACATTTAATGAAGGGATTGTAGCATTTTTAGATTTGTACGCACCAAAGTGACAGTACTGACAATCAATTTTCAGGGTGCCTGCGTGTAATTGATGTGAGTACTTAATTGGCTGCTCTGGTTGATAGCCCTGGTGAACTCCTGTATTCCACATGGTCATCCATCCCAGCGAACCAAGGAAAATAATAATCAGGATTACAGTGAAACCAACAAACTTTTTGTTTTTTGCTAATCTTCTGAAACGGACTGCGGTACTTTCGCCGGCAACCTCTTCCTCAACAGCAATTCCTTGCTTTTGCATCAATAACCTCTCTAAGGTTTTGATTACGCGGTTTAAAACAAGGATGATGAATAATGCAACCAGAACTAAAACAATTAAACCTCCTAGAAGGTAATCGCTTACGCCCTCGTCAGCTTTAGCTTCACCTTCAGCACCTGTTGCCCCTGCAGCTCCTGCCGCCGGTTTATCGCCCTCTGCTTTGATATAAGCTAAGATATTAGTTATATCTGCATCAGACAATTCAGGAAAAGGTGTCATCACGACTTTGTTATACTCGTTGAAAACCTTTACAGCTTCAGGATCACCAGAAGCAATTAAAGCCTGTGAATTTTTAATCCACTTATTCAACCAGGCAGCGTCGCGCCGATCGGTTATCCCCTTTAAAGCGGGACCTACCACCGCACGTTCTAAACCGTGGCATGCAGTACATTTCTGCTTAAACAGTGCTCCACCAGCTGCAGCATCCCCCGAAGCAGCGGCAGCAGCAGGAACTTCGGCTGTGGCCGAACCTGCGGTACCTTGTACTGCTGTAGCATTTGTATCAGTGCTATTTTGCGCATAAGACTGAATACCAATACATAAGGAAGATACTAAGAATAATGATTTTGCAACACTTCTAAAAAACAATGAGATGCTCCTCATATTATATTTTACACTTAAAATTAGATATGTATTCGAAAGCTGAATGAGATTCCCCCAACATTTTCGGAGGACAAAAGTATAATTAATTAAGCGATGCATGACACTACAATGACCTATATTAACAATTTATAATCGTTCTAAATAAATAAAAAAACGCCTCAAACATTTCAATTGAGGCGTTTTTATTTTGAAAAGAGAAATAGCTGTTTAAACAGATTTTGATTCTTGATTAAAATTTCCCTTCGACATGACAATTGTCATTGATTCCTAGTTAGTTTATTAGATATTACTGTTTTAATATCCAGGCGAATATCAATGGGACAACTATGGTAGCATCCGACTCGACAATGAATTTAGGCGTGTGAATATCTAACTTTCCCCAGGTTATCTTCTCATTGGGCACTGCGCCTGAATATGATCCATAAGAAGTAGTTGAATCAGAAATCTGGCAGAAATAGCTCCAGAAAGGTATTTCATGCATTTCTAAATCCTGATATAGCATCGGAACTACACAAATAGGAAAATCGCCTGCAATACCTCCCCCTATTTGGAAAAAGCCAATTCCCTTACCGCTGCTATTCTTTTGATACCAATCAGCAAGCCACGTCATATATTCAATCCCGCTTTTCATTGTACTGGCTTTCAACTCTCCTTTAATAACATAAGAAGCAAATATATTTCCCATTGTACTGTCTTCCCAACCAGGCACAATAATCGGAAGGTTCTTCTCAGCAGCGGCGATCATCCAACTGTGCTCTACAGGAATTTCGTAATTCTCTTTCATTACGCCGCTTAACAAAAGCTTATACATATACTCATGCGGAAAATATCGTTCACCACTATCCTCAGCATCTTTCCATAACTTATGAATATGCTTTTGAATTCTTCGGAAAGCTTCTTCTTCCGGAATACATGTGTCGGTCACACGATTGTATCCCTGCTCTAAAAGATCCCATTCTTCCTGCGGACTTAAATCACGATAGTTTGGAACACGCTTGTAATGCGAATGCGCCACAAGATTCATAATATCTTCTTCAAGATTAGCTCCCGTACAAGAAATAATAGCTACTTTATCCTGGCGTATCATCTCTGCCAAAGAAATGCCGAGTTCGGCTGTGCTCATCGCTCCTGCCAGAGTAATCATCATTTTACCACCTTCTTCTAAGTGAGTTTCATAACCTTTGGCTGCATCAATCAGGGCGGCTGCATTAAAGTGCCGGTAATTGTGTTCTATAAATTGAGATATAGGTCCTCTTTCCATTGTAATTTTTTAATCGCTAAAAATACTATTTTTTGTTTTGGAGCTTAATTTACTTTTGCAAACATCGGTATTACTTAAAATCTACAGAGAATTGTTTTTCTTTTTTTAACAAGAGTTATCTTCGCAGCGATGAAAAAGTTCTCTGTTCCGGTTATTCTCATTCTAAACCTCCTTATCACGCCTGCCTTTGGCCAAAGAAAAATACTAGAACGATTTTTCTCAGACGCGAACGACACCACACGCAAAGGAAGATTTATAATTCTCCCGGCATTAGGTTATGCGCAAGAAACCGGCTTTGAGTACGGATTAGTTTCCTTAACCTCGTTTTATTCAAATAAAGATTCAATTACCAGGAATTCGAGCATTCCCGGACTAATTGCTTTTACCACAAAAAAACAATCAATGCTTACTTTGAAACCGGATGTCTGGTCTAAATATAACCGTTATCATTACGTTGGCGACTTAAGATATCGAAACTTCCCCTTTAAATTTTACGGTGTGGGAGCCAATACATTTGAAGCGGATGAACAACGAATTACACAGAAACTGACAAGAGTAAGCATAGAGGCAGAGAAATTGATGCGAAGAGGTTCGTATACCGGCATTACGGCGAGTTATGAGAATCATAGATTTTATAGCGAAGAACCCGGAGGTATTTATGAAACAAATTCTTTTATTCGCGACAAAGATGGTGGAGATGTACTTTTTGTCGGACTTTCTAAAATATTTGACGCAAGAAATTCGAATGTCTATACCACAAAAGGATCATACATTAAATTAAATTACGCCTACGCTCCTGATTTATTTGGCGGAGAGAACTTTTCGGGCAGTTCGGCAAAACTCGATTTCAGAACATTTAAAGGTTATAATATTAAAACTGTGCTTGGTTTTAACATGGCTTATCACACTATCCAGGGAAGCTCAATCCCCTTTTATCTTTTACCCCAACTAGGAAACGATCAAATAATGCGCGGATATTATACCGGCCGGTATCGCGACAGAAATTTACTGGCAGCCCAATTAGAATTAAGATATCGGGTAATTCCACGTTTAGGATTTGCAGGTTTCGCAGGAGCCGGATCCGTTTATAACTCACGGATTGATCTTGGGAATTTTAAACCAACTTATGGAGCTGGCCTACGGTATTTCTTTGATACGATAAGAGGACTAAGCTTAAGGATGGATTATGCATTTGGCGAGAAAAGAACCGGAGAAGAAAGGCAAAAAGGCTTTTATTTAGCCTTTGGAGAGGCATTTTAAATTAGCCAGAACTATGCTTAATCTGTTTTAACAAAGAAAATTTCGACCCTTCTGTTTTTCATTCTGCCTTCATCCGTATCATTTTTAGCTTCAGGCTTTAAAAAAGCATCTTCAGTAATCTCAATAGGAATATCAATAGTCCGGAGTTTCTGGAAAGCATCTATAACAGATTGGTTCCGCTTTCTGGATAAGTCCATATTATATTCAAGGTTACCAATGCTATCTGTATGGCCGGCAACACGCATCGTATAATTATTCTTAATGCGATCGTAAATAGCAGCAATACCCTTTAACTTACTAATCTCTGAAGGAGGTATATCATACTTATCAAATTCAAAATAAATCTTTGCATTGTCCATATAAACGGTATCCGGCAACAAATCCTCGAGCTTTTTACCCGCCAGAATTTGCTTAGCATCTATCAATCTGCTTAAATCAGGATAATCTATAAAGTTGGGTTGTGAGGTATCACGTTTTGCGGTGAAACTTTTATCCTGAACAAATACTCCCGAATCATAAATATTGTCGGCCACGTCGGCAACAATAATTTTAAAATGGTATTTTTTATAGGGGACAACATATGTTTGAGCGACGAGTTTTTTAGTTATTCCATCAAATTGAAGAAAACGGTACAGACCAGGTTTTGCCTTTTTGACTAACGCTGGGTCGGTGCGGATATGGCCCGACTCGGAATCTTCTTCAGGTCTTGAAGAAAAAATTCTTTTTATGCCCTGCCAGATTGAAAAGAACAAGCCTCGCCTTGTTCTTTCCTGAACCAGTGGGGCCTGTCGTTTGGTGACCGCACTTGAAAACACATTATTATCAATAAACAACTCCTGATTGGCTTTGTGATTTACCGTATTTATGCTTACGGGCTCATTTTTTCCGGGGAGCAGAGCGATATTGCGTGTAGTGCTGTCATCTGACACAAAAAAAGCAAATACATCGTTATAGGTTGAGCCGACATATTCCGGATATTCTTCTGAGCCAAATTGATAGTTGAATTGCAAGCTGTTCTGTACTGGCACGAAATCGAACTCAATCATACTCACATCATATAGATTGGGCTTTACAAGCTTATTCAGATCCTGGTCTCTCTCGGCATCTCCAAAGGCATGGGTTTGGTTGTACTTATTATTTAGGCCGGCAACACTAAATGCAGATCCGGTCGAGAGAACCAAGCCCTTTTGCAGTTCTAAAACATTGGCAGAACTGGTAAAAGCCCCCATAGATAACACGTTACCGTGAAATTTTACATTTCCAATCACAACCCCCTGTCCGGAAAAATTATCCCTGATCCACTTATTAACATCTACGCGTGACACCCGTATTTGAGCATTGCCAGTTAACCCGGCTACTAACGTTAATAACAAGATACTGAAGAGACGTTTGCCCATGTTGTGGTTAGGTTTATGGCTATTTTAAAAATAAATAGAATCCTTCAAAATTTAACAAAGAAATGTTCCTTCTCATGACCCTTTCTGAAATAAACCAATCCGATCCAAAATAAATCCACTGTAAAACTCACCTGAGGATGGCTTTTAATCTCTTCCCATGCTTCCTCCATCCCTTTACTCCAATAAATATCATCGAAAATCAGAATGGTGTTATTATTTACTTTTGGAAGGCACCACCTAAAATAGTCTAATGTTGCCTCTTTCCTATGGTTTCCATCTACAAACACAAAATCAATCGAATCTGTTTGATTTATAATTGCCGGAAATATCGTATCGAAATTCCCGGACAGCAAATTAACGTTTTCAATTTTTAGCTTCTTCAAATTTTCGCCTGCAATGGCGCCCGTTTGCGGACATCCTTCAATTGAAACTACCTGGGCTCCGGAAGCCGATTTCGCAAGATATGCGGTAGTAAGTCCAAGGCAAGTCCCTAACTCTATAATATTCCGGGGGCTGTTATCGTTACAGATTCTGTATATTAACTGAGCAAGTTTTTTAGGCTTAAGAGCATTTTTCGCCAATTGTCTTACCTGCTTTTTTTTGTTGTTGTTTATATGCGAACCTGCGCCAAGATCAGTGATAGTAATTTCCCGCGCATCTGCTAATAAGCTTTTTCGCAATTGTTCTATAGATTCATAATCGATTCGTGGTTTATAATCATAAATTACCTTATCAACCAAATTGTAAACAAATGGTGAATGTATTCCATGACGTGTTTTGGCTTTAAGCCGATGTTTTATGTAAGATTTTAATAACTGAAAATTGATCATGTGCCGGCAAAATTATACAAACCATCCTTATATCAATGTGATGACTAAAGTTTAGCTCACAAAAATTATATAATTCATTAAATAAGTGTCACTCATTTTTATATTTTAGTAAAACATGACGAATGATAAAGAACTAGAATCTTTAATCAAATTACTTGACGATCCGGATGCAGAAGTTTCACAACATGTGGAAGAACGCCTGCTGTCTTATGGAAATGAAGTAATAGAATACCTGGAAAATGCATGGGAGCAATCTTTCGATGCGCTTTTACAGGAAAGGATCGAAAATCTGGTACATAAAATCCAATATAATTCTGTTAAAAAAGAACTGGAACTTTGGTATCATGGCGGAGCTTTTGACTTATTGCAGGGAGTAATTATCATCAATAAGTATCAGTATCCTGATATGGATCCTCTGAAAATCATCAATCAAATTGAGGAGATAAAAAGGGAGATCTGGCTGCAAATGGTTTACGATATGAGTGCCATTGAAAAGGTAAAGATCATTAATCATGTTCTATACAGTATTTATAACTTTTCAGGAAATACCACAAATCATCAGGATCCACAAAACTCATACATTAGTCACGTATTGGAGAGTAAAAAAGGGAATCAGATCTCTTTAGCTATAATCTACTCTGCTATCGCTCAAAAGCTGGACATTCCGATCTACGGCGTAAACTTGCCCCAGCATTTCATTTTAGCCTATATCGATGAAGCGAAGGAGTATATCTCGGAAGAAGGAGTGCTGTTTTATATCAATGCATTCAATAAAGGGTTCATTTTCAGCAGGCGGGATGTCGATTCATTCTTAAAGCAGCTAAATTTAACCCCCGCCAAAGAGTTTTACGAACCTTGCAGCAACGAGGATATTATCCGAAGAATTTTACGAAACCTGATCTCTGCTTATACAAAATTAGGCTACGAAGACAAAGTTAAAGAGATAGAAGAACTGCTTTCAGTTGTTGAAGCGGAAAAATAAGTTGGTAGTTTAGAGATGACAGCGGGACATTGCCATCGGTAACATCTATAAACTACACAACATTTAAAACTCCATTAAATAAGCTTTTATAAAATTATTCAGGTCGCCATCTAACACCGCTTGAGGGTTCGACGTTTGGTAATTTGTTCGATGATCTTTAACACGCCGGTCATCTAAAACATAACTTCTGATCTGTGATCCCCATTCAATCTTCTTCTTACTACCTTCTATCGCTGCAGATGCCTCCTGTCGCTTTCGCATCTCTGCCTCATATAGCTGTGATTTCAGTAAGCGGATCGCATTTTCTTTATTTTGGAGCTGTGATCGTGATTCCTGATTCTTTATAATAATTCCGGACGGCTTATGATATAAACGAACAGCTGTTTCAACCTTGTTTACATTCTGCCCGCCGGCACCACCCGAACGGAAAGTTTCAAATTCTATATCTGCCGGATTTACCTCAATCTCAATAGTGTCATCAACCAGCGGATACACATAAACAGAAGCGAATGAAGTATGACGTTTCGCGTTAGCATCGAAAGGTGAAATACGCACCAGACGATGCACACCATTCTCTCCTTTTAAGTATCCATAGGCAAATTCACCTTCTATCTGTAGGGTAACCGATTTTACTCCGGCCACCTCACCCTCCTGAAAATCCTGCTCGGTTACTTTGTATCCATTTTTTTCAGCCCACATAATGTACATCCGCATCAGCATCTGAGCCCAGTCGCAGCTCTCAGTACCTCCTGCTCCGGCTGTAATTTGAAGGACAGCATTCAACTGATCCTCTTCAGAACTTAACATGTTTTTAAATTCAAGTTCTTCAAGTTTTGTAAGGGCAATTTGATATTGCTCTTTCAGCTCTTCTTCGGTAGCATCGCCTGACTGAAAAAACTCATATAGCACCGCAGTATCTTCCACAGCCGAATTAACAGCGACGATTCCGTCGGTCCAGAATTTCTTTGCTTTAATAGAGTGTAATACCTTTTCGGCGTCTTTGGGACGATCCCAAAAATCAGGTGTAAGTGTTAGTTCTTCTTCAATATGGAGTTCATCAAGTTTCTTGTCGATGTCAAAGATGCCTCCTCAGGGACGTTACTCTGTCCCTTAAATCCTGTAGCTGTTCTTTAGTCATGAGGCAAAAGTAGAACTTTTAATTATTTTAACTGTTCTTAACAAACAAAAAATGAGAGCACTCTACACCATTATCATTCTATTTGCCATGCTAAGCTGCAACTCAGATAGGCAAATAGAAACAGTTGAAGATTCTGTTGCTATTGATTCTATGGAATCAAACGGCACCCTAACCGACACTACTGATATAACTCCGCAGTCAGTGCAAAAAGCTGGAGAAGTTAAAATATTCAAAGGGCTTTATTCGTTCGGCAACGAAGTGAGCACTTTTCGCGAGTGTGAAAAACCCGGCAAACTTTACTGGCTGGAAGATGAGAGCAATAAACTTTCTTCAGCATATAAAAAAGCTACTGAATTTTTGTCGTACCCATACGAGAGTGTATATATTGAGGTTAAAGGATATTTAAAAGGCAAGTCGAATATTGGATATGCCGAAGAATATGAAAACGTGCTGATTGTAACAGATCTGATCTCTTTAAAACCAAAATCCTACCGAACTGAATGTTTTAATTATGAATTTATTTGCTTAGGCAACGAGCCTTTTTGGTCGCTTGACATTCTTCCGGATGAAAAGTTGATAGCATTAAAAGATGTGGGAAGTGAAAAAACCTACACCTTTCCCTATAGTGCTGGTAAAATTGTCGGCAACACGATAACATTTCAGACATCCAATGATAAGAAAGAAACGCTAGAAGCTGTGATTACAAGGGAAAACTGCAGCGATGGCATGTCTGACAGAGTCTATATTCACTCTGCCAAAGTAACAATTAATGGTAAAACGCTAAAAGGCTGCGCTATTAAACAAGGTGATAGTCTCAAATGACCCCCAAGTACTAAGTTTATTCAACAGGATTTTTATCTTCGTCCAAATTTAAGTGTATGCTTCCAAAAATAAATTTCACCCAGACCCAGGCTTATCAATATCTAACCGATCATTTTATTGAAATCAACAATCTGCATTTGCGCGGATTATTTGCCGATGATACTGAACGATTTAACAAGTTCTCTCTTGAGTGGAACGATATCCTTTTAGATTACTCCAAAAACCGGATCACTGATAAAACTATAGCCTTATTAGTCCAATTAGCTAAAGAATGTGGCCTGAAGGATGCGATCGACGCAATGTTTGGAGCTGAACAAATTAATGAAACTGAATCACGTGCTGTGTTACATATTGCTTTACGGAATCAAGGCAATGAACGAATTGTGGTGGACGGGGTTGATGTGATGCCTGATGTAAAGGCGGTTCTTGATAAAATGGAAATGTTTTGCGATTCTGTAATTTCAGGATCATGGAAAGGATATTCAGGAAAAGCTATCACGGATATTGTAAACATTGGGATCGGTGGTTCTGATCTGGGACCGGTAATGGTTTACGAATCATTAAAGTCGTACCGCAACCATCTTAAGCTTCATTTTGTATCTAATGTTGATGGAACACACATCGCGGAAGCGTTAAAAGAAGTTAATCCTGAAACAACCCTATTCCTGATAGCCTCCAAAACATTTACCACTCAGGAGACTATGGCGAACGCTCATAGCGCACGTGATTGGTTTTTAGCAAACGGCGGTTCCGCTGAAGGCGTTGCCAAGCATTTCGCAGCCCTTTCTACCAATGCAAAAGCAGTTTCAGAATTTGGTATTGACACTAAGAACATGTTTGGTTTTTGGGATTGGGTTGGAGGAAGATATTCTTTGTGGAGCGCAATCGGCACATCAGTTGCCCTGGGTATTGGCTTTGCCAACTTTAAGGCATTGTTAACCGGAGCGCACGATATGGATAAACATTTCCGCAAATCCGAATTCGACCAAAACATGCCGGTTATACTCGCCCTTTTAGGAATCTGGTACAATAACTTTTTTGAAGCAGAAAGTCACGCTATTTTGCCTTACGATCAATATATGCATCGCTTTGCGGCATATTTCCAACAGGGAGATATGGAGAGCAACGGCAAGAATGTCGACAGAAATGGCGAGCCTGTAAATTATCAAACCGGACCAGTTATCTGGGGCGAGCCGGGCACCAACGGACAGCATGCGTTTTATCAATTGATTCATCAGGGAACAAAATTAATCCCCTGCGATTTCATTGCACCGGCACAATCTCATAATAAAATCGGATCTCATCATACCCTGCTATTATCTAATTTCTTTGCTCAAACCGAGGCGTTGATGAATGGCAAAACCCACGAGGAAGTGGTTGCTGAACTGCAAGCTTCCGGCAAATCTGAAACCGAAATTGAAAAGCTGGCTCCATTCAAAGTATTTGAAGGCAACCGGCCAACAAATTCAATCCTTGTAAAGAAAATAACTCCGGAAACTTTGGGTGCGCTTATCGCAATGTATGAGCACAAAATATTTGTTCAGGGCATTATATGGAATATTTTCAGTTTCGACCAATGGGGAGTGGAGCTAGGTAAGCAATTAGCGAACAAAATTTTACCGGAACTAGAAAGTGATGCGCAAATCAGCACACACGATTCTTCGACAAATGGTTTAATTAATCAGTATAAAGAGTGGCGTAAATAATTAGCAAACACTCAATTCAACATTCAGGAGCAGAAAAAAACTGCTCCTTTTTTTTATTCTAAAAATTCCGGTTCGACCGAAGCAACCAGAGCTCAAGAAGTTCCGTACATGTGGTATATTGAGTTATTATTGAATGAACTCGCCTGATATAAAACATATCTTATCCGGATGTAAATCCCGCGACCGTAAAAGTCAGAAGGAGCTTTACAAGCAATACTTTGGATTTTCGATGAAGATATGTTTACGCTATGCGGAACACAAAGAGGAGGCTGTAGAAATAGTAAATGACGGTTTTATGCGCGTGTTTACAAACATCAGCAAATACGACGAAAGCAGGCCGTTTAAATCCTGGCTTAGTACCATAATGATTAATACCTCAATAGACTATTACAGGAGAAGAATAAGACGTACGAAGATGGAGGAATTAAACAGCAATCATGAACTGGAAGAGCATGAACATATTTTATCAAGGATAAATTATGAGGATTTAATAAAACTAGTACAAAAGCTTTCAACCGGCTATCGTACGGTTTTTAATTTGTTTGTTATTGATGGCTACTCGCACGAAGAAATTTCAGCGATGCTTTCAATATCTGTTGGCGCTTCGAAATCAAACTTATTTAAAGCGAGGCATAAATTAAGAGAGATGTTAAGCTCCATTGAAACTGACACATCAGGGCCCAGGACTTTTGAAATATCATGAAAGAATTATCTGACAAAAAGTTTGATGAGCTACTAAAGCAAAAAGCAGAATCTGCGGATTTTTTCTTTGATGAATCTGCATGGGATAAGATGGAGCAAAAGCTCCGCAGAAGAGACCGTGTGATTTTTATCAGGAACAGCAGTTTTGTTCTGATGCTTCTTTTTCTTTTTGGTGGAGCTTATTGGCTGTTAAATGGAGATTCTATAAGTGAGAGCAGCAACCAAAATGTACAAAAATCTGAAACTTTAAAGCCCGGGAACGAGACTATTTTACATGGGGACAAGAATAAGTCGCCGATTAAAACAAAGGCAGGAGAAAAAGCAATTGCTGAGGCATCTTTAGGTTCTGAGAAACGATCAGCAATTAAAGCTGCTTCAACTAAGAAAACAAATGAAAAGAGTTTATTGGTCAGGGAGAATGCAATCGACAAACCGTCCAGTTTAAGCATGTCAGACAGCTCTGAGTTTATACCTTTTGTACAACTAGACCGTCTAAATGCATCCGATAACAAATTCCCCGAACCAGAAGAAGATTTAATAATTGCCTCAGCTGAATTTGAAAACGACACGATAAAATCCAAGCCTGAAATAAAGAACTCTCCTAAGAATAGGAAACTGAGCTTTAGTGTAACAGCCTTAGCCGGGCCGGATTTTAGTTCAGTTGAATCAATTGCCGGAAAAAAAGGCAATTTAAATATAGGATTACTTCTAAATACGACCATATCAAAAAAGATCACTCTAAGCTCGGGAGTTAAATACGGATTGAAATCTTATGCAGCCAGTGCTTACGATTATAAACTAAAGAACCCATCACGAGCAGATAAAATTTCAGGGATTGATGCATCCTGTAATATCCTCGAAATTCCGTTGCAGATTTCCTATTCATTGTTCCAAAACAAGAACAATCATATAAAATTATCATCGGGTCTGTCATCGTACCTCATGCTAAAAGAAGAATATAATTTCAAATACACGCCTCAATCGGGTTACAAAGATTATTTGCTGGTAAAAAACAATGCAAACCAGCATTACTTAAGCGTGTTGAACCTGGCGGCCAGTTATCATATAAAACCCAAATCTGCTAACATTCAATGGGCAATAGAACCTTATGTGAAACTACCATTGGGAGGAGTTGGGGAAGGAAATGTGCGTTTAAAATCAAGTGGAATTTCATTGAATATGACTTATGATATCACTAAGAAAAATAAATAATCTGCTTTTGTTAATTCTGCTAACCGGAGGATTAAGTCCATCCGCCCTTGCGCAGAACTTCACCTCAAAGGGGGTAAAGGTGAGATTTTTTTCGTCTACCCCTATTGAAGACATCAGAGCAGCATCTGACAAAGGTGTTGCAGTTTTGATCTCAAAAACCGGCAAAATTGCATTTCAGGTGCCCATTAAAAGCTTTGAGTTTGCTAAAGGCTTGATGCAGGAACACTTCAATGAAAATTATATGGAAAGTGATAAATATCCGTATGCAAAATTTGATGGTAAGATAAACCAGGAAATAGATTTCACTAAAGATGGGGAATACAATGTGAGTGCCACAGGTGCACTGTTAATCCATGGAGTCATTAAACAGCGTACCATTCCCGGCACAATAAAAGTAAAAGATGGCCAGGTACAGATACTTTCAGGTTTTGACGTAGCATGTGCTGATCACAAAATCAAAATCCCGAAACTCGTTTTCACCAAGATAGCTGAAGTTATAAAAGTTAATGTTGATGCCACTCTAAAACCTTAAAATAAAATGCAAAAAATCTACACAAGTATAGTCGTACTATTCCTTTTCAATTGCTGCGTCTTTGCGCAGGATACAGATTCGCTGCTACAGTCGCTTGACTCATCTAAATATGCAGGAGGTAAAACCAGCGCTACGTTTAAGTCGACCAGAATAGTTTTGTCGCATTCGAGCGAAACTCAAAAAAAACATGATTTGGATTTACGCATCCGTCATCATTTTGGAGATATCGGAGAGGAATTTGGTAGTTCACATACATTGTTTGGACTTGACGGAGCTACAGACCTTTATATTGGCTTGGACTTCGGACTAACAGATAAATTAACCCTGGGTATCGGCAGAAGTAAACGCGAAGAACTCTATAATTTTTTCATTAAACAAAAAACGATTCAACAAAGTCAAAGAATTCCACTTACGATCACACTTCTTGGGCAGGCCGGAATTATTGCCAGAGAAGAAAATTTTAATAATGAATTTAATGGCGACTCGACCAGGAACAGCTACTTACTTCAGGCAATCATAGCGAAAAAGTTTTCAGAACATCTTTCTTTGCAAATTTCACCAACCTACCTGCTTCGCTCTGAACATATCGCTTTTGGCGATCAGCAAAATCTTTTCAGTCTGGGCTTTGCAGGTAGATTCAAATTAAGCAAGCGGCTCTCTTTGATCGGCGACTATCAACTTGTGAATGCTTTCGGCCGCCCGGACAGCTTTTCTGAAAGCTATTTTAACCCGCTTGGCGTCGGATTAGAAATTGAAACCGGCGGACACGTATTTTCTCTCAACTTCATGAATTCCGAATATATTATTGAAAACAACTTTCTGCCGGAGACAAAAAAGTCGTGGAATGATGGAGGTGTACGCTTCGGATTCACTATCTCAAGAAATTTCAGTCTCGGAAGATCAAGGAATCCGGATACCCAATCAAAAATCTATTAAACAGCACGTTATGGAAAGAGACGAATTTTTAAAAACACTGGGAATCAGCTTTGCTCTGGCATGTACAGGCACCTGTTTTCAGGCTTGCAGCAAAAGTGGAGATGACGACGACACTGGAACGCCAAACTCCGGCAGCAATACTGTTAATGTGGATATTTCGACAATGGGATCGGTTGGGAGTCAGACCACCGTAAACGGAGTACTATTCTTTAGAATTGCTTCAGAAAACACAGCATCATCCTTTGTTGCTACAGAATCAGCATGCCCGCATCAGGGCAATCCCCTTACATGGCAACAAAATAATAATAGAATCTTTTGCAGCCTACATTCTTCAACGTATACATCCGCTGGAGCGGTAACAAATCAGCCAGTTGGCGGAGGGAGCACGAGAGCCCTTAAGATTTATTCTGTGACATTAGCAGGCACCACTTTAACAGCGACAAAGACTTAATTTTCGGTAAGTTAATGTAGGGGCGATTTTTAATCATCCTTACAATATTTTTATTTCGAAAAGCTTATTCCACTTTTTGCCGGTAACAAATAAGCGTTTGCCTTTAGCGTCCCAAGCGATTCCGTTTAACACAAGGCCCGAATCAAATCTGTCTTCATAAGGGGCTAATGCCTGCAAATTCAGTTCAGCCTCAACCCCGCCGGTGTAAGGATCAATAATAATTATCCGATCCTGCATATAAACATTGGCGTAGATCTTCCCATTGATATACTCCAGCTCATTCAAATTACTTACAGGTCCTTTGTTATCGTAAACATCGATAGAGCTTTGCACTTGATACGTATCCTTGTTGAGCTTATAAATTGAGTGAGATCCGTCTGTATTAAGGATGTGAGTACCGTCAAAAGCTAATCCCCACCCTTCCCGGGTGCCTGTTGTGTAGGGAAACTCACCGAGTTTTGTCAAGGTATTTTTATCAAATACAAAGCCAACTCCTTCTTTCCATGTCAGCATAATAATTTTATCTCCTAACAAGGTTATCCCTTCAGCAAAAAACTGTGACCCCAAATCCGTCTTTTGCAAAACCTTGCCCGATTTAAAATCAACTTTCCGTAAGCTTGAGTGACCATACTCACCATCACTTTCGTATAAAACCCCATCGTGATACTCTAATCCCTGAGTGTAAGAGCTGGTATCATGCGGATAAGTGTTTACTACTTTGTAGCTATATTTTACCGGAGCATTCGCGGGAAATAGTTGGATATTAGTATTTATTTCGACAGAATCGCCGGCCGTATAAATAATGGCAGTTACTAATCGTCCGCCGAAAGGCAAACCGGTGGTTGGAAATTTCACCGCTTGAGTATCGCTGCGGCTGGTTATATATTTTGAATCAACAAAGTATGCAATGGAATCAAATCTCCCAGGTTCTGCGTCGGTTTTTAATGTGATAGTTTCGCCCGAAGTTACTCTGCTTCCCTCATCAGGAGAAATGATATAAGTGGATTTATCAAGGGATCTCTTACATGAAAATAAAAACAGAGTTAAAGTTCCGGAAAGAACAACAACCTTATATATTTTTTTACCAAAATGCATCTTCAATGTGTTTTAATTTATATGCTCCATCATTTGAAAAAAGTATGGATACGATGTCAAATCGAATTTCACCTTTGAAATCCATGATGTAAAGATATTCTTCTGCAGCCTTTTGCAAAAGTGTTTGTTTAGCTTCATTTACAAAATCTTCTGGCTGACCAAATCCAGTTGATGTACGGGTTTTTACTTCCACGAAAATGATACGCTTATCGCGATAAGCAATCAAATCTACTTCAGCTTTGCCGAAGCACCAGTTCTCATCAAGAATTTCATAGGCATTTTCCTCAAGATACTTTTTGGCGATGGATTCGCCCTGCTGGCCTAAAAGATTGTGGGTAGCCATTACTTCAAAACTACAGATCCTAAAAAGCTGGAAATACCTTTTTCAACCTCCTTCACACGCAAATAACGTTGCATCAAAATGATTTGATTATCCTCATCGGTTTCCTGCTGAATCTCCAGTCGAATATTTTTAAGAATACGGTCAACCTTACGTTTCTTCAAGTGAAAAATCCCGCCTAAAATGGTGGCTCGCATATTTTCGGTCTCGTTACGAACATAAATCTTCCGCTTGTTATACCAGTTTTCACTTAAATTATATTGAGAAGAAATCAGAGAAATTGCAAGCTCGGAAATCCTGGCGTCAGAATGGTTAATAAAATCTTGCACCGTTGGCAGCTCTCCATTCTCAATGCGCTTATTATATTCTTCTAAAACACTTTTACACTGCGGATTATCAAAAGTCACATCGGCCAGATTGGAAATAACGTATGGCGCGATGTAGGTATCCGTAATGCCGTCCCAGTGAACCAGCTCATGTCCATAATTTAAAAGCAAGCGAACAATTTCCTTTTCCTGAAATTCGTCATTGTCGGTATAGGTCTCCGCATCGAAAAATCCTTCGGGGGGAGGTAACTCCTCAGGTCTTCCGGCAGATGGTTCAGGCCTGTTATTCTCTCTTTTATTTTTATTGAGCCTTAACTTATTTAATTCGGCAATCAGAACACGCTCTTCAATTTGCAGCAAAGAGCTGCATTCTCGCACAAAGACTGAAGCTTTAATGTCATCGGGAATTTTGGCGATGCTATCAACCACATCATGTATAATTCCAGCCTTTTTTATGGGATCATTCCCTGCATCCTTTAGCAGGATAGAGGTTTTATATAAAATAAAATCTTGCTGGTTTTTTTCGAGGAAAGTTTTGAAAGCGGCGCTTCCAAGCTTTTGAACGTATGAATCGGGGTCATTCCCTTCCGGGAAAAGAACCACTTTCACATTCAGACCCTCTTCCAAAATCATATCCAAGCCTCTCAGTGAAGCTTTAATTCCGGCGGCATCACCGTCGAAGAGGATCGTTATGTTTTTTGTAAAACGAGAAATGAGCCGGATTTGCTCGACCGTAAGTGAAGTTCCCGACGAAGCAACCACGTTTTCTATACCCGCCTGTTGGACAGAAAGCACATCTGCGTATCCTTCAACCAGGTAACAATTATCTAAATCGCGTATCGCTTTCTTGGCAAAGAAAAGTCCGTAGAGAACGTTTGATTTATGATAGATTTCACTCTCCGGAGAGTTTACATATTTGGGTACGTTCTTGTCGGTTTTAAGAGTTCGCCCGCCAAAGCCGATGATCCTACCTGTAAAGTTGTGGATCGGAAACATCACCCGTCCGCGGAAGCGATCGTATAATCCTCCTTTGTCGTTCCGGATTGACAGTCCGGTTTCTTCTAAAAATTCTTCCTTATATCCTTCCCGTACAGCTTTTTCGCCTAAAGCGCCCCATTCATCCGGCGAATAGCCGAGTTCGAACTTCTTAATAATGTCATCCCGGAAGCCTCTCTCTTTAAAATAACCTAAACCTATGGTTTGCCCAGCCTGTGTTTCCCACATGTTGTGGCTGAAAAACTTGGCCGCCCATGAAGAGATCACAAAAAGACTTTCCCTGCGGCTATCAGCCACCTGTTGTTCGGGCGAGGCTTCAATCTCCGCGATCTCAATATTGTATTTATTAGCTAAATACTTTAACGCTTCCGGATAAGAGTACTTCTCGTGATCCATGATAAAGCGGGTAGAATCACCGCCTTTACCGCAGCCAAAGCATTTATAAATTCCCTTATTTACTGATACGTGAAAGGAAGGAGTTTTCTCATTATGAAAGGGGCAATTCCCAATTAAACTAGTACCACGTTTTTTAAGATGCACAAAGTCGCCAACCACCTCTTCAATACGAGCGGTTTCCAGGATTTTATCGACGGTTTCTTTGGCAATCATCAGGAAAAATAAAAGGATTTAATGTACACAGAATTCCGGACTACATCAAGCTTACTTTTTGCCTGGTTTGTAGCCCTTATGCAAGATCAGGAAGCTCGCCTTTTCTTCCTTTTTTAATGGGATATCCCAATCACCCTGATAACTTATTTTTGTAGGCAACAATACCTCACCATTATCAAAATAACCCAGCTCTATATTCATCTGCACATCAAAATCAAACGCAATATTATCGTACTTCATATCCACGTATCGGCCAAGAATCTGGAAGTTTCGCTTATCGAAGATCGTGGTCAGCTCTTTGATCATTAGTCCGTCTTCCGTCCACCGGGTTATATCGGGTTTAACTTTAACCGTAAATTTATATACCGGGATGGAATCCAGATATGTGCTGGAAAAAAAAGTATAGTTATAATACTGACGCATGTTGGCAGTAAAGATTTGAGTTTTTCCGCCAATAATCGGAACCCCTTTAATCGGCCTTCCGGGACTAAAAATCAATGTTTTTAGCTTATCCTTATAGGATTCATTCGTTCCCCCAGCCTTTCCCGAAGATGGAGCGGCAGACTCAAAATCCGAATTATAAGGGTTCATGAAAATGTAATCAAACATCTCAACAGTGTACAATTGAAACTTGCCGTTCTTTTTATAAAGTTTACCACTATCCTGCTTAGCTAAGAACTGCATTTGGTATGGGCCATTGTTATTATGGTAGATCTTACGAAACACTTTCCCCTCGATCTTATTTTTTTTATCATATGTAAACACCCTGTTTTCAGCTGTGAAACTGTATTTTTTCATGTTGCTGAAAGCTTCGTAAAAGCTGGTATCTTTTAAGATCTCATTAATAAATGTCTCAACAGTAAGTCTTTTTGCTGTAATATTTATTACCGTATCAAATGTGACAGTGAGAACTGTGTCGGGATTATAACGAGGAATTTGCTGCGCCTCGGCAAAAAAAGATATTGTTAAGAAAAAGAAGGCTGTTATTATATTTTTCATTAGAATATAATTGTTTTTACGGAGATGAAGCAATCATCTTATTTAAAGCAGGTGAATAAGTTTGCGACAAACCCGGAAGACATTTCAAAAAAACCGCAAAAATCCGCCTAATTTCCTAACTGTTTCAAAGCAGTGTAAGCCATTAATCCTACGCCTGTTTTTAAAGCGCTTTCATCAATGTTAAATGTCGGTGTATGTACTGAAGATGTAATTCCCTTCGCCTCGTTCCGAATTCCTAAACGATAAAAACAAGCGTCGGAAACCTGAGAATAATACGCAAAGTCTTCTGCAGCCATCCATATATCGATATCCAGCACGTTTTCCTCTCCAAGATAATCTACCGCGCACTCGCGAACCTTAGCGGTCAGTTTTTCCTCATTTACAAGAAATGGATAACCATTCACAATATTAAAATCGCAGCTTCCACCCATGCTTTCAGCGATCCCTTCCGCCATTTTTTTCATGCGCTTATGAGCTTCCGCACGCCATGTTTCATCCATGGTTCTGAAAGTGCCTTCCAGTTTCACTTCATTAGGTATGATGTTAGTTGCACCGTTTGCAATTACTTTACCAAAAGACAATACTGTAGGGAGCTTTGGATCGGCGACGCGGCTTACGATTTGCTGCAAAGCGACGATGATGTGCGACGTGATTAAAACGGGATCAATATTTTGCTGAGGCTGTGCACCATGGCCACCTTTTCCTGTAACAGTGACATACAATTCGTCGGTAGAAGCCATGTATTTCCCCGAGCGGATACCTATTTTACCGGCATCGATCAAAGGCATAACATGCTGGCCGATAACAGCCTGGGGTTTCGGATTCTCCAGCACTCCTTCTTTGATCATTACGCTTGCTCCGCCGGGTAGTTTTTCTTCTGCCGGCTGAAAAATAAGTTTTATTGTGCCACCAAATTCGGATTTCAGTTCTGTAAGAATCCTCGCCACTCCAAGTAAAGATGAAGTGTGCACGTCGTGTCCGCAGGCATGCATTATGCCTTCATTCTTCGATTTATAAGAAACATCGTTAGCCTCTATAATCGGCAGAGCATCCATGTCTGCACGCAAAGCGATGACAGATTCAGAGGGCTTGTCGCCCCTTAATAATCCTACAACGCCCGTGTCAGCCATTGGCGACCATTGAATGCCTAAGGCATCAAGCTGAGACTTAACAAATGCGGAGGTTTGATACTCTGCAAATGACAATTCAGGATTCTGATGCAAATGCCTGCGAATGTCGATCACATCGGAGTGAATACTTTCTGCTAAGGCCCGGACTTTTTCTTTTAACATTTAGTGCAATTCAAAAATTAAAAAATTAAAAACTGAATGAACTTTATAACACTAACCTTATTCCAGACCTGCACCATGGCAGTTCTTATATTTTTTCCCGCTTCCGCAAGGACAAGGATCGTTTCTTCCAATTTTAACCTCTGCTCGTACCGGCATTGTTTTTTGGATTTCACGAGTATCTTCCATTGGAGCGCCACCAGCACTTGCTAATGCAGCAAGCTGTGGTTTAGAAACTTTTAATTTAGACAGATCTTGTTTGGGTTGCGGACGAGCCTCTCTTACCTCTTCCGACTGCTGAGATGGAATTCCGCCCTTAAATAAGAAGCTAACCACTTCTTTATTCACCGTTACAAGCATTTGTTTAAATAAATTAAACGCTTCCATCTTGTAAATAACCAATGGATCTTTCTGCTCGTAAACCGCATTCTGAACGGATTGCTTTAACTCATCCATTTCGCGAAGGTGCTCTTTCCATGACTCATCAATCAAGGCAAGAACTACAGTCTTTTCAAAAGATTTAAATACTTCTGTTCCTTTGCTTTCTACTGCTTTTTTAAGATTTGCAGAAACCTGCATTCCCCTGATTCCATCTGTAAACGGAACAATGATATTTTCTATAAACTCTCCACGTTCTTCAAAAACCTGTTTAAGTACCGGGTAAGCTTGCTGAGCAATCACTTCAATTTTACGCTGATAGTAATCAGTTACTTTAGCAAACATACGCTCGGTTAACTTAGCTATTGACGAGGCAGTGAACTCATCTTCAGTAATTTCAGGATCGATTGAGAATATCCTTATCAACTCTAATTTAAAGCCTTCAAAGTTTGAGGTTTCCTTGTACTCAGTTATAATATCTTCAACCGTATCAAAAAAGGTATTGTTCAGATCCACTTCAAGGCGTTCGCCGAAAAGAGCATTTTTACGTTTAGCATAAATAACTGATCGCTGCGAGTTCATCACATCATCATACTCAAGCAAACGCTTACGAATACCAAAGTTGTTTTCTTCGACCTTCCGTTGTGCACGTTCAATTGACTTAGTGATCATTGAATGCTGAATTACCTCACCATCTTCAATCCCCATTCTTAACATGATGTTTGAAATCCTTTCAGAACCAAACAAACGCATTAAATTATCTTCAAGAGACACGAAGAATTGAGAGGATCCAGGGTCTCCCTGACGACCTGCACGACCGCGTAACTGCCTGTCAACACGACGGGATTCATGACGCTCAGTACCGACAATGGCTAAACCTCCGGCTTCTTTAACACCTTCACCTAATTTAATATCCGTACCACGACCAGCCATATTGGTGGCAATGGTAACTGTTCCGGCTTTACCCGCTTCGGCAACAATATCTGCTTCTTTCTGGTGAAGTTTCGCATTTAACACATTATGCCTAACACCTCTCAGTTTCAGCATCCGGCTTAATAACTCTGAAATCTCAACGGAAGTTGTACCAACCAAAACTGGCCTTCCAGCCTGAGTTAATGACGCAATCTCATCCACAACCGCATTGTATTTCTCGCGCATGGTACGATAAACCTTATCCTCCATGTCTTTACGTTGCATCGGTACGTTAGTTGGGATTTCAACTACATCCAATTTATAGATCTGCCATAGCTCGCCTGCTTCTGTAGTGGCCGTACCAGTCATACCGGCTAGCTTATGGTACATTCTGAAATAGTTCTGAAGAGTAATAGTTGCATAGGTTTGAGATGCGTCCTCAACCTTTACATTCTCTTTAGCTTCAATCGCCTGGTGCAAACCATCAGAATAACGACGACCTTCCATAACACGGCCGGTCTGCTCATCGACGATTTTGATTTTTCCTTCGTCAATGATGTATTCAACATCATTTTCGAACAAAGTGTATGCCTTTAACAGCTGATTTACAGAGTGAATCCGTTCTGATTTCACTGAAAAATCACGCATCAAAGAATCCTTTTTAGCAAGTTTCTCTTCTGTGCTCAGAGTCGATTTTTCTATATCGGCTATTTCGGAACCGACATCCGGCATCACAAAGAAACCAGCATCTTCGCCTGAAGCAGTAATTAGCTCAATACCTTTCTCAGTAAGTTCTACCTGGTTATGTTTTTCATCAATAATAAAAAACAACTCTTCGTCAACCTTTGGCATTTCCTTACCCTGATCCTGCATATAGTAGTTTTCAGTTTTGGTAAGAACCTGTTTGACGCCCGATTCACTCAAGAATTTGATTAAAGCCTTACTTTTCGGCAATCCGCGATGTGCCCGTAATAAAGCCAGTCCGCCTTCGTTAACACCCGACTTACCATCAGCAATTTGTTTCTTAGCTTCATTTAAGGCTGTGTTGACAAAACTTTTCTGAGCATTTACCAAGCGCTCGATGCGAGGTTTCAAATCATAAAATTCGTGTTCATCACCTCTCGGTATCGGACCTGAAATAATTAATGGGGTACGTGCATCATCAATTAAAACTGAATCGACCTCATCCACCATAGCAAAATGCAGTTTCCGCTGTACAAGGCTTTCTGGCGATTGCGTCATGTTATCACGCAGGTAATCGAAACCAAACTCATTATTGGTACCAAAAGTGATGTCGGCTAAATAAGCATTACGCCTGCCTTCAGAATTTGGCTGATGCTTATCAATACAATCAACGCTTAACTCATGAAATTCGAATAAAGGACCGTTCCACTCGGAGTCACGGCGGGCAAGATAATCGTTAACAGTAACGATATGCACACCCTGACCAGCAAGCGCGTTCAGATATGCAGGTAAGGTTCCAACAAGAGTTTTACCTTCACCTGTAGTCATCTCAGCAATTTTACCCTGGTGCAATACGATACCACCAATTAGCTGAACATCATAATGAATCATGTTCCACACAACCTCGGTACCTGCTGCTAACCAGGTATTGTGGTGAATTGCCTTATCGCCTTTTATCTGTACGTTATTTTTGCGAGCGGCCAATTCGCGGTCGAATTGAGTAGCTGTAACTTCAATAGTTTTATTTTCCGTAAAACGACGGGCAGTTTCTTTCACCACCGCAAATGCCTGAGGAAGAATTTCCAATAAAACAACCTCAAGCTGCTTATCGCGGTCTTTACCTAGTTTATCTACTTTATCGTATAGATCCGTTTTATCATGAATGGACAATTCAGAATTTTCAGCTTCTTCTTTCAATTGCTGAATTTCCTGATCTATTGCAGCTAAAGCTTCTTTTATTATAGCTTTAAATTCCGCAGTTTTCTGACGCAATTCATCATCGCTTAGCGAAGCCAGTTTTGGATATTCTGCTTTAATCTGTTCAACCAATGGCTGAATTTGCTTTATATCGCGTTCGGATTTACTTCCGAATAGTTTATTTAAAAAACCTAACATGTTGTATCGAATGAACTCTGTTTTAATCAATAACTACGCCATCAATGGCGATAAGCCAATATGACATAATTGCAAGCAAAATTAATTTTATTTGCTGAATAATTGCTGGGAAAAGCAATCTATTATATAACTGGCAGAGTGAAAAAAAATTGCTTGATAAAAAGCGGAGAAAATGAGCTTTAATTCGTTGAATTGATAAAATCACCGCGTTATGGAATATAGTACCCAATGCGAGATTTTCTTACTGATGTTTTTAAACAAGCAAATTTTCAGCCATCCCTGACCTTATAAGGTTAAATTCCGACGCTAATACATATCTAAATTCCCTTTAACAATATAGAATTTTATCTTTGCGCCATGAAAATCCTTTTACTTGGTTCTGGCGGAAGAGAAAGCACTTTTGCCTGGAAGATATCGCAAAGTCCATTATGTAAAGAATTGTATATTGCTCCGGGTAATGCCGGAACCGGTACTTATGGAAAAAATATCGATTTATCTGCCACTGATTTTAAAGGCATTCGTCACTTTGTTGTTGATAACGATATTAACCTGGTAATTGTAGGGCCTGAGGAACCTCTTGTAAAAGGAATTCATGATTATTTCCTTGCACACGACGAACTTAAAAATATCCCTGTAATAGGACCTCAACAGGAAGGCGCACAACTTGAAGGAAGTAAAAACTTCTCGAAAGCATTTATGAGGCGTCATAATATCCCAACGGCCGCTTCAGCCTCATTCACGAAAAATTCTTTAAGCCAGGGACTATCATATTTAGAAACCCATAAATTACCGATAGTACTAAAAGCTGATGGTTTAGCAGCAGGAAAAGGCGTGTTAATTTGCCAGACTTTAGAAGAAGCTCAGACTGAATTAATAGCGATGCTTCAAGATGCTAAGTTCGGAGAAGCCAGCAGTACAGTAGTTATCGAAGAATTTCTTACCGGAATCGAACTATCTGTTTTCGTTTTAACAGACGGCATCAGCTATAAAATATTACCAGAAGCAAAAGATTATAAGCGCATCGGAGAAGGAGACACGGGATTAAACACCGGAGGAATGGGTTCTATTTCGCCCGTTCCGTTCGCGGATGCTGCCTTTATGAAGAAGGTAGAGGAAACGATTGTTATCCCTACCATTCATGGACTTAAGGCCGATCACATCCCTTTTAAAGGATTTATTTTCATCGGTTTAATGAATGATAACGGGGAGCCTAATGTTATTGAATATAACGTGCGAATGGGCGATCCGGAAACTGAAAGCGTTCTTCCACGCATAGAAAGCGACTTTCTGGATTTATTACTGGGGGTCGCGAATGAAAACCTTGCTGAGAAAGAACTAAAAATTTCTTCCAAAACGGCCGCAACCGTGATGCTTGTAGCGAGCGGTTATCCGGGCGAATACATGAAAGGAAAAGTAATATCAGGCCTTGAAAACATCCGGGAGTCGTATGTATTCCATGCCGGAACCCAGCTTGATGATAGTTTAATCAAAACATCAGGGGGACGAGTTCTTGCTATTACCTCTTTACAGGATACGATGTTTGACGCCGTGCAACAAGCTGTCGCAGATGCTGGAAGGGTTTATTATGACGGTAGGTATTTCAGAACCGACATCGGTTTCGATCTACTATAATAAGGAGAGCTCTGCAAATGCGGAGCTTTCCTCTTTATCAACATTTCCCACATCTCTTCGGCTAACGAATTGATACATAGTTTGCTGTCAGATATAAATAGCACAATAAAAAGGATTTTTAATACTTTTGGCATATATTTATCCAAACGCTCCTTTGAAAATGCACTCGAAAACCCTAATTATTCTACTGCTGCTTGTCGGAGGGGCGATGCCATCTTTTGCAATTAAGGGCAGAAATAATCTTCAGGATTCTATAAAACGGGTAACTATAAAAATAACTGCTACAGAAAAACCAAGAGTTTTAAATTTTGACAGCCTTCTTCAGGATTCTCAAACAGCTAAAACTATCCGAACAGAAAAACCGAAAGGCATCAGAAAATCATTTGCTGGTAACGGCAGTTACTATAAAAAAGAGGCTTCTACAAATCAAACAAAAACAACACCAGCCGCACTACAAAAATCAGCTGTAAAGCCAATTCTAAAAGCAGGTCAAAACACAATTGCTGGTAAAACTCAAGCGGTCGATAACAAACCATCTTTTGCAAAAAATAAACAGCAAATTGAAGAGACGCAGTTGGTTAGTGATCGCACAGAAGTTGATGAATCAACCATAAAAACTTCCAGAACCTACCTCTGGGTAGGCTTCATGCTCATTATCGTGGGAATTATTTTGGGAATATTATTTGGGAAAAATGCCCTGCTGATATCTCTCGCAGGGCTGGTTTTCGTAGCGATCGGCTATTTAATTAACCATTAATTCTTTCTATTTAAAATCTGATCAAGTGCGGCTTCTAACTGCTCGCCTCGTAAATTTTTTGCCACTATTTTCCCTTCAGGATCAAGAAGAAAATTTTGCGGTATACCCGTCACATTATACATTACTGCCACCTCGTTCTTCCAGAAATTTAAGTCAGAAACGTGTGTCCAGGTTAACTTATCATCTTCAATCGCTTTAAGCCAGGCAGATTTAGCGCCGGGTCTGTCGAGCGAAATTCCCAGTACAGTAAAATTTTTGTCTTTAAACTGATTGTAAACCTTAACAACGTTTGGATTTTCTTGTCGGCAGGGGCCGCACCACGATGCCCAGAAATCCAGTAAAACGTATTTCCCTCTAAATTCACTAAGTCTTACCTGCCGGCCATCGACATTAGCCTGAGAAAATTCAGGTGCGACTGCGCCAATAGAAAGAGTTCTTTCTCTTTGAAATTTGTCGCTGATGATTTTTGCTGAAGGCATCTTTTTGATGTCGCTACCCAACAAGTTATATATAGAATCTATAAGCTTGTAATTCTGAGAGTACTCTGCAATTTCAGGCAGTAGTAAAAGACTCATAAACGTATTTGGATTTTTTCTGATAAAGTCTAACCTGATATTGTGTGTTTCTTTCTTATAAATCTCGTATGCATTCTGAAAAACAAGCTGAAGAGAATCACGATTTCCGCCATTCATCGCCTTCCGTTTCATTAATTCATAAAACTCATTGAATTCCTGGGTATTTGGTGCTGTTTTACTCAAATAAGCTTTAAAATCCTTGTCAGCCTTAGAACCTGTTACCTTAGCAGAAGAAAGTCTATCAGCAATAACAACATTTATGTTTCCCTTGTCAATCAAAAAGGAAAGGGCTGTTGTATCGGCCTTAGCTTCCTGGGTAAAGGACAAGAATGCCTGTTCTGGTTCTTCAATTTCTCCTTTTATTAAAAAAGTGCCATTTGCAACGGTTACAGGAACAGATTCCGGCTTCGGAGTACCGTACATTTTTATCCGGGTAAAGTATAATTTTTTACCTTGTAACTTCTGATCAATCGTTCCTTTTATCTCGAACTTTTGCTTTTGTGCAAATACAACAGAAAAAGACAAACAGAATAAAAGGAATAGAATTTTAAATTTCATAAGAGAATAAATTACTTAATGGCGTAAAGCCTGTATGAGCATTTTTTATTATGTTTTGCTGCCGAAGCAGGTTTCACTTTTCTAATTCAGCTTTTGATAAGTTCTCCACCACAAGTCAGGCATCTCTCCTGAAACGGCAATTTGGTAATCTTCGTATCTGCAGGGCACTAAATGATAGCGTTCATTCTTCGAAGTTCCAACCGGATAAGGCACTTGCATCCACCATCGATCAGTTTTTTTACTTTTTACAAATACCAGCTCATGTGTATTATCTTTTAATGATGCCCTATAAATAAGGTATTGCGATTTTGGCTGCAAAGGAAAATCCTTTTTACGATGATAAACCCCATCCACAAAATACCAGATCATTTGAGCCAGTAGCATCGCCGTTTGCCCGTTGGTATCATACGCAGGATTAAACTCATAAAAACCTATTGAGGTCAGTTTGTCATTCAGACCAGCATAGCGACAGATCTGACAAGCCTCCTCTCCATAAAAGCCGTTAGGTCCTGCATTGGCGTTACCTCCGGCATCTGAAGAACGAATGGCCGCCATATCAAAACTTAAAAGATTGGCATTTCGGATTATAGGTTCGGAAACTGAAATATTACCCGAAAACTCGCCGAGCCGATGAACATCGAACAATAATTTCTCCATAACTCTTAAACTGTCCTGATTTACATAATAGGTTTGATAACCGATATTGCTGTAGTTAAACAGATAGTTAGGCTGATGAAGTAAAATTTTATTGAGATAAGATGTTGAACCTGTTTCTATAGTATTATCGTGTACCGAATCATCCAGATCGAACTTAGGATCAACGATAACCAGATCAACTTTCTGCTCTAAAGATTCGTATGCGAGATACTGAGCATAGGTCAGATCCTGCCCACCTCCTATAATCAACGGCACGATATCTTTCTTAACCAGTTCGGCTACAACCGTTTTTACCGCGAAATAAGTATCGGAAACGGTATTTCCGGCCTTAATATTTCCTAAATCGACCATCCGGATATTATATGTTCCCTGGTAAAGGGAGTATAGTTTCTCGCGAACATAATCCGGCCCCAGAGCACAACCCTGGTTGTCAATGGAATTTCTATCTTCAAGAACGCCTATGATGGCGATATCAAAAGTTTGGGTCTCCAGATCGGGGAATTCATGTATATAAATCTCGACCTGCGATCCAAGTTGACTTGTAAAAAACACCTCACGAACACTTACTTTATTTGAATCTACAGGTGAAAAAAAATCGGCTAAAGACATTTGATTTATTTGATATGAAACAGGCCAGGACAAATTGATCCCTGAATCAAAGATCAAATTAAAATGTTAATTTCAGTAATGAAACTTGTTTTTCATGCGATCCACCTACTGTTTATCCAGCCTTATTAATGATTAAACAAACCTTGCTTAAAAATTATGTAAGTTTGAATCCAATTTCAAAACCCATCTTGGATGATATTGGTTACGGGTGCTACCGGATTTTTAGGTTCTGAATTAGTTAGACAATTGCTTGATAAAGGCGAACAGATTCGTGCATTGAAACGGGCATCTTCCGAAATCCCCGCCATCTTACATAATCAGCCTGCGTTGGAATGGTTTGAAGCCGACATTCTCGATTATTTTGCGCTTGAACAGGCTTTTGAGAACATTACTCATGTGTATCATGGTGCAGCTTTACTTTCCTTCGCTGCAGAAGACAAAAAAAAACAATTACGAATTAACAAAGAGGGCACATACCATATAGTAAATCTGTGTCTGGAAAAAAATATCAAAAAGTTAGTTCACGTAAGTTCGGTTGCAGCGCTTGGGGAATCCAAAGCCGGGCTTCCTGTCACCGAAAACAATCACTGGGAATTTAACGGCACACAACAGGGATATTCAATTTCAAAGTATGAAAGCGAAATGGAAGTGTGGAGGGCGATGGCTGAAGGGTTAAATGCCGTTATTGTAAACCCGTCGATAATTATAGGCAAGAATGCCGGAACCTCAGGCAGTGGGCAAATTTTTGAATCCGTCAGAAAAGGATTAAAGTTTTATACCTGCGGCAGCAACGGATTCGTGGATGTGGAGGATGTGGCCCGGGCGATGATCGCACTTATGGAAAGTGATATCTGCGGAGAACGTTTTGTAATAAACGCTAAAAACTGGAGTTTAAAAGACGTTTTAACTGAAGCTGCCGAAGCTTTTCATGTTAAGCCTCCGCGCATTGAAGCCAAACCATGGATGATGGAACTTGGCTGGCGTGGCGCAGAATTACTTTCGTTGATAAACGGCAAAAAATACGGCCTTACCAAAGATACCGCCCGCAATGCTTTTAAAAAATCAGCGTACTCTTCCGAGAAATTTCGCGATTTTTTTCCTGATTTTGAATTCAAACCTATTAAAATCAGCATTAAAGAGGCTTGCGATGCACTAAACAAATAACAGGTTTACTACCTTTGCAGCAATTTAAGGAACCTTCCCAACAATAATGAAGAATTACTACATCATAGATTTCGATAGTACGTTTACCCAGGTTGAAGCATTAGATGAGTTGGCTCGAATTTCATTAAAAGATAATCCGAACCGCGAAGCTATTTATAAAGAAATTGAAGATCTTACCAATGCCGCCATGGAAGGCAGACTGTCTTTCCGCGAAAGCTTAACTCAGCGGGTTAAAGTTCTTCAGGCAAATCGCGATCATTTAAAGTTACTAGTAAGCCGTTTAAAAAAACTTGTCTCTTCATCATTTTCAAGAAACAGGACCTTTTTTAAAAACCATGCGGATGATGTTTTGATAGTTTCCGGTGGATTCAAAGAGTTTATTACACCCGTAGTTCTTCCCTATCATATTAAAAAAGAAAATATTTACGCAAATACCTTTTTGTTCGATGTGGACGGCAATATTGTTGGATACGACGACAGCAATCCTCTTTCTGAAGAAGGCGGAAAAGTTAAGCTCTTAAAACAGCTGAAACTTGAAGGAGATATTTTTGGTATTGGTGATGGTTATTCAGATTTTCAGTTAAAAGAATCGGGCTTAATTCAGAAGTTTTATGCATTTACTGAAAATATAGCCCGTCAGAGCATCCTTGAAAAAGCAGATCATGTTACTCCGAGCTTTGACGAGTTTTTATACATCAATCAATTACCCCGGGCAATTTCTTACCCTAAAAACAGAATTCTTTGTCTGATTGTGGGAGATGTCCCGGAAGAAACCATGCAAATCTTGAAAAAAGATGGATTCTCGATCCGTCATAAAACAAGCTTTGAGGAAAAATACGTCGCCGATGTGGGAATGCTTATATTAGCTAATGGTGAAAAAATTGAAGATGAGCAATTAAAACAAGCTGTTAAGCTGAAAACAATAGGCTATTTAGGAAACAGCAAACAAAAACTTTCGCATAAAATTGCGACTGAGATGGGCATTGTTATTTTCGACGACCCTAAACACAATCCGAGAAATGCGCAGTTCATTTCAAAGCGCGTAGCGGACTTCATAAACAGAGGTGATACTTATTTAAGTTCAAACTTTCCAAATCTGCAATTACCGAAAGTGGCACATGCTCATCGCCTTATCCACATTCATAAAAACGTACCCGGAATAATGGCCCAGATAAATCAGATCTTCGCCAATCACAAAATAAATATTGTGAGTCAGTTTTTAATGACTAATTCACACATCGGTTATGCAATCACCGATGTGAGCGACCAGTACGATAAACAAGTTTTAAAGGAGCTGAAAGAGATTTCAAACACGATTAAATTTAGAATATTGTATTAAAATCCAGAATGGAAGGGTTGAAAATAGCTACGAGTGTAATTCTTTTCAGAAATTAATAGGATGTATTCCAGAACTCACCTCCACATCCTTTCATTTACACTGAAATGGTTTTTGTTAGCCGGAGTTGTGGGAATTATATCTGGAAGCGCCTCTGCATTTTTCCTGATAGCATTAGATTGGGTTACTAACTACAGAGAAACTACATCTTGGATCTATTATCTTTTACCCGTAATAGGCTTGCTGATAGGGCTTTTGTACCACTACTTCGGTAAAACGGTAGAAAAAGGGAATAATCAGATAATCGACGAAATCACACAGCCTCAAAAACGGCTTCCCTGGCATATGGCGCCGCTGGTGTTAATCGGTACACTTCTAACACATTTGGGCGGAGGATCGGCAGGACGCGAAGGCACCGCAGTTCAAATGGGAGGCTCTCTCGCTGATCAGCTGAATCATATATTTCCCTTTAATGCCCGCGACAGAAAAATACTGCTCATTTGCGGAATCAGCGGAGGCTTCGCATCCGTATTCGGAACACCACTAGCAGGAACAGTTTTCGCACTCGAGGTTTATATCATCGGAAGGATGCGATATGAAGCCCTGATTCCATCACTATTTGCAGCGATTATTGCCGACATTATTTGCTCAACGTGGGGAGCAACACATCTTCATTATTCCATTCAATCGGTAACAGACATCTCATTCCAAAACCTTCTGATTGCAGTACTAGCGGGTGTTATGTTTGCCTTTGCAGGATCGATGTTCAATAAATTGACCCCGTTTCTCAAAGGATTTTTTGATAAAATCCCTTACCCGCCTTTACGTCCTTTTGTGGGAGGAATTATTGTTTTACTGTTTCTTTTCGGCCTGAACGACTTCAGACTTGCCGGCCTTGGAATACCGACTATCGTTGAAAGTTTTACCAGCCCACAGCCGGGTTATCTTTTTTTTCTAAAGATTTTATTGACGGCCATTACTCTTAGTTCAGGCTTTAAGGGTGGCGAGGTGACTCCGCTCTTCTTTATAGGCGCAACATTAGGAAGTGCACTTTCCATCCTCCTGCCCTTACCAACAGATCTATTAACAGCCATGGGCTTTGTCGCTGTGTTTGCTGCTGCAGCAAACACTCCGCTGGCCTGCGTTTTCATGGGCATTGAGTTGTTTGGAAGTCAGCATGCTCTGTTTATCGCGATTGCATGTTTTATTGCGTATCTGTTTTCCGGACATAGCGGAATCTATAGTTCACAGATTATTGGCTCGCCTAAGCATCTTCTTTGGACCCGCCACAAGGGGAAAAATCTAAAAGATGTAAAATAACACCATTTATTAACGAGATAATCTAAAAAGCTTTATCATTAAATCGCTCAAATTCTGTTTCTTTGTATGATTTTTATTAAAGCCTGGCACCGTGTCACATACACTTGATATCAAGATTACCAAAACTTCAGCTTCGCGCTTAAAAGAAACAGATTTTAACGACCTGCCTTTCGGACGTATATTTTCCGATCATATGTTTGTTGCTGATTACGCAGATGGCAAATGGCAGAATTTTCAAATCATGCCTTACGGCGATTTATCGCTAAGTCCGGCGATAGCATCTTTACACTACGGGCAAACTTTTTTCGAAGGATTGAAGGCATATAAACACCCTGATGGAAAAGTTGTAGTATTTCGTCCGGATAAAAATGCGGAACGTTTTAATCTTTCTGCCCAGCGCATGTGCATGCCGGAATTACCTGCCGAAATCTTCCTTCAAAGTATTGCATCATTGGTAAATCTAGATAAAGACTGGATTCCGACATCACCTGGTACCTCGCTGTACATTCGCCCATACATGTTTGCTACCGATCCTTACCTTGGAGTGCAACCATCAAAGACATACAAATACATCATTTTAACTTGCCCGGTCGGGGCGTATTTCAGTAAGCCCTTAAAAGTTAAAGTCGAAACTAAATATTCGCGTGCAAGCGAGGGCGGCTTTGGCTTTGCCAAAACAGGCGGTAATTACGGAGGCTCATTATATCCGGCCCAGGAAGCACTGAAAGAAGGATTCGACCAAATAATATGGACAGACGGCCGCGACCATGCCTACATTGAAGAACTTGGGGCTGCGAATGTTATGTTTATGATCGATGGAACGCTTATAACGCCGTCTACACGCGATACTATTTTAAAAGGAGTTACACGCGACACCGTGTTGACTTTGGCCCGTAAATGGAGTATTCCAATAGAAGAACGCCGCGTTTCTGTAGCAGAAGTTATTGAAGGACTGAAAAACGGGAAGTTAACAGAAGCATTCGGCGCAGGAACAGCTGCTACAATCGCTCCGATTGCGAGTATCGGTTACGAGGGGTCGGTGTATACACTGCCGGATCAATCAAAAGCAGAATTCTCTAATAAGGTGCTTAAAACATTAAACGATATGCGTTATGGCTTGAGCCCGGATGAGTTTGGCTGGAACTACGTTATATAATCCGATTACTTAAACGCAGACAGCAATTAGAAGTTGTCTGCGCTCTTTCCCATCCGACTTTATGGTTAGTATCATTCAAACGGTTTCCAGCCTCTGAAAATATTTTCTAAAGAATATTCTTTAGCTTCTTCATCACTGAGCTGGTGAGACCAGTCTACACGTTTTTTAGGCTGATAACCTTTCCCTGTGTTTTTATATTCCGCATAGTAAGCAGTCTGCTTATTCGATTCTCTTCCCCAATGATCCCAACCTTCCGGCTTAATCATATTCCCTAAGTCTGACTTTATAAACACTGTTTTAGCGTACGGGCGCCATGGCCTGCCTAAATAAAACGAGCTTTTTGAAGCATCGCCCCGTACTTTACAATTAAGAAAGACGTAGCCATATTTCGTTGTATCAGGCGTGGAGGCGGCTGTAAGATATCCATCGTTCTTTGCGAAGATTTCACATTCATCAAACACGGCAGTGGAAGACCCAAAAATAAAATCGACCGTTCCCTCTATATAGCAATTTCTATAATACTGCCTGCTACCTCTTCCGTATGTGTACAGGGTATCCTGAAAACCTAAGAATCTACAGTTCCTGAAAGCCGACATATCGCCAGCCACCCAAACAGCAACCGCCTGTCCAACAGGACCTGAAGAATTTTCGAATGTTATATCTTCGGCTGTAAAGCCGTCTCCATAAATATAAAAGCTGGAAGAACCGGAAGTTCCCTTTTCTTCACCGAAAGAATTCTTTTTCTGAGCGAAATCATCATAAGTCAAAATGGTTTTATTTACATCTTCACCTATCAGCGTAACCAATTGCTTAGAACCCGCAAGTACAAGCTTCTCTTTGTAAACTCCCTTTTTAATCAATATTCTTGTTGGCGTCTTCCGAAAATCAGGTACCGCATTAATTGCTTCCTGTACAGTTTTGAAATTCCCGCTACCGTCCTGTGCAACGACAAAATCATAGACACGAGCTCTGGCAAAGGTTAAATTTATAACAAGAAAAAATATGGCACAAACTATTAAGGTTGATTTTAAATTCATAAAGGTTAGATCCGTATGAGAAAAGCAGATAAATTTCAAACTACGATGACACCGATCAGATGCTTGTCACTAGAACCTTCCTCTGATATTCGGCCGTATTTCGTCAGCATATAACTCATGCAGTTGCCTGTGAGTATCCGCTGAAAGCGAAGGCAAATCTGATGCTGCCATATTACTTTCGACCTGCCTTACTTTAGTAGCACCGGGAATAACAGTCGTAACTTCGGGATGATCCAAAATCCATCGGATAGCCCATTGTGCTGTTCGCAAATCCGGGAGTTTATCAGCAATACGATTGGCAAGAGTTACACCTTTCGAAAATTCGACGCCAGAAAAGGTTTCGCCCACATTAAACGATTCGCCGTTGGCGTTGTAATTTCTGTGATCATTTTTTGAAAAGGAGCTGCCTAAGTTATACTTTCCGCTCAACAATCCGCTGGCAAGAGGAACACGTACAATTAACGCGACGTTTTTTTCCTTCGCTTTAGCGAAAAACTCTTCTGAATAATGCTGTCTGAATAAGTTAAAGATAATCTGAAGTGAAGCAATCCCTTCCTGCTCAAGGCAGATCAATGCTTCCTCAGCGGTTTCAACACTTACGCCCCAGTTTTGAATCAGTCCTTCGTATTGCAGTTTTCGCAGATGATTAAAAACATTTCCGGCACGCAATTCTTCTTCCGGAATACAATGTAACTGTTCAAGAAAAAGAGATTGCAGGCCCAGATTTCTAAGCGACGATTCTACATGAGCACGCATTCCGTCATAGCTGAAATTTTGCGGCCATCCATTACCCTCATCTCCCCTTCTACCTATTTTGCTTGCAACAATCAGTTCTTTATCAGTTGTTTTTAGAAATTTGCCAATATAGCGTTCGCTGATTCCCATGCCATAAACATCGGCAGTATCAATGAAATTGCCTCCCAATTCTACAAATCTGTTTAAAATCGCAAAAGCTTCATCTTCATTCATGTTTCCCCAATCGGCGCTACCTAATTGCCAGGTACCCAAACCAACTTCCGAAACAAGTACATTTTTAAATTCCCTATAGTTCATCAGCTTTGAATCCGTTTATTTTTTATTTCTGACAGCAGCGACTTCTGCAACAGTAACCGCGCTGGCTTTGTTGCCAAAATTATTACGAACATACGTCAAAACATCAGCTATTTGCTGATTTGTAAGGAAACTGTGAGAGGGCATTACGTTCGAATACGTTTCGCCATCTATTTCAACATCTTGCATCCCTTTAAGAATAACATCTATAAGCGTATTTTTAGGTCCGAGGACATACGATGTTTTTACAATGGGGGCATTCATACTTGGCACTCCGCCACCATCAGGCTGATGGCACGACACGCAGTATAAGTTATAAACTACCTTACCCCGCTCCATAGTAGCTGGAGAAATGGCTGCAGTGCCAGGCTTTTTTACAGGCTTTGAACTTGTTGCCGGCTTTTTAGTTTGAGCCGTGGCCGACAAACAAACTGAAATAACTAATAGAACTAATGATACTCTCTTCACCTGGATATTATTATTTATTGTAAGAAATTTTATAAATAGCGCCTTTCGCATCGTCTGTAACATACAGAGAGCCATCGGGTCCCATAGCAAGACCGCATGGCTTATGATCCGCACGGCCTGACGCTGTTTTTTCGGGTGAGCCAGAAAAGCCATCTGCAAACACTTCCCAATCACCGGATGGTTTGCCATCTTTAAACGGAACAAACGCTACAAGAAACCCTTTTTGAGGCTCGGGAGAACGATTCCAGGATCCGTGAAAGGCAACAAAAGCTCCGTTTTTGTATCTTTCAGGAAACATCGTTCCGGTATAAAACAAAAGTCCATTCGGAGCCATATGTGCCGGAAAAGCTACAACAGGGTCAATAAATTTACTATCTCCTTCCTTCTTTCCATCCCCACCATACTCAGGTGCAATAATCTTTTTCTTTTGAAATGGATCGTAATAAATATATGGCCAGCCGGCATTATCACCTTTTTTAATCATATACATACACTCTGCAGGCAGTTCAGCAGATTGCTTAGTGTCATACAAATCGGGGAACATTGTTAACTGATCCCTGCCATGCTGCATAACAAATAAGGTGTTGTTTTGATTATTCCAGTCAAGTCCCACTACATTTCTTAAGCCAGTGGCATATCTTACTCCCTCGGCATAGCTTTGATTAAATTTGTCGGTCTTAAATTGCCATATACCGCCTGCGGTTTCGAGAAGCGGACAATCTGCCTGGCCGGGAGAGCCTTGCTGACGATCGTTCACCTGGCAAGAGTTCGAAGGAGCTCCGATATTTACATACATATTTCCTTCATTGTCAAGGACAAGTGATTTGGTTTCGTGCTGTCTTTTATTTACCAAACCTCTGACAAGTGTATCAGGTCTATCCGGGTTGATTACATTCTCGTCAGCATCAAGCTTATATCTAAACACCTCTTCGTCCGATGAAGCATAAAGGTATCCATCTTTTAAGTAGATACCGGTTCCGACGTAATTACCAAAGCTAGTTTTAGTTTCGTATTTACCATCCCCATCTTTATCCTGAAGCATTAAAATACCTTTATCTTCTACTTTCCTGAAAAGCTTAACGTAAATATCACCTTTCCTAGTAATCGTTATATGCCTGGGCCTTCCAGTTCCTTCCGCAACAATTCCTGCTTTGAAGCCTGCGGGCAGAGTTAACCCTGCAGTTTGAGCATCTGACTGAAATGCGAAAGCACACAGGCCCAAGCCCGTTAGTATGCCATAGATTTTTGTTCTGTATTTCAAGTTATGTTAGTTAAATCAATTATTATTCGTTTTAAATTCGTATTTATATAGCGGCCGATTCCTTCATTTTCGTTAAAACTAAAGTATCTGGTTAGTGATAACGCTCTTTAGTTTTGCTAAGTATCCACCCCAGAAGTTGACACCTATTGAATTTAATTCAACTTAGTTGAATGGCAAATGTATGAGTTCAAAACCTTTATTCCAAAAACCAAGAATAATAAAACTGTGGGGGAAAAGAAAGATATAAAGTTGTTACAATAGAGGAGCCGCCTTTACTTTGAGCATTTGGATAAAGCCTCAGTCATACGAATCCCCAGCTGTGAAGCTTTGGAGGTGCCAAAATGAATATAATCTTTGGGATGGGGAGAATGCGGACGTGTTTACTTTGATATCCTCGGAGGAGGATTTTTATGAGATAGCATTGCTTGGTCGCATTAGATGTCCTCATAAAAGATAAACGTCAATACTGGTTTCTGCGAACCGAATGTACTGGCCGCCACCAAACCAATAATATTGATGGCAGACAGTACAAATTTTTCATCAATTTATATTTAAAGCTAATCAACTTCTATCATTGCCTTTATCACTCCGTTTGCAGGATCCAGCCAGCCTTTAAACTCATCTTTTACCTGATCGAAGGTAACGCGGTGAGTTATATATGTCGCAGGATTTACCAGTCCGTTTTTCATACAGGCAATTACATGTTCAAAATCATCGCGAGTCGCATTTCTGCTGCTCATTAAAGTAGCTTCCCGCTTGTGGAACTCGGGGTGACTAATACTTAACTCTCCTTTCTGCAAGCCAACCAAAACATAACGTGCGCCATGCGCCAAATATTGAAAACCGTTATTGATCGCTTTAAGGCTTCCGGTAGCATCGATTACTACCGTCGGAAAATCACCATTGGTAATCTCTTTTAACTTTGCAATTACATCATCAGACGTTGGATTTATGGTATGATGTACGTTCAGTTTTTCCTTACAGAATGTCAGCCGTTGGTCGTTAATATCCATCGCGATCACTTTTCCACCCGCGATTCTGGCGAACTCCATAATACCAAGTCCGATGGGACCAGCTCCGATAACCAAAACAAATTCGTCTTTTTTAACGTCGGCTCTCCGCACACCATGAGCTCCAATAGCTAAGGGCTCCACAAGGGCTAATTCATCATAACTCAAACCTTCGCCATGAATTAATGAGTAGGATGGAACCGAAAGATATTCGGCCATTCCTCCATGCATATGAACGCCGCACACCTTGATATTGGCACAGCAATTAGACTTGCCAGACCGACAGGCGATACATTCGCCACAATAGAAATATGGAATAAAAGTTACAGCCTCGCCGGCTTCAAAGCCCTCTGCATTATCTCCGTCGACAAATTCACAGGCAAGCTCGTGTCCTAAAATTCTTGGATATTCAAAAAAGGGCTGAGTTCCTTCAAAAGCATGCAGATCTGTTCCGCAGATACCGATCCGTCTTATTTTCAATATGGAGTGACCTTTTGCTGCCGCAGGATATTCGCCTTGCTGATATTCAAAAGACCCGGGTGTTGTACAAACTAAAGTTTTCATAAATAAATTCTAAGCATTCGCTAAAGCGCGATCCAAGTGCACATATCCTCCGTCAACATGAATCAACTGACCAGTAGTATGGCTCGAACATGGCGATAACAAAAATGCTGTTGCGTTGCCCAGTTCTTCAGGTGTAGTCATCCTGTTTTCAAAAGGTATTTTATCTGTTATTTCTTTTAATTTCTCTTCCGGATTTGATAATGTTTTAATCCATTTCTCGTACGCAGGCGTCCAGGACTCGGCCACGATTATAGCGTTTACACGTATGCTGTATTTTAACAATTCGACAGCCCACTCGCGTGTTAAGGCATTACGACCGCCATTTGCAGCGGCATATGCAGAAGTACCTCCCTGCCCTGTTTCGGCGGTTTTAGAACTTATATTTACAATAGCCCCCTTCGATTTTTTCAACTCTGGTAAAGCATAATGGGCCAATAAATAATAGTGTACAACATTGCGGTGAAGAGACTCCATGAATTTCTCATAGGTGCCATTTTCTAAACCTACGCCATCATTCACCCCTGCATTATTTACCAAGCCTTCAATTCTCCCAAACTTTGCAATCACTTCGTTTATAACCCGGGCACATTCTTCAGGCTTAGTAAGTTCAGCAGATACCTGAAACCCTTGTCCGCCTGCAGCTTCGATTTCGGCAAGTGTGCTTAGATTATCCTCCTCATTTCTTCCAACAATCACGGGGATAGCGCCTTCATGAGCCAGAGTTTTTACAATACCGGCACCGATGCCTTTGGCACCACCGCTTACAATAATTACTTTATTCTTTAGTTGTAAATCCATTGATTAAAAAATTATCCGCCACCAACGGGACAGATGTTAATTAGTTAAATTGTAAAAATCTATAGCATTTGTTCCCCAGAAAAGCTCCTGCTCATGCGTGGACAATCTGGAGGTATAATTTTGAACCAAGCCAATCATTTTTTGATAACCTCCGGCAACTTCGCAAACCGGCCAGTCAGACCCGAACATTACCCGATGGGCGCTAAATGCCTCAAAAACCACATCCAGATATGGGTTAAAATCCTCTGGTTGCCAGTTTTGCCAATCAGCTTCAGTAACCATGCCGGATACCTTGCAGCTAACATTCGAATATCGTGCAACAGCTCTGATATCTTTAGCCCACTCGTTGAGGTCTTTCCCTTTTATGTTCGGCTTAGCTATATGATCAATAACAAACCGCTGGTGCGGGAAAATCTTAACAAACTCTTCCGTGTATTTTAACTGGTCAGGATAAATAAGAATGTCGTAGGTGAATTCATAATCTTCCAACAAGGAAATACCTCTCTTAAATTCGTTCCGCAACATTAATGACCGTTCTTCTTCGCCTTGCAACACATGGCGAAAGCCTTTCATCTTATCAAAACCTTTATAAAAATCCAAGCTGTCTTTTATATTGTCAGCTCTGAGGTCGACCCAGCCAACAACTCCTTTAATAAACGGATTAGCCGCCGCAAGTTCAAGAAGGAAAGCATTTTGCGCTTCAGATTGATCCGCCTGAACAGCCACACATCCGTCTATTTTATTTTCTTTCAGGATTGGCGCCAGATCTTCGGGCAAGAAATCACGCTTAATAATTTTCATATCCTCGTTTATCCACGAATCTCTTACGGGATCAAAACGCCAGAAATGTTGATGTGAATCAATTTTTTTCATAAGCAACAACCTTTTGAGTTGAAGTTCCTAAGCCGTCAATGCCGAGTTCAACAATATCTCCTGCTTTCAAATATACAGGTGGGTCAAAGCCTAAGCCCACGCCTGCCGGAGTTCCTGTTGAAATTACGTCGCCAGGAAGCAATGTCATAAACTGGCTGAGGTAAGAAATAAGAAAAGGGATTTTGAAAATAAATGTTTTAGTATTTCCATCCTGCATATTCTTGCCATTTACATTCAGCCAAAGGCGAAGATTATCGGGATCGCTGATCTCGTCTTTTGTCGCTAAAAATGGACCAATTGGAGCGAATGTATCGCAACCTTTACCTTTATCCCAGGTTCCGTTGCGCTCAAGCTGAAATGCACGCTCAGAAACGTCGTTATGTAAACAATATCCCGCTACATAATCCATCGCTTCAGACTCTTCTACATAACTGGCCTTTTTACCGATTACAACGGCGAGTTCAACCTCCCAATCAGTTTTGACAGAATTTTTAGGGATAACAATGTTATCGAAAGGACCAACTAATGCAGTGGTAGCTTTCATAAATACCACTGGCTCTGTCGGTATAGCTGCTCCGGTTTCCTTAGCATGATCTGCGTAATTTAAACCGATACAAACAATTTTTGAAGGACGAGCAATCGGAGATCCAATACGACTACCTTCAGGTATTCTTTTAAGGTTACCCTTATTTACTTCAAGAAAACTCTCAAGTCTTGAAAGGCCATCGCTTTCAAAAAAAGTTTCGTTAAAATCTTCACCCAGGGCAGACACATCATAATACACGTCATCAATCAATAGTCCTGGCTTTTCTTTATTAAGTTCTCCGAATCTTATAAGTTTCATATCGTCTATATCGTCTTAATTATTAAGTTTTATAAATCCTCCGTCAATTGCATAATCACTGCCTGTTATAAAACCTGCTTCATCTGAACACAGAAAAAGGGCTAATGCAGCAACTTCCTCAGGTTTACCCATACGGCCAATTGGCTGGCTTTTGGATAGTTTCTCAAATATTTCTTCTTCCTTACCGGGATAGTTTTTTGCGATAAAGCCATCCACAAAGGGAGTATGAACTCTTGCCGGTGAAATCGAGTTACTCCTGATTTTATTATCTAAATAATCGCGGGCAATCGACATACTCATAGCGTGGATCGCGCCCTTACTCATAGAATAAGCAAAACGATCGGCTATGCCAACAGATGAGGCAATGGATGCCATATTTACGATAGCACCTCCACCCTGTGCTTTCATTAAAGGAACCGCTGCATACAGGCAATTATAAGCTCCCTTAACATTCACGTTATATACTTTATCGAAGTCCTCTTCCGAGGTACCCTCAACTTTTCCCACATGGGCAATTCCGGCATTATTCACAAGGATATCAATTTTACCGATCTTGTTAAATACGGATATAATTTGATCTTGTTTACTTACATCGGCGCTATAAGAATGCGCGATCCCGCCAAATTGTTTAATAGTTGTAACGGCTTGCTCTGCGTTGTCGGAATTTAATTCGATGATATGAACAACAGCGCCCTGTTGGGCGAAAAGTAAAGAAATTGCTTTCCCAATCCCGCTTCCGCCGCCGGTAATGACGGCATGTTTATTTTGTAAACTGAACATCTTACTATGACTTAGCTTTAATTACTTTATATCCTCTCAATCCAAAAACTGTAATTACAATAAAACAGATTAATGGCACTATATAACCGTTTTGAATATTGCCAGTAGAGTCGGCGATCATTCCGAAAGCCCGCGGCAAAATAGCCCCGCCGACTATAGACATGATGATTAAGCTACTTCCAAATTCGGTATCTCCTCCTAATCCTTTAATGCCCAGGGCAAAGATAGTCGGGAACATAATCGACATAAAGAAACATATTGCGATTACCGTATAAACAGTTATCATTCCGTGCCCGTAAATAGCAACTAAACATAGGACAGCATTAATAGCCGCGTATATAGCCAACAACTTTTGAGGCTTGATAAAGCGCATTAAAAAGGTTCCGATAAAACGACCTATTAAAAACGCTATGCCACAAGCTCCCAAATAATCCGCAGCCGTGATTTCATTTATGTCGGCAGATTTTGTAGCATATAAAATAAAAAGGCTGAAGACAGAGACCTGTGCGCCTACGTAGAAAAACTGAGCAGCGACGCCCCAAGACAGATGTTTATGTTTAAACGCATGAAAGATGCTCTTACTCTCAGCCTGCTCATCCGTATTTTGTATTTTGGGAAGCTTCGTAAATGCAAACACGATCGCAATTAAAAGCAAAATTGCCCCTAAAATCATATAGGGCATTTTAACCGAGGACGCCTCTGCTGCCAGAGCCATTTGCCTTGCACTAGCCGACATCGCGTCTAATTCTGCGTCTGTATAGCCCTTTGTTAATATTATTCTAGCCCCAATAACCGGTGCCATTGCCGCCGCCAAGCCATTAAAAGATTGGGCCAGATTAAGTCGTTGAGTAGAAGTTTCCGGGTCGCCCAGTGATGAGGCATATGGGTTCGCTGCTGTTTCTAAAATAGTTAATCCGCAGGCGATAATAAATAATGCAATCAGAAAGAAGTTGTATGATTGGTTATCGGCCGCAGGTACAAAAAGAAATGAACCAAATGCAAATACTAAAAGGCCTATAATTATACCTGTTTTGTAGCCATATTTTTTCATTAGGATACCAGCCGGTATTGCCATGATAAAATAAGCGATAAAAACCGCCGAGTCTACTAAAGTTGCCTGTACAGTTGTTAACGTAAATGATTTTTGTAAATGTGGTATTAAGATAGGATCAAGGTTGTGTGCAAATCCCCACAAAAAAAACAAGGACGTTACCAGAATGAAAGGAAAAAGATAGGGGTTTTTATTGGCCATGCGCGACGAGCTTAAATAATTTTTAATTGATTTACAATCCAGAATATCAGAGCGAATATTGGATTTTATTCTTAAAAATTCTATTTTTTCAAGCAAAAAGGAATATACAGCTGAATACTATGGTAATGTTTTAACCCAGCAAGCCCGGGGCAGAGAATAATAATTAAAACTGTGGCTCATCCATTGGTTGATTTTGGGGCTCTTTGTCGGTGCGCTTGTTTCGTTGGGGCAAATCCGACTGGCCGAAGCGGTAGCTAAATGTTAAAGTTGCCTGCCTGCCCTGCATCCGACGCTGGAATTCAGAAATCAACTGATCTGTTTCGGTAACCATCCCCCATCTTCTCGTATTAAAGACATCGCGCATATTAAATGACAGGCTAGCCTTTTTCTTCATCATATCCAAACGCAATGCTGCATCCATTCCAAACATTTCGTTACCCCGACCCTGAGCCATAATCCTAGGCGCCATATAATTCATATTAATCTGACCGGATAAATTTAGAGGAAGCTGAAAAGTAGATGTCAAATTGGAGTTCCAGTTATACCCGTCATTAGGTTTTAAACCGAATTGTGCGTTCCCGAAAAACTTGTTATAAAATATATTCACATTGGCTGTGATGTTAAAACCTTTTGAAATATCCGCCCTGCTTATTAATTCCAGACCTGATGCTCTGGTTTTACTTAAATTAATAAACTGTGACAGTGTTGTGTCGCCATTTAAAACCGTCCGGTAACTTTGAACCACATCATTTACCTGCCGGGTAAATAATGTAGAGGTGAAGGTCAGAACTTTCCAGAACTTCATATAACTAAATTCGACCGAATGGATATCCTCAGGTTTTAAGTTTGGATTACCCCTGCGAAGGTTGTTAGGATCGGTAACATTCAAGAATGGATTAACCTGCCATCCACGCGGACGATTAACCCGTCGGGTATAGCTTAGTTGCAACTGATTTTCGCCCTTAAACTTTTGAGTCAAAAAAACACTGGGATAAACCCGAAAATAATCCAGACTCCCTTTTGCGCCGGTTGGCTGCAACGTGCTTGCGTCAATAGCGGTATATTCTGTATTAAGATAAGCCTGCTCTGCACGTAAGCCTGCCTGAAAGCCAAATCCTTCACTTATCTGATTTTGATAATTGACATATAAAGCATGTACAATATCTTCCGAAGAAAAATCATTGGTTAGCTGATAATCATTTTCAAGACTACCCGAAACAGGGTTTAATTTCTCAGAATCCTGACCTTCTTCCCGAAGCCCGATGGTGGTGCGATAGCCTGTCTCAAACTTTTGCTTTTCTGTCAACGGCAGAGTATAATCGGCCTGAATATTGTAGTTTGTACGTGTTCCGCTGTTTAAATTAACTCTACTGTCAATTGAATCTTTGGTGTCCCTTTGGGGATAAAAAAAGCTTTGATTGAAAATCGACTCCTGATCTTCGGAACTCTGACCGACGCTAAAATTCGCAACAAATTCCTCGCCTTGTTTTTTCAACTTTCTGCTGAAATCAAACGCCAGATCATAACCTTTATCCTTCTCATTCTCTTCCGAATTTCTAAGACTGGTTCCGTTAACATAGGTGTTCAAATAATTCTGATAGACATAATTAATATCTTCGGTATCCTCACCATTTCTAAGATTTATATTTGCCGAAGCGCCAATTGAGGTTTTCTTATTGATATAATAATCGATTCCCGCTTTTGCATTGTTTCCAACATTATGTCGCTGGCCGCTGGAAGTATTAAAGGTCTGTCCGTTATTTATAAAAGAAGTATTATTAAATCCTCCGCCGATGCGTGTACCGTATCTAAAACTATAGTTTCCGTAAACATTGACGTTGCCGTCGCGATAGCTCAAATTAGTGCTGGCATTGTAATTTTCCTGAGTACCGGCAGACAAAGAAACAGCCCCGTTAACACCCACCTTTTTATTTTTCTTTAAAACGATATTGATAATCCCGGTTTGCCCTTCCGGATCATATTTAGAAGAAGGATTGGTAATTAACTCAATACTTTCTATAGAACTTGCGGGTAGGGCCTGCAAAATAGTCGATATATCACCTCCACCTATAGCCGAAGGTTTACCATCTATTAAAACCCGGACGCTTCCAGAACCCCGTAGATTAATATTTCCGTCAATATCAACCGAAACCGTCGGCACATTAGCCAGCAAATCAGTTGCAGATCCACCCTCGCTTACTAAACTCTGCTCTACATTAAAAACCTTACGATCTACACCTAATTGCATAGAACTCCGTTGTCCCTCAATTGTAACCTGCTTTAACACATTCTCCTTGTTCTGCACTAAGGGAATAATTCCCAGATCTATCTGGTAATTTTCCTGAGAAATTAAAAGTTGGGTCTTTGAAAAAGGCTGAAAACCAACAAAGCTTATTTTCAGGGTATAGGTACCAAATGGCAGATTTGGTAGAACAAACTTCCCTGCTAGATCGCTTTGCGCGGCTTTAATTGTTTTTCCCGAGGCCGAATCTATCAATGCTACCGTCGCAAAATCGACAGGATTCTTAGTGCCAGAATCGACAACTTTTCCACGGATGTTTCCTACTGAATTTTGCGCAGAAACAACATTAACACTAAGAAGAGAAAACGTAATTAAGATATATAAAAGCCTCATTTTTACCTGTTTTTGTTCTATTTAGCAACAAACAACGTGCAAAGAAAGGGCATTAAAGCATGAATATGCAGGCAGTAACTACTTTATTACGATAAAGAAACTCTAATCAGACTGATTAAGGATGCCGTCTAATCGATAGTAACCGTCAGTCCTTCTTGCTGAAGAATTTTCCGGTAGACTTCAAGCTCAGTAAAAGAACCCTCAAGCACGGCACATTTGCCATCGTTATGAATAGTCCATGCTATATTTTCGGCTTGATTTTGGTTATAATCGAGATATTTTACCAGACAGTAAATTACGTGCTCAAAGGTGTTTACATCATCATTCCATAAAATTAAACGATGATTGGCTTTTATACTCGTTAAGATCTCCTCGAGGGTAAAAGTTTCAACTTCGGTCTCTGTTCCGGCATTAAGAATATTCATTCTACAAAATTTTTTATACAGGTTTGATGATATGCAAATTTAGGACTTTTTAAAGTTCTGTATAATAGTTTGTAAAATTGATCGGTTATAAGGAGCCCACCACTCTTCCAATATCTTTTTTATTACGTCCGGTTGATGAGGCTGAACAGCAAAAACCAAATTCCTTCGAATGTTTTGCTTACTCTCCTGCCAAATTACTTTATTAAATTGAAGATACTTCTGCATTTGTTTAACTGCTGCACTAATTACAGATCCCCCAGGCACAACCTCGTTGACTAATCCACTACCTAAAGCTTCGTCGGGATTCATCAATTTGCCTTCCAGCAAATATTTACTGGCATTTTGCCGGCCAATACATGAGGCATATAACTGAAAGAAACTGTCGGGAACAATAATTCCTAAGGCAATTTCATTTAACCCTATCGAAAACTCGCCCCGGGCCATGACTCTGTAATCGCAGCAAAGACTAAAAATTGTGCCTGCGGCCGGTGCGTGGCCATTTATCGCGGCTATTAACGGCTTTTTAAAGGCGGTCAGAGTATGAATAAGCGTAAAATATTGTTCCCAAAACTTTTTAATTTGTTCTTCCGAATAGTCGAAAAGCTCGATCAGATCAAGTCCGGCGGTGAAATATTCATCTTTGCCTGTCAAAATCACACCAGAAACATTATCGTCTTTCTCAATATTCTGAATCATCTCCATTAGCTCCACCAGCATTTCGGCACCTATGGCGTTAGATCGTCCTTTATCAAGAGTTAAAAGAGCTATTTTTTCTTTTATAGTTATTTTAATAGAATTCATTTCACATTAAATCGATGTACCTGTCGTACCAAAGAACCATTTAAGTCCAGACCCTCAATAACAGCTTTGTAAGCCCCCGGTTTGTCTGAGGTGAAAAATTCTACGAAGGCTTTACCCTCGGCGGAGGTTAAAACGTTAGGCATCCAAAAAATTGTGGTCCGCAAATCTGGTAACGAAACTGTCTTGCCGTCATAAGCTGGTGAATAAAACTGCCGACCCAGGTAATAACCCTGCGGAGTATAAGAAGCAATGCCAGGTGCAAAAGAGCGGGCAGACATATTGCGTTCACCTCTTTTAGTGGTTATTATCATTACGCCTCCGCCACCCCTCATGCCGTAAATAGCAGTATTTCCAATACTTTTTAAGATTTCTATTGTCTCTACATCATACGGACTTATAACCGAAAGATAAGAAGGCTCTACATACATTCCATCAATAATAAGCTGCATCGGAACCGGTCCGGAAAATGAACTTGACATACTTCTGGTTAAATACGGCACACCATTTTGAATCACCAGGCCAGCAACTCTTCCCTGAAGACAGAACGCTAAATCCTGACAGTTCTCCAAATCCGCGGCAACAAGTATGGCATCTGCATTTCCGGCTCCGTTAAGGTTGCTCGACTCTTTTACCTTTGGCTTTGCCTGGGTAACCTTAACCTCCGCAAGCACAATACTTCGACGCATCAGGCCATTTCTGCGCATTTCGGCAAATTGCTCACTACGATTTTTTAAATATGTAATAATCGATTGATTGACATTTATTTCTGCGGCCGAAGCATTTTTATTCTTAGTGACCTGTTGCGCCGGAATCCTGTCAAGTACAATCTCGACGTTTTTTTTATCCCTGGCATTTCGTGCCTGCACTATAAAGGTGGTACTATCATTAAAATTCAGATTTTCAAAATTGAATCTGCCTTCCGCATCGGTTATCGTATCAAGCACCATACCGGTTCCTCCCGAAGAAAGCAAAGTTACTTTACTCCCCGGGGAAGACGTCCCGTTCGTATTAAGAACTCTCCCGCTTACGCTGATGTTTGTTTCTGGTCTAAAAGTCATCATAGGATATATACCCGCCGCCAGATTTTCCCATTCGAACTTTCTCCATCCCTGCGTCAGCATTAAATTATCCAATTCTTTTTCTTTCTGCGCAGTAACATCAGTAAAATAATAATTTGGAGTTTCTATGTATCCTTTCAATTCAGAAGTCAACAATAGATTTGACAATATTGTAGTCTCATTAATGTCATCAAAAGGTATCTGAGATTCATTGGTGACGGCTATTGAAAATGCTCCTTGTATGGGCTTACCTGCAGAATCAGCCGCATTCAGGCTCATGTTGACTTTCTCACGCAGGCCATAGGTTTCTTTATTTGATTTTAACTCTACCGTAAGAGGAGAACGATGACGAATAAACACCAACCGTTCTGCCAGTGGCTTATAGGAAGAATTTAACAAAGTAAATTGAATTATCCCGGAAGGAAAACGCTTCTTGGACAGCGAAGCTGACAAAAGATTCCCGTCCAATTTATTCTTAGAAACAAAATGCACATTTCCGTTTGACTGACCCACCAGTATAACTTCCTGGTCCGGCGCTCCGGTAACTGCAGAGACTTTAATGGATAAATTGTCATTATCACTGCCATTTACCGTCAGAATATAGCCTGTATTTGCTGCTTTAGGCAAGTCCAGCTTTTTCTCCGAGCCGTCTTCAAACCTAACGATGGCAGTATAACGGCTGTCTTTCAAAGGTGTAAATAAGAAGCTTCCCATCCCGGCGTAGTCGGAGGTAAATTGCACAATTTTGGTTCCGTTTTCGTCCTGAACAAACCCGCTGATATTTCTGCTCACACCATCTGCTGCAACAGCTTTAAAAGCAACCCTGGATCGAATCTGATTAAGGAGCGTCCCACTCTCAGGAAAAAACTGGACATCTACGTTCGCGGAAGTAGCTTTTATAGGAAACGTTTTCTTTACAAGAGTTGTCGAATCAACCCTAACGGAAGTATTAATTTTCCCGGATTTAAGTATAAAAGGCTGGCTATTGGTGAATTTTATTATCAGTTTCCCATTGCTATCAGTAATGCCTTTTCCCTTAAGAACACTCCGATGGTCAAGTTCGATATTGTAATTTACCTCCTTTTCACGCAGAGGTTCACCATTGAGCATAGAATATGTAATGCTGGCATCCACATGCTCTTTAATTCCGGTTTGCGAAAAGTTGTACTGGACGTTACTTACCACCTGATTCGAGAAAGAATTACCAATTCTGATAGTCTTATCAAAAAAATAAGCTTCATCAAAATTCCGCATCCAGCTGGTATACGCCCTGATACGATAATTTCCTTCGGTAAGAGAGTCAGACAGGGTAAAATCTCCCCACGATAAGCCAGAAACTACTGGCAGTCGCAGAGATTTCTTTATCGAGTCTTTTTCATTAATAAGATCAACATATAAAATTTTGCTTAACCCTGATAACTGGTTTCTTTCAGCGTTTACAATATAGGATTTGAACCAAATGGTGTCGCCTATACTGTAATATGGTTTGTCGGTATGAATATGAACTTTCTCGGAGGTATAATTCTCCCGATAACGTTCGAGCCTGGAAAGCAGTTCCTTAATCGGGTCTTCATCTGCAGAAAATCCAAAACTTAAAGCTGAACATATGAACAGAGACAGAAAAAAGGCATATGTGGTTTTCATTGGGATTCTGTTTATCACATGTCCTTATTGTAATAATCACATGCAAATGAAAAGCCTCAATTTACTAAAAATGAGGCTTTAAATCTGTGTTTTTATCGTAAATTTCTAAAAAGAATTCTTCCACATCATACTTTCAACTGGTTTGGTAGTTTTTCTGTTGTACTTGGCATTTCCCTTAGAATTGTAAAAGGTTTCTATATCACCTCCAACTTCGAAATAGATCAATTGGCCGATAGGCATTCCTGCATAAATGCGTACAGGCTGGGTCGCCGAAATCTCAAGGGTCCAGGTATTGCAAAAGCCGACGTCGCCCTTTCCGGCCGTAGCATGAATATCAATTCCCAGTCGTCCGGTGCTCGATTTCCCTTCAAGAAAAGGCACATGACAGTGGGTTTCAGTATACTCAACCGTAACGCCCAGGTATAAGGTGTTTGGCTGCAAAATAAAGCCATCTTTCGGAATCTCGAAGTGATCTATTTCATTGTGAACTTTCGCATCGAGCACCCGGTTTCTATATGTTGCCAGGTATTTTCCTAAATGCACGTCATAAGAATTGGTGCCAAGGCATTCTCTTTTGAAAGGTTCGATGATTATTGTACCCTTTTCAATTTCTTCTAAAATGCGTTTATCTGAGATAATCATAATTACGGAAGGTTTGGCCTAAAGTATGATTATTTTAAGATAATTTTACGAGCTATTTGACATTCGCAAAATTGTGGTGCAAACACTTCTAATTGCGAATTGTATTTTAAACTGAAGAAGAAGCATGGCTCTTGCTTACCATAAAAAACTGGATGAAAGCACAGAATTTGCTATCTGGAAGATAGAGGAATCTGCTGAAGAATTGTATGCGCAGCTACAATTGCGTGATCACGAAGAAAAAGTTTTGGATGGCCTTAACAATGGCAAACGCAACCTGCATTGGCTAAGCACCCGGGTTTTATTACGCCAATTGCTAAAAACAGACGACTACATAGATTGCCAGGTAGACGAACATGGAAAACCCTACCTTCCGGATTCATCTTATCATATATCTTTTAGCCATTCGTACGATTATGCTGCCGTGATGATAAGCAAAGACAAAGCTGTAGGCATAGATATAGAGATTATTAAAAATAAAATTGAGCGAGTAGAAGACAAATTTTTAATTAAAGATGAAATAAGTTTTTTAGACGACAACCACAAAATTGAACATCTTTATATTTGCTGGTGCGCCAAAGAGGCTATTTATAAGCTTCAGGGAAAACGAAATGTTTCTTTTAAAGACGATATCAGACTTCATAAATTCCCTTATGCCGAGACCGGTAATTTCGCGGCTTTTTTAGAAACGGACCATTTATGCAAAGAATTTGACGTTTATTTCGAGCGTTTCGAAAATTATATGATCGGATATGTTGCCGGATGTATTGAAGTCGACAAGACTGTTAAACCGGTAATCAACATCAACACAAAAGAAAATGGGAAATAAAAAAGTTTCTTTTCAGGATTGGGGACTGCTTGATTACCAGGCAGCATGGGACCGGCAGGAAGAGATTTTCGGAGAAATTGTAAATGCCAAAATCCTCAACAGGACGAATAATGCAGATATGCCTACCGATAATTACCTTGTGTTTGTTGAGCACCCGCACGTTTATACTATCGGGAAAAGCGGCAAAACTGAAAATTTGCTCCTGGATGAAAAAGGATTAAAGCAGCAAAAGGCCAGCTATTATAAAATCAATCGAGGTGGTGATATAACGTATCATGGCCCGGGTCAGATTGTTGGCTATCCTATTCTTGATCTGGACAATTTTTTTACGGACATCCATCTTTACCTAAGAACCCTGGAAGAAGCTATAATTTTAACCCTTGCTGACTATGGCATTAAAGCCGGAAGGTATCCGGGATATACAGGCGTCTGGTTGGATGCTGACAATGAAAAAGCCAGAAAAATCTGTGCAATGGGCGTCCGCTGCAGCCGATGGGTAACCATGCATGGCTTCGCTTTTAACGTAAATTCGGATCTGAACTATTTCAAGCACATCGTTCCTTGCGGGATAGACGATAAGGATGTTACTTCGATGGAAAGGGAGCTTGGCTTTAAGCTCGACAGCGAAGAAGTGAAGCAGAAATTATCAAAGCATATTGCAATGCTTTTCGAAATGGAATTGATTTAAAGGCGCATACCTTAAGACAAAGGCATTAATGCCTGGAGATAATTGTATGCCGACATGCCTTTTTAATTTCTCTCTTTTGCGTCTAACTCCTCATTAATTTCAGCCCAGATTAAACTAATCTCTTTCCTTGTATTAATCAACTTCTGTTTTCCAGCTATTTTTTTAGCGTATGTTATCCTTTCAGTCGTCAAGGGGTGGGTACTTAAGAACTTCAAATAAGAAAAATCTTGTTTCGAATTAAGCATTTCAAATAAACCGACCATCCCAAGCTGGCTGATTTGGTTTAATTCAAGAATAGTTAATGCTCTATGATCCGCATCCGTTTCTAGCGATCTGGAATAGCTCAAATTATTTAAAGTATTCGCGTTATCAATTAAGACCGTAGATATCCCGTTAATATCATTAAAAATCAGTGAGATAAAAATGTAATGCGAAAGGCTTCTACTTATCGAGTTAAGGGAGTGTTTGTATTCAATATGGGCTACTTCATGGGCTAAAAGCGCAGCGAGTTCTTCGGGCCGCTTCATTTCTTTCAGTATCGCATCATACACAACAATTTTTCCACCCGGCAAAGCAAAAGCGTTCACAACTTCATTATTGACTACAGTAATTTCGATAGGATAAGAAGTTTTGAAATCAATTTCTTTAGCAAAGCGATTTACAAGAATGCTGAGTTTTTCATCTTTCTCACTTCCTGCAATAAAACTTTTCAGCATAGAACCGCCTAAGTCGGTTTCAATTTTCTGAGGAATCTTACTGGCAACGAAGGCTGCAGATGCCGGTAAAACCCAAAAATAAACCGTCGCTAATAAAGCGATTAAAACCAGAGAAGCGATCAATACCTGATTCCGACCCTTTAGCATAAAAGGGTCGGAATTAAATATTTTGGCGTGCGGATACTGCCTTTTCACGTAGGATATCAAGTCAATCCCAACACATTCTATAACCTGATGTGGAAAGCTTCCATATCGAAACAGCTGCATTCCATTGGTTGTATCGACACGACTTAACTGGTTAAGATCCCACTTTACAGAATAAGACTGAAAGTCCGCTCCAGTATAGCTAATCTCCCAAAAGTCGGGCATTAAGTTCAATAACGCCTCCCTGCCAGCAGATGATTGACCGTCGTAAAATATGACGGGTATATTTTCCATCCGATTAAACTAATCCAATATCCATCATATCAGCAACGTCCTCGCCGGTTGCATCGTTATATGCTTTTTCTGTCTGACTAATAGAATTCAGATCCAAATCACCTTCGATAAGAATATTTGAAAATACAAAGCGAAGAGTCCGAACAGTTGCCCACGGTGTGGCTAAGCCGAGTGAAAAAAGCACAATAAGAATATTTACCATGATTAATCCAAAAAACCCACCGCCGGTAGCCGTAGATCGTAGTTCGATGAGGCGTTCGTCCTGTTCAAGCTTAAGATTATTGATATAAAAGTTAAAAAGGTCTTTCGCAAACCAGAACGAATAAATACCGAGCGTTATAATAGTAAGAAAGTATCCTTTTAATACCAGAACAAAAAAATCACCTCCTGTTCCGGTATAGTGAAACTTAATACTTCCAAATCGAACATTCTCCAAGACGTATTTACGAACATTCATTGTGAACCATGCCGAGTATATACCCAAGGTTACTATGGTAAGAAGAAAGCCTCCAACAAATATTTTAAGCAATTCCCTTAGGTCACCCCTGTAACCAAAATGGATTCCACGCCACGATGACTTTGCCATTCTATACCGCATTGAACCATGAACAGCGACGGGAATAAGCAGAATAAGAGCTACATAAAACACTGCCAACGCCGTATACAACTTCATTGGGTCCTTAGTAAATATCGCCCATAAAAGGAGAGCATAGAGAGCAGCAAAAATACCAACGGCCTTTATAAAGCCAAAAAACATTTCTTTACCAGTACCATGAAAAGTAAAGCGGCTGCCTTCCATCTCTGTCTCCTGATAAAGATACCTGAGAGTTGCTGCTTTTGCCCAAGGATAATAGAGTCCAAGAGTTATAACCGTCAGGATTGCGTTAACGATGTAAATCCCGAATAAACTACTGCCACTGCCCGCGAAGTAGATTTGCTTTGTTGAAGATTGATTTTCCAAGGTTTGTTGATTAGTTGTGAAATTATAGGTTAAGTTATTTAATTTAAACTAAGCTAAATAAAAATAAACTTATTTCAAATTACAACTAATTCTCAATAAATAACAAAGGAGACTCTTTCGAACTGACTGAATCGTCCGGCCCTACATACCTGGCAACGTGATGTCGGCTGCTTTTAAGTCATTGATGAGCTGTTCCTGAAAATTCAAACGAGCATCTGTAAATCCATGCGGATTAACCCATATGTTCACCGAAATTTTATACCCATCGGCTTCCATAGACGAAATTCCAATTCGGGATTCGGGGCTCTTTAAAATATTATGAGAACTTTCGATCGTCTTCTGTATTACCGGCTTTACGGTATCAAAATCAATTTTATAGTTCAGCTTAAATTCAACATCCAGTCTGCGTTTTCCTTCCCGACTGGTATTGATAATAATCTCGTTTGATAATTTACTATTCGGGATGATGACTGTTTTATTGTCAAAAGTTGTTACCACCGTGTAAAAAACCTGGATGGAGTTTACTATCCCTTCCTGACCCTGAGCAATTATATTATCGCCAACCCGAAATGGTTTTAGTGAAAGAATAAGTACGCCGCTGGCGAAATTTTGCAAGGTACCTGATAGAGCCAAACCCGCCGCAACACCAAACGCACCGATCACTGTTGTGAAAATGGTAAGCTGAATACCTACTACCTGCATAATACCTATTATTAGAAATACCTGCAGGGAGATAATGATAAGGCTCTGTAAAAAAGGTTGCAGAGAAGGATCGAGGTCGCGCTTTTGCATACCCGCTACAAGCCATTTCCTTATTAGTTTAATAAACCATAATCCAAGAAAAAGTATCACCAAGGCGGTTAATACTTTTGGACCATTAAAAATTATAAAATCGTAGGCTTTGTCGTAAAATTTATCCCAGTTCATGTGTCCGGATCAGAATTTAGAGGATTGGAGGATTTACTGAATTTTTTGAATGACAAATGTAAAAAATTTAAGTGGACTGGTGTTTGGAGGTTTTATAGATATTATTTGAATTGAATACTGGCTTGTACTGAAGACTTTGCGCTCCGAAATTGATGAGAAGACCTTTGTCAAAATTATAGGCTGTTACATAATTCTTGGCTTGTGCCAAATGGGCATCTTCAAGATTAATTTGTGCTTTTATTTCAAGTACCAATTTGTTTTCGATAATAAAATCGGCCCTTCTTTTTCCTACATATATTCCTTCGTAAAATATCTCTTGCTCAATCTCCAGCGCAAAATCTAAGTTTACACGCTCCAGCTCAATCGCCAAACATCTTTGATATATTTTTTCCTGAAAATCATTGCCGAGAGTGTTATGAACTTTCATAGCGCAGCCAACTACAGCATAGGTGAGAGTATCTTTTTCCATGTCCGGATCAGGATTAACAGAATGATAGAGTTAACAGGATTAAAGAGCCTAAATTAACTACCAAACCGGAATTCCGCTAATCCTTCAATCCTGTTAATTCTGTCCAAAAAAAACGCCCCGAAAGCGTACAGCTTCGGGGCGTTTCTATATTTTGTGAAATTCTTTATTACATCATTCCACCCATGCCGCCACCCATTGGAGGCATACCACCGTGACCACCTGCAGCAGACTCTTCAGGCTCATCAGCTAATACACACTCTGTAGTTAACAACATAGCTGCGATAGAAGCAGCGTTTTCTAATGCTACACGAGATACTTTAGTCGGATCGATAACACCTGCTCCGATTAAGTTTTCGTAAACATCAGTACGTGCATTGTAACCAAAATCAGCACTTCCTTCTTTTACTTTTTGCACTACGATAGAACCTTCGATACCTGCATTCTCGCAGATTTGACGAAGTGGCTCTTCGATAGCACGACGAATGATCTGGATACCAGTGTTTTCATCCTCGTTAGCTCCTTTAAGGTCGGCTAAAGCCTCAACCGCACGGATGAAAGCAACACCACCACCTGCAACGATACCTTCTTCAACAGCTGCACGAGTTGCATGTAAAGCATCATCAACACGGTCTTTCTTTTCTTTCATCTCAACTTCTGTAGCTGCACCAACATAAAGTACAGCAACACCGCCAGATAATTTAGCTAAACGCTCCTGTAATTTTTCGCGATCGTAATCAGAAGTAGTAGATTCTACCTGAGATTTGATTTGATTAACACGAGCTTTAATATCCTCAGGATTTCCAGCGCCATTGATAACGATGGTATTATCCTTGTCGATAATAATTTTTTCAGCCTGTCCTAAGTAAGAAAGATCAGCATTCTCTAATTTGTAACCTCTCTCTTCAGAAATTACAGTACCACCAGTCAGGATAGCGATATCTTCTAACATTGCTTTACGACGATCGCCGAAGCCTGGTGCTTTAACAGCAGCAACTTTCAGTGAACCACGGATTTTGTTAACTACCAGGGTAGCTAAAGCTTCTCCGTCTAAATCTTCAGCAATGATAACAAGAGGCTTGCCAGTTTGAACTTGTTTTTCAAGAACAGGAAGCAATTCTTTCATGCTGCTGATTTTTTTATCGTAGATAAGAATGTAAGGGCTTTCTAATTCCACTTCCATTTTATCAGCGTTGGTTACGAAGTAAGGAGAAAGATAACCACGATCAAACTGCATACCTTCTACAGTTTTAACTTCAGTTTCAGTACCTTTTGCTTCTTCAACAGTGATCACACCGTCTTTACCAACTTTACCCATTGCTTCAGCAATTAACGAACCGATAACTTCGTCGTTATTTGCAGAAATAGAAGCAACTTGTTTAATTTTGTTATTGTCTTCGCCAACAGTTTGAGACTGAGATTTCAAACTTCCGACAACAGCAAGAACGGCTTTATCAATACCACGTTTAAGATCCATTGGATTTGCACCTGCAGCAACGTTCTTTATACCTGCAGTAACAATAGCCTGAGCTAAAACAGTAGCAGTTGTAGTTCCATCACCTGCAATGTCCGCAGTTTTTGAAGCTACTTCTTTAACCATTTGGGCGCCCATGTTCTCGATAGCATCTTTCAATTCTATCTCTTTTGCCACAGTAACACCATCTTTAGTGATAGATGGAGAACCAAATTTCTTGTCAATAATTACATTACGACCTTTTGGACCTAAGGTTACTTTAACAGCATTTGCTAAAATATCAACTCCTCTTTTCAGAGAGTCACGCGCATCAACATTGTATTTTACTAATTTTGCCATTTTCTTTTTAGATTTTAGATGTAAGATTTTAGATATGAGACTAAAGGCCTCTACTAAATCCCACTTTTCCCTTTTTTAATTAATGTTTGATTTTAATGAAACCTAAGACAGTCTGAAATCTATTGTCTCAAATCTCATCTCTTTCTAAAGTACCGCGTAAATATCAGATTCGCGCATGATCAGATACTCTTTACCATCATGAGTAATCTCAGTACCAGCATATTTTCCATATAAAACCTCGTCGCCAACTTTTACAGTTAAAGGTTCATCTTTTTTTCCATCACCAACAGCTACAACAGTTCCTCTTTGAGGCTTTTCTTTAGCAGTGTCAGGAATGTAAATACCGGATGCGGTTTTTTCTTCAGCAGGAGCAGCTTCAACCACTACTCGGTCTGCAATTGGTTTAATATTTAATGCCATAGTTTTGATATAATTTGTTTCTGTACCCTGATTGACACTTTTTATGCCAAAACCAAAAAGCGAAGCATTTTGACGTTTAACTTGTCAAAATTACATATATCAAAAAATCCTGATTCATTATTTAACAGGCTCAATGTCATGCTGTCAGTGAAATGTCAGCCAACAAAAAAGGCTTCCCGGTAGGAAGCCTTTAATATGAGATTAAGCAAGTTTATTTCTTTGTTGAATCTGAGCCCGGAAGAGCTTGCGGAGCAATAGGAGATGAAACCGCTGGTTTTGTAACCTGATCCTGAATGTCTTGTGTTGAGGATCCTGCCCCACCGCTTTGAGGCACAACATTTATAAGCAATACAATTACCATAAGGGATACAATTAAAACCCATGTTCCTTTTTCAAGGAAATCTCCGGTACGTTGTACACCCATGACATTATTGGAACCAGCGAACCCGGATGTGAGGCCACCGCCTTTTGGATTCTGGATTAAGATAATGAGGGCCAGTAGTATGCAGATAAAAATAGCCAGAATAACCAGTGTAATGAACATGATAAATATATTAATTGAATTTCTTTTCTAATTCCCGAATTTGACCGGCAAAGTAAGTGCTTTTTTCCGGGAATTTCAAACTTAATTTTTGGTAAGTATCAATAGCTTTGTGAAAGAGCATTTGATCGGTATAAATCTTAGCAAGAGTTTCTGAAACCAGATCCAGGTTATCCTCCGAACTTTTTCTGGCTTTATTTTCAGTATCTAATCTATCTGCCTTAGGCGGCCGAATTTGAGGATCTTCAGTTATGAATTTTTCAATCAACTCATCTTCATGGCGTTTATGACCCAGGTTCAGAGGCTGACTTATCACGTCTCCGAAAACATTTATTTCTGGTTGAATATGGAAGATATTCTCCATAATCTGCTGATCCAGCTGTCCGGGAATTTGTTTTTTTACCGCCGGAGACGGAACAAACGATGCCGATGAATATGGCTGATACGTTTCTGCATGTTCCTTTCGTGTTTTATCTAACCACCACAAAAACGAAAAAGGCATTTTATCATCATCATAACGCGAAACAGTTCCTTCATTAATTGGATTAAAAGATGCAGTACCCGGCCGCTCCTGACCATGCTCCTCTTTTTGCAATGGATCTATTACAGATTTATCGAACACAAAATAATCTGAAGATGCTATGTTTCCAATAATTTCGTTTTGCGCCGGAGCATACTCTCCCGCTTCGTCAAAAGCCGGATGCTCTGAAAAAGGTATTACAGTTTCGATAGTGTTATCAAAAGTATCCGGACTAAAAGAAAAAAAACTGGCATCAGTGTTTACACTTTCCGATGTTTCATCTTGCTTGTCATCTTTTTCAGGCTCTATGGTCTCGATCAGATCCGGACCTTCAAAAATGGCTGGTTCATTGTTTTCTAAAACTTCAGGAACAGATGGCACCCCGGAAAAGTCAGCGGCTTCAACTACCGGCTCTGACTCGGCTAATACACTGTTCTCTTCTGTAAAAGAAACATATTCGCCTTCGATACTTTCTATAAATTCCAGCTCCTTTTCAATAATCCCTTCGTCTATAATCTGTTCCTCAGAATCAGTAACTTCAATATATCCCTCTGGCTGTAAACTTTCTTCTATCGCGGCACCTTCTATAACTGGTGCCTGCTGATGTTCCGCATCGAATGCAGCTTGTTCAGCTACCCAAACCTGAGGTGCATCATCCGCAAACGGCTCGATAGTTTCCTTTACAACAGGATTTTCAAACTCGGCAATGTTGTTTATAATTTTATAAAGCAGTAATCTGTCGGGAGTATACGTTGCGGCCTTAGAAAGGTAATCGTTGTATTTTTCGGGTCTGAACTTTTTTAGAGTAAAAGCATACGACACATGAAGTGGATATGAATAAGGATAAAGTGCCAACAAATCCTCCAACATAGTCATATCAAAGACTGTTAAAGTGGAAGGCTTTGATATTAACCTTGAAAACTCTCTGGTATTTACGAAACTTAAATCTGACACTTCTTAATAAAAAGATGAAACTAATAAACGCTTTACCAATTTGCAAAAGCTTTATTGAAAATATCCTCGGTGAGTCTTCTGGTTACAATTGGTATTATTTTTGGCTCCTGCGCCTGAACAGAGCCATTATCAAGTGAAAACTGCTCGTATTGACTAAATGGTTGCTCAAAACTATCTTCTGGCTCAACAGCACTGGTATACTTTACATTAACGGTAATTGTTAGGCGAACCAAATTGGCTCTTTCACCTGCAGTAACCGCTACGTTGGTATAGCTAAAGTCGGTTATACGCCCCTCAAAATGCCCATCGGCATTATCACGTATTATGTTCAGCTTGCTTTGAGTTCTTATACGCGTTTTCAATTCTTCAGTAAAAGCCTGGCTCAAAGTGGGAACCACCAAAGGAGCAGTATTTTCAAAAAAACCAACCGAAACGGTCTTCATGTTTGGAGGAATAGAAGAACCACTAAGGCTATACATCCAGCACGACTGGAGCAGAAAAACCAGGGGTAGCAAAAAGAGAAATGCTTTTAAGCTTTTATTGTTCATTCTTAGGTCAGGTCTAATTCCTTTATTTTACGATATAGAGTTCTTTCGGAGATTCCTAATTCCTGTGCTGCTAGTTTACGTTTACCTTTATGCTTTTTCAACGCTTTTTTGATCAGATCAGATTCTTTTTCTATCAATGATAACGATTCTTCGACCTCCTCGGTATGATGGCTGTAGTCAAAGTTAACTTTTTTATCATTTTCAGGATGATGAATAGTAACCATCGGCGCACTGGCTTGCGTAGCCGGCAACTCAATATCGCGATAAAGCTGATGAATGAGATGAGAATTTTCTGCAATTGCAGGTGCATTACCTCCATTCTGAATAATTTCTGCCACAAGCTTTTTCAGCTCTACCATATCCCGTTTCATGTCAAACAGTACTTTGTAAAGTATGTCACGCTCAGAGAGATCTTCCTTTTTACCTTGATTTATCCGCATCGGCAGGTTTCCATGCTCTTGCGGAATGTATTGCTGCAAACTTTGAACCGTCAGGTTTCTATCTTTTTCAAGCACGGCGATTTGCTCGGCAACATTTTTCAGTTGCCTTACGTTTCCGGGCCAGCTATAATTTATAAGCATTTGCTGCGCATCGGCATCCAGTTGCACAGAAGGACTACGGTATTTATTGGTAAAGTCGGCAATAAACTTCCTGAAAATGAGATGAATATCTTCTTTTCTTTCGCGTAAAGCAGGAATTTTTAATGGAACTGTATTTAAACGATAGTAAAGATCTTCACGAAACTTACCATTCTGTACGGCATCAAACACGTTTACGTTAGTCGCTGCAATTACCCGAACATCCGTTTTTTGAACTTTTGACGAACCAACACGCAGGTATTCTCCGGATTCTAACACTCTTAAAAGTCGTGCCTGAGTACCCAAAGGCAACTCCGCCACCTCATCCAGAAATATTGTACCTCCATTTACTACTTCGAAATATCCTTTTCGGGCTTCGTGAGCTCCGGTAAAAGATCCTTTTTCGTGTCCGAATAGTTCAGAATCAATGGTTCCTTCCGGAATAGCACCGCAGTTTACTGCGATGAAGGGACCATGTTTACGGGCGCTTAACTGATGTATTATGTGTGAAAAAACTTCTTTACCACTTCCGCTTTCACCGGTTATCAGCACAGAAATATCTGTGGGAGCAACCTGACGTGCGATATCAATTGCTCGGTTAAGCAGCGGTGAATTTCCGATTATGCCAAATCGATTTTTTATATCTTGTATATCCATTTTTAGAGAGGAAAGAATTAAGAGTTAAGAACCAAGAGAGTTACTCCCATTTTTCAGAATATGTTCCCTGAATGAGAAAATCATTCTTTGAACTTCTTCAATCAATTTCAGACAGTTCTCCAATTTTTCTTTTATTCCATAATTTCTGCGTCCGCAAATTAGCAGTTGCGTTTCTGCTTCGTAAGAAGATGAGAGGGAGATGCTTAAATATTCTACAAATTGAAGATAGGTTCTTTTTCCAGAGCCTTCTGCTATATTCGATGGTATAGAACAAAAACTTCTATTAATTTGATCGATCAAATTAAATCTTTCATCAATAGGCAGGCCCCTGCGATAATCATAAGTTAAGTCGGTAAAATCCATTGATTTTTGCCCGACCTGCAGCTTTTTAAAGTTATGAGCCATGGTTATACTGTCTCTTTTTCTTATTTCCAACGTTTTTATTTAAGCTCCATGCCTGATTCTTGCCTCTTGATTCTAGACTCTTGGCTCTACTACCGTTCCTAACAACGTAGCCGTCGTGCATTCTTCAGCAAGAACATACGCATATTCGCCTGGTTTGTAATTAGTATCTATAGGAAAAACAACCATTGCATTGTGGTCATTTCGTCCACAATAATGCTGCTTTGATTTTTTTGAAAAGCCTTCTATCAATACTTTCTGAACCTTACCCAGCTGCAATTTCAGACGCCCATGAGAATGCTGCTGTTGTTTTGCGACAACTTCCTGGAGCCTGCGAAGTTTCACATCCTCTGGAATATCATCCGCGTAACGTTTGGCTGCCAGAGTACCGGGTCTTTCAGAGTACATAAACATGTAGGCGAAATCGTACTGAACAAAATCCATCATGCTTATGGTCTCCTGATGCTCCTCTTCTGTTTCTGTACAGAACCCGGTAATGACATCCGTTGAAATAGCACACTCTGGAATAATTCGTCTGATGGCATTTACGCGATCCATATACCATTCCCTGTCGTAGGTGCGGTTCATCATCTCTAACACACGCGAGTTTCCTGACTGTACCGGAAGGTGTATATAATTACAGATATTATCGTACTTGGCGATCGTGTGTAATACCTCGTCTGTGATGTCTTTGGGATGAGAGGTTGAAAAACGAACGCGTAAGTCTGGATTTATCAAAGCAACCAGCTCAAGCAGGCCAGCGAAATTTACTTTTTCTGTACCATCCTCGTTTTCCCATTTATACGAATCAACATTCTGCCCCAGTAAAGTAACTTCACGGTAGCCTTCGTTAAATAAATCTCTGGCCTCATTTACAATAGAATGAGGGTCTCTGCTTCGTTCGCGCCCTCTTGTAAAAGGCACCACGCAAAAAGAACACATATTATCGCAACCACGCATAATAGAAACAAAGGCAGTAATTCCGTTAGAGTTCAATCTCACCGGACTAATATCTGCGTAGGTTTCTTCGCGCGACAGCAATACGTTTACAGCCTTGTTTCCATCGTCAACGGTGCCAATAAGATTTGGCAGATCACGGTACGAATCAGGTCCTACTACAACATCTACCAGCTTCTCTTCTTCCAGAAACTTTGCTTTCAAGCGTTCCGCCATACAGCCCAAAACACCTACCACTAATCCGCGATTTTGCTTTTTTACTGCGCCAAACTCACGCAGCCTGTTGCGCACTTTTTGTTCGGCGTTTTCACGGATGGAACACGTATTAATAAAAATAACGTCTGCTTCACGATACTCTGATGTGGTTTGAAAGCCCATATCGGTCATAATAGAAGCCACTATTTCACTATCAGAGAAATTCATAGCACAGCCATAACTTTCTATATAAAGTTTCCGGCCATTGTGTTTTAAAGGAGCGGTTTCAAGTACTAATGCCTCACCTTGCCTTGCTTCATCATGCTTCGCAATTTCTTTGTCATCTATAAGCGGATTGTACATCATTCTAGTTTTGGAATGCAAAAGTACTATATTTTTATATAATGACAGGTTGTCAGTTATGGATTTGATGTAAAAAATGTAAGTTTATAAGCGGCAAATAAGGGCTTTGAATGCAGATAAACAAAGAAGACAAAACCAAGCTTTTAAAGAAGATTAAATGGGTTTCAGCACTATTAATTGTAATTCTGACTATCGTTTTGGGCGTTTCGATTCATATGTATTACCAGATCGAGCCACTAGCCGCAGCAAGGCTTAAAGAAACGGTAAGAACTTCTACCAACAACCTCTACAGCATATCATTTTCCAGACTTTCAATTAATCCCTTTACCGGCAGTGTGACGATAAAGAATATAGTATTCAAAGCGAATCATAAGGTATACGAGCGGTTTAAGCGCAATAAAATAAACCCTAGTCACCTTTATGAAATTAAGGTCAAAACCTTAAAATTGAGACGTGTACATCCATTAAAAGTCTATTTAAAACGCGACCTGGATATTAACTCTATGCTAGTTGAAAAGCCTATAGTGCGGGTATATTATGAAAAAACTATCGAAAAGGACTCGTCTAAGGTGGATGTTCGGACCGCATGGCAGCGGCTGTCAAAATACCTGAATTCGGTTAGAATAGAAGAAGTGCTATTTAAGGAGATAGATTTTAAATATATCGACAGAAGGTTAAGCAAACCGGAAATCAACAGTGTCAAAAACCTCTCGATTACCGTAAAAGATATTTTGATAGATTCTTTAAGTCATCTTGACCAATCAAGATTTTATCATACCAAAGATATTTTAGTTGAGGTATTTGATAACCAGTTCACGAGCGACGACGACATGTATACCATAAAGTTTGATAAACTTGAGATGTCGACCCAGCAAAAGTATGCCATGGTTAAAGGATTAAAAGTCATCCCCAAATACCCCGAGATAGAATTTTCATTAAAATGGAATTTTAGAAAAGCTCGCTATTCGCTGAACATGAATGAAATTTGGCTAAAGGGCATTGATTACAAAAACTTAACCGACAACCGAAAGCTACATGCATCCTCCCTGCATTTAAAAGCAGCGAACCTGGAGGTGTTTATGAATAAGCAGAGGCCGCGGCTGACTGACGATTTGGGCAGTAACTTTCCGCAATCGATGTTAAATCGGCTAAGATTAACATCAACTATAGACAGCGTGAAGATTGAGCATTCGGGTTTAAGTTATGTTGAATATAATCCGCATACACAAAAAAAAGGCAAAATTGAGTTTACTGCATTAAGTGGCGAACTGCTAAATCTCACGAATGACACTCTATCATTAACGAGAAATAATTGGGCAAAAGGCAGGTTTACAAGTTTTTTTTATGGCAAAGGGCGATTAGACTTCAATATGAATTTCAACCTTACCTCACCAGTAATGGAATACAGCTATTCAGGGAAATTACATAAAATGCAGGCAAGATATTTTAACCAGATCACCCGTCCCCTTGCATTATTAGATATCAGTTCGGGAGAAGCACAGTCGGCAAACTTTTCTGTAAAGGCTAACTATAGACGGGCCCAGGGAAGTATGACGCTAATTTATAATGATTTAAATATTGGCATATTAAAGCTAAACCAGAATAAGAGATTACAAAGAAGCACTCTGCTATCTCTTGTTGCAAACAATTTGCTATTGAAGGAAGATAATCCATCGAAAGGTGAATCTATTAGAACCGGAAAAATCAGGTACTACCGTCCAGACTCCGTTTCCTTTTATGGGATGATCTGGAAAAGTATGTTTTCCGGCATAAAAGAGAGTATCGGCATGACCCAGGAGAGAGAGAAAAATCTTCAGCAGCAGTTTGAAAGCTTTAAAAATGAAAATGCCAGCGACAAACAAAAACGGAAATTAAACCGGCAGGAAAGACGCAGGAGAAGAGCAAGTAAACGATAAGATCGTGTCTGTTTTAATATTGGTGGTATCGAGAACAAAACTATGATGTGGAAATACCAAAGATAAATTAGCAAGAAGCCTTTGGTTCGAACCCTGACAAATAATAAAAAAAGAGCCTTTGTTACAAGACCCTTTTTTGCATAGGTAGATAGGGTTTAGGGGTGAAGCTTCGTATAGTTCGCTCTAAATTTGCAATGATAGACAGATAAACCATCTTTCATTGTATGTATCAAAATTACGATGAAAATAAATACCCCAAAAGGGGTGAAATACCTAATATTTCGAGTTAATTACCTGTTTAAGGCCAAAGGCAAATAATCCTCCTATTATAATATAAATTCAAGTTATCTGGTTGACATTCGCAACGGAAGATGAGCTAATAAGCTCTAACAAACATTGTATTTACAGGGATACTACAAATGAAAAATCTTTTATATTTGCAGAATTATTAACATTGCAACAGTTTATTACGGAGCTGCCTCAAAGGCAGTTACGGTCACATTTGACAAACGGGATGTAGCGTAGCCCGGTATCGCGCCAGCATGGGGTGCTGGAGGTCGTGGGTTCGAATCCCGCCATCCCGACTAAACAAAGGACAAATAGAGCTTAAAACGAAGATTTTAAATCCGAAGTTTTGAGCCTTTTTAGTTTTAAAGTAGGCTGGTGTACTTTCTGTGTACCTCGGTGTGTACCTTCAAAAACTAGTCGGTTTTGCTATAACAAACCCGCGTTATGGCTACCGTAGCTATAGTTTTAAAGACGAAACAACAACTAACAAATGGCGAGTAAACTGTTGCTCTTCGGCAGAAGAACAAGGCACGACTACATTAGTGCCACTTAGTTTAGGCATATACTTTTCCAAGGCAGCTTAACAGTTTAGAGAATCTGACCCAAAAGTTATAGATCTTTCCTCGAATTTCTTCCTCTCACTAAGTATGAAAAAACAATGCCTCTTTCGAGAATGAGAGCTACCAAATGGGTACCAAGTTCGGACCAAGTCCACTAAATAGTGGACTTGGTCCGAACTTGTCTCGAATAAGCCCCCTGCTTGGTAGGGAGCTGGACGTACTCTGCCTTATACAAATCGAAAACTGCTTAACAACTCATCCTTTACCAGCGGGGCAGCATTGTCTTACATATTGTCAGTCATTGATCGAATTGATGCTAACCTTTGTTGATTTAATTGCCGACGTCGGATTTTATTAGGCTTCGGATCTCCTTTGTCGATACTTTACTGCTCTTTATCGATACTATCAAAGCAAGCTCTCCCATTCTGCGGAAAGAATCTGATTAGAATTCACCATCCTTTGTAAAAGGCACGTTAAAAGCTGCTTAATTCGGGACAAAGTTAACCTCCCCAGATAACAGCAGCAGGGGTATCCATTTAAGAATACCCCTGCTAAATAAGTTTGATGGATTTTCATAAGCCTTGTAGAAAAGAACTTGCGCTCCACCAGATTGAACACTCTATCTGAAACCTATTATTTTATTATAACCTTACCAGCATATTGATTATTCAGAATTAAGGAATAAATGCCACCAGGCAAAGCCTGATTTAAGCCCACATCGATAGTACCAGAATTATTCCTAAGTGATTTTGAATAGAGAACCCGTCCCATCAAGTCAATTAATTTCAAAGTCACCTCCTTTCCAATCAAATCCGTATTGGTAGCAACAGTGAACCTATTATCCACCACTGGGTTAGGGTAAATAAGGATATTTACTACCGTGTTCTTACCAGAACTCAAGTCAGATGTAAGAGCATTTCCATCCTTTTGAGCAATCTGATTGGTTGTGAAGTTTTGTATCTCAGCTGCACTCAATGCCCTGCTATAGATTTTAAGCCCATCAATAGAGCCTCTGAACATCGGGTCATTATACTGTGATTTGCCCAGATAGTTCTGTGTAGTGCTGCCAATAGTAGAAGGCTTGATTGTTACACCGGTATTGGAAGCAACTAAAGCCCCATTAATATACATACTACAGGTATTTCCGGATTGAGTGATTGCAAAATGCGTCCAGGTATTCAGCGGCAGGGTATAATTAAAGCTCACCAGCTGTTCTGATCCGCCGTTTTTAATTGCATAACGCATAACATTAGCAGTTCCGGCCTGGATGGTTAAAAACATGTACTTGCTGGTTCCGGTACCAAAGTCAAATACCCGCATCCAGTTGCTTTTAACATCCATTCTTACCCAGGTGGATATGGTAAAATCGTTCAACGTACTTACAATACCACTTGGCAAAGTAGCATAAGAGGTCGCTGTTCCGTCCAGCTTAAGCGCAGATCCTGAAAGGCCGGCATCGCGGGTTGCGGTTGCCTGCAATGTAGCATGATTTGCACCCCAGCTATCAATACCACGTGTTCCGCTTTGTTCATCAAATTTCAGGTAAGTAATTTGCCCGGTATTTGGTACTGCTGCAACTTCGGCACTATTCGGGTTTTCTCCAAGCGAATTGGTAGCAGAAATTACATAGTAATAGGTCGTTCCATTACTCACATTCGTATCGGTAAATGAGGTGCCGGAAGTGGTTCCGATGGTTGTATAAGACCCGCCAGAAGTCGTTGAACGTTTGATGTTGTAGCTGAAATTCTGGATAGCATCCCATTCGACGATATTTTTAGCATCGCCTGCTGCAACAATCACATTGTTTACAATAGTATATACCGTTAACGTTATGGTTTGAGAACCGCTTATAGTTCCATTGGAAGCCGTTAAAGCCACAGCAAAGGCACCGTATGTTGCAGGAGTACCCGATATTACGCCGGTACTGGCATTTAAACTTAAACCAGCAGGCAGGCCAGTTGCCGTAAAATTGTTTAATGACGTGTTATTGGTAATGATATAGCTAAATGGTGTGCCCATTACAGCAGTTGGCGTGGTATTGTTGGTGATGACAACCGTTAAAACTTGTGTTTGTGATGGGGCTGGTGCGTAAACATTGTCTCCAGCCTGTGAAGCAGTAATCGTTGCAGTTCCGGTACCGAGAATATGAACTTTACCATTAACAATGCTTGCAACTGATTCATCCGAACTGCTGTATGTTACCGTAAGTCCTGAAGAAGCGGTAGCTGAAGGAGTAAAATCTGCATCTCCAAGTAGCTTTGTTCCAATTGGGGCAAAATTAATCGTCTGTGCCTGTTTAACCGTTAAAACTTGCGTTTGCGATTGGGCTGGCCAGTAAGCCTCATTGCCTGCTTGTGAAGCTGTGATAGTTGCAGTTCCGGTAGCAACAATATGAACTTTACCATTCACGATGCTTGCCACGGATGGATTTGAACTGGTGTATGTAACCGCAAGCCCGGAGGACGTGGTGGCCGGCTCAAAATCTGCGTCACCTGTTGCTTTTTCAGCAGTCGCATTTATAGTGATAGTTTGGCTTAAATAGCTTGCTGCAATCTCAGCTGCACTTAAAGCTCTACCGAATATCTTAAACTCATCGATTGATCCCTTAAACAAGGGATCATTGAACTGCGATTTCCCCAGATAATTCAGGTTAGTACTTCCTATGGTAGAAGGCTTAATAGTTACGCCAGTGTTGGAAGCAACTAAAGCTCCATTAATATACATGCTACAGGTATTTCCAGATTGAGTGATTGCAAAATGCGTCCAGGTATTCAGCGGCAGGGTATAATTAAAGCTCACCAGCTGCTCCGCTCCTCCGTTCTTAATCGCATAACGCATCACGTTAGCACTCCCTGCCTGGATGGATAAAAACATATATTTGCTGGTTCCGGTACCAAAGTCAAATACCCGCATCCAATTGCTTTTAACATCCATTCGCACCCAGGTGGATATGGTAAAGTCGGTTAGCGTACTTACAATTCCAGTTGGCAAAGTGGCATAAGAAGTAGACGTTCCGTCCAGCTTAAGCGCAGATCCTGAGCGGCCGGTATCACGGGCTGCTGTTGTCTGCAAAGTAGCGTGATTAGTTCCCCAGGTATCAGTTGCCTGAGTTCCGCTTGCCTCATTAAATTTATAATATGTTTGACCTATGGCACGTGAGTCCATTAAAACCACATCGTTTCCATCACCTCCTACATAGGTAATAATGAAACTATAAGCACCTACCGTGATTGAAGACCACTCTGGCAAGCCATTAAACGTACCTGATACCGCCCCTGTTCCGGTATTGTCAATAAGGGTGTAATTGGTTCCGAAAGGCAAGGTTCCTGCAGTAGCTGTAATTGTTAAATTTGGACTGTTAAGCGTTACACTGCTTGCGATGATTTTATCGCCGGTAGTATCGGCAAGGTTAATTTCTGCCGTATAAGTGGCATCTGCCTTCATGGTAAGTGTTCCTACTTTAAGCGTACCGATCTTTAAAAATCCGGGTTCCAATACTGCTCCAACTCCGCTTCCGGTCCCAATTGTAGCGGAGGACTGACTTACTCCAAAGCCTCCTAAAGCACCTTCTTGTATAATTATCGGACTATTAAAAACACCACTGGTTGGATTATTATTTATTAATAATTTTCCTTTTATTACAGTAGTAGTTCCGCTGTAAGCCTGGTTTCCCCACATTTCTAAAGTACCAGTACCCACCTTTTCAAGGGTCAGGCCACTACCATTGGCGTTGATGGTTCCTCCATAGCTGGAATAGGTATTCAGGGCCCCGATGCTGATAACCGGTGCGCCACCTGCATTAGCTCGGATATAACCGCGCCCGTTAAGAGCGCCAAAATGTAAAGTTCCGGTTCCAAAACCTATGCTCTGGCAATCAATCCCATTGGCATCTAATAACCATGTTGCATTCGCACTTCCTGAGTTAGGAGTTACAAAGCGCAGTCTGTGTTTGCCACTCCTCAACTTCGTGATAAAGGTGCCAGAAAATCCGCTATTGTCGCCCATGAGGTTAATGCCTGCATAATCATTTCCGTCATGCTCGAGAGTTCCGGTACCTAACAATTTTCCCCGAAGTGTTATAGAATTAACATCTTCATACATATAACTCCTGTTTCCAGGCAGCACTTCTATATCGTTATATAAATCAAGGTTTCCCCCGGCGGTGGCATGTAAAGCGCCTCCGTTCATCCGGATTATACCTTTACCTAAGGGACCGGCCGTAGGATTGCTTGCAGTTCCGGTTCCTATGCCCGCTGCTGAAGTAATACCACTAACAAGAGTAGTATTCCCGGAATAAGTATTATTCGTTTTAATATATAAGTAACCTGAGCCTGATTTCATTAATGAACCTGTTCCGCTTATTGCTCCATCTAAAACTATATTAGCCGTTGAATTCACATTCAACTGATCGGTTAACAGCAACGGAGTGCTTAAAGTCTGAGTTCTTGATGAGTTATTAACCAGGTCATTCTTTAGCGTTAAAGAGTTACCTGCAATAGTATAAGCATTCGCATCTGCTCCAAATTGAATCCTTGAAGCTACCAGGCCAGTTATATCATTAGTTAAAACCGTATCACTGGCTGCGCTGAATGTTAAAATGGATGGATTTACCGGCAGTGCATTTTCAACCCAGTTGCCTGCCAGGTTCAGATTCGCAGTAACCGGTGTAGGCTTCCAGGTTCTGGTGCTGGCTCCGGGTACGCCAAATGCTTCGGCTGAATTAGCGCTTTCCAGGGTATTACCCATAGATGAAACGACATAATAATAGGGGCTTCCGCTGGTAACGCCGGCGTCTGTGTAGCTGGTGGTTGAAACCGTAGCTATAAGAGTATACGGTCCTCCGCTCACCGTACCTCTTTTTACTTTATAAGTAACAGCTCCGGCGGCTGTATTCCAGCTCAAGCCGATTGAGTTGCTATTATTAACTACTACAGGCATTGATGGCACCGCTGGCGGCACTGAAGCAGAAACCACATTGGAATTTCCGCTTTCCAAAGTTCCTGCTAAAGCAGTTACCACATAGTAATTGCTAACCTCCGGCTGTGGACTTGCATCAATAAACGATGTTCCAATGATGCCTGTTTGTATGGCAGTAAAAGGACCGCCGGAAGAAAGAGCCCTCTTCACTGTGTAGCTGCTGGCATTTGCTACTGCAGGCCATGAGACACTAATACGGGTAACATTATTTACTGCAGCTGTTACTCCTGACGGCGCTGCAGGCGCTACATTATTGGTTACATTAAGGATCAAAGTGGCCGAGCCTGTTCCGCTTGCATTTGTAGCTCCTAAAGTAAGCAGTGATTGTCCCATTGCCGTTGGTGTACCGGAAATAAGCCCGGTAGAGGTGTTAATACTTAATCCTGCCGGCAAGCCAGTTGCACTATAAATAGTTGGACTAGCGCTGGCAATAATGTTGTAACTGAAAGACGCACCAAGGGTAGCTGTGGCAGTGGTAGAACTGCTGATCTCCGGAGAGCCGGCAGGTGCGGTTTGGCTGTAGGCCACATTACTGAACGTGGCAGTATTCAGCGCCGATGTGTTATTTGAAATGGTATAAAATCCGGCATATAAATCTGTCGGGAAACCTGTTGCTGAATACCAGCAATTAAGATTGGTCCAGTTAGTACCATCCTGAGAATGATAGGTAAAAATGCGGGTGCCCACACGTTCAATTTTTAACCACCAGGGGGCTTTTGGCTGCCAATGTCGTCCGGCACCGCCGTTCGCCCCGAGATAAATATCCCAAAAAGCGGAACCGGGCGTTAATGATTCGCGTAACATTACGCCGCAACCTCCGGTAGTGAGCGATGTACTGTTAACTTTTACTACCAGGCCCGCATCGCCGTTAATTTTCTTGAAATTGAAGTTGAAGGCATTAGTTGTAGAAGTTCCGGCACCTTTAAGCGTCCAGGTTCCGTTACTGTACGAAGCACTGCCTGCTAAACCTGTATTACCGATATCGATATTGGTCAGGTTGCTCACCGCCTGCACATGATCTGCCGGGTAATATTTTTGTGTCAGAACAGTAGCCGTGGAGGTGTCCGAGGATTTCAGGAACAGAAAATCACCACCGGCAGGAGAATAATAGCTGGTCCCTGACTGCATCAATGCAGCTCTCATTCGGTCGGTTTGAGGGGTGGAGATCCCCTTACGTACATTATAAGCACTGTAAATAATATTAGTCATATCGCCCGCCCTTGCTCCTGGGGCAATTCCCCAGTTGGTCCAATAACTTGCATAACCACCAAAGGGGATATAGGTCATTGAACTTCCATCAAAAGCGTATTTATGATACAGTTCGGCGATAGCCAACACGCGTTTGTCCAGCTCGGAAAACATATCTACTTTCTGCTTGTAGGCAACTTCGGCGCCCCATGCCAAGGCCGCAGCCTGCACCCTCCAGTGGTCGTCCCGGCCGGTATCCCCTACTTCGCCATTAGGCAGCGAGTTGCGCATCCCTCCTCCGGCATCCATTCTGTAGACTTCAATAGCCTGGTCAAACCTGGTGACATCATTACAAAAAATCGATGCGGCCAGGGCTATTTTCAGCTGAATAGCACCCTTGTTCTGGTCGCGTAACGGATTAGGCACCCATGATGTCGGAAATAATACTTGAGAAAAATAGTTTTCTACATGTTGTGTATTTGCTGCGGTCCAACCGGGGAAAGTATAACGGAGAATCTCAGCACCTGTGCCCCAATAATGGGCATAATCGCCGATATCCAGCATTGATTCGTTTCCGCCCCAGGTAGTATTGGTAACAGCCCAGCCATCCAGGATATTCGTAGCTTTTCGGGCATAGAGAGAATCGCCTGTAAACCACCACATAAATGCAAGGTTGTGTACGGCAAGCATATCGCTCTTCCATTGCTCATTATTTAAGTTGGGAGCACGGCTTACCGTTGCCTGCGGCGCCCCTGGAGTATACCTTAGTTTGGAACGGCTGTCATTCTTAAATATATTGTAAGCTGAAAGCCAGGGTTCCTGGGTAATGTTGGCTTTTAGCTGATTGAGATCAGCTAGCGTAAAGGGTATGCCCGGATGGACAAAGGTTTGAGCATCTGACGTTTTGGGACTCAACAAAACGAGCATGCCAAGAAAAATAACGATCAGATTTTCTTTCGAAATCAACCGGAGCTGACGAAGTAAAATTTTCCTCATAAAATTAAGAGTTTAATTGGTTTATAATGGCCTGATTTAGAGGAACAGGTTGTATTATAGACCCTTATATTGAACCATTTATACTCTTGAAGTAAAAAAAAAGCATTTTTTATATGAAAAATGCTTTTTTCAAAGAAATTTTGGCGCTGGTTGAAATATTTATTGCGGATCTATTAAAAAGTTTACTCATCATTACATTTGGTTTTGTTTTTAGGACCATCATAAAAGCAGAAAGGGCATTCAAATTAATGAACGCCCTTCTGCATAAACCAAACTAAAAGTCTATTCTTTAATCAATTTTTGTTTTGAAATCTGAGTTCCATTGATTATTTGGATCACATATACACCTGGCTGCAGTTTAGAAATATTCACAGCTTGAGATGCTTGTCTTAAGCTTTGTGAAAGAACTTCCACTCCACCTAAATTGAACAGGCTTACCCTGGCACCTGCTTCAAGCTTACTAACCTGAATATTCAAAATATCTGATACCGGATTTGGATAAAGCTCAACCTTGTAAGATGCTGGTTTTTCCAACTCAAAACTTACTGGCACTGATGAAATCGCAGCCGTACAAGAACCAAGTTTGTCGCCATGGTTTAAATGCGTATCCACTGCAGACGAAGCAACGCAAATCACACTACCATTATGACATACCTGTACTTTGCTATTGTCATTTCCACAGCGTACATCCAGTACATTGATAACAATAGACGAAGTGGTTTGACAACTCTTGGCATCCGTTATTGTTACCGTATAGGTTCCTTCTGCATTAACATTTATTGATGGTGTAATTGCACCTGTACTCCATGCATAACTATATGGAGCTGTACCGCCAGTTACCAAAGCATTAATGCTAAGCGCAGAAGGCCCGTAGCCTAAATAGATCGTGTTTTTCTCATCCGTATAGGAACTCAACGCATATACATCTGGAATAGATGAACTCAACGAGGAGTTAACAGTGACACTGGTTTCTGCACTGCCTGTATTTCCATGAACATCGGTAACGGTAAACTTAACGGTTGACGTACCCACATTAAATGCACCACTTGCATCAGCACCCGAACCGCTTCTTAGAGTTGCACCGCTTATTGTATAAGTTATAGAGGACACACCACAGTTATCTGATGCGGTTAATGAGGGTAGTGTGTAAGTACTTCCAGCAAAACAGAACTGTTGGGAAGCCGGGGCGATAACAACAGGTACAAGCTTGTCGGAAACAGTAACTTGTGCCGTTGCAGAGCGCGAGTAGCCTTTTGCATCAGTACCTGTAAGCGTTACCGTAACCGGGGTCCCGACTTTGGAGCAATCAAAAGTGGCTTGGTCTAAGCTTAGGGTTAAAGCTCCTGAATAGCTAATCGAACCACTATCAACCTGTGCAGCAGTAATTGACACAAGCCCGCTTGCATTTAATTCTACCTCTATATTTTTAGCGAATACAGCAGGAGGAACAAATACATTTAATTCCTGGCTAACAGGGGTTGCAGCGTTATAACTTTCATTGCCATCCTGCGAAGCAGTGATCAGGGTTGTTCCGCCGCCAATCAAATGAACCTTACCATTAACTATGGTGGCAACATTGTGATTTGAACTGGTGTAAATTACCGGTAGCCCCGATGAAGCGACAGCCGCAGGATCGAAATCTGCATCTCCTGTAGTTTTCTCTGCGATTGAGGCAAAGTTGATGGACTGCGCCTTTTTAACCACTATTAAAACCTGTGACACCGAAGTTGCAGCATTGTATTCCGCACTTCCGGCTTGTGAAGCGGTAATATTTGTCGTACCCGCAGCAAGGATGTGTACTTTTCCATCTACTATGCTCGCAACTGTAGTGTCTGAACTGGTATAAGTTACCGGTAGCCCCGAACTTGCTGTAGCAGGAGAAAAGTCGGCATCGCCCATTGCTTTTTGTAAGGCCGATGCCAAAGCAATTGACTGGCTCAATTTCATATTTTCGGCAATCTCCGAAGCGCTTAAAGCTCTATTGTGGATTTTAAATTCATCAATTGAACCTTTAAACATCGCATCTGCCGAGAATTGAGACTTACCCAGGTAGTTCCTGTCGGTAATACCCATAAAAGAAGGCTTGATTGAAACCCCGGTGTTTGTGCCAACTAAAGCCCCATTAATGTACATACGGCAGGTGTTGCCTGATTGGGTAATAGCAAAATGAGTCCAGGTGTTAAGCGGTAAAGTATACGTAGCATTTACCACCTGCTCTGAGCCACCATTTCTGATAGCGTAACGCATTACGTTAGTACCCGCCTGGATTGTTAAAAACATGTATTTGGTAGGCTTATTATCGGGAGTGCTGACACCAAAGTCAAACACACGCATCCAGGTTGCTTTAACATCCATTCTTAGCCAGGTTGAGATGGTAAAATCGGATAAACTACTCACAATTCCCGTTGGCAGACTTGCATAAGCATTAGATGTGCCATCCAACTTAAGTGAGGTTCCGTATTTTCCGGCATCCCGGCTTGCAGTGGCTGCTAATGTGCCATGAGCAGCTCCCCAACTGTCGATGCCGCGTGTTCCGCTTGCTTCGTCAAATTTAAAATAACCTAGTTGTCCGACATTTGGTCTTGCTAGCACCTCTGCGCTGGAAGATTTTTCTCCTGCGCTATCCACCGAAGCAACTACATAGTAATAAGTGTTCCCATTACTAACATTAGTATCGGTGAATTTGGTAGTACTCACATTTCCAATGGTAGTATAAGGTCCACCTGAGCTTGTTGAACGCTTTACGTTATAAGTAAGGTGCTGAATTGGATCCCACTCCACAATGTTTTTGCCATCGCCCGCGGCAACCAGAACATTGCTTACTACAATATTCTGTACAGTTAGCGAGATCGTTTGCGTACCTGTAACACTGCCATTGCTAGCGGTTAAAACTACAGGAAAAACACCAAACTCAGTAGGCGTACCAGATATTACCCCCGTGGAGGCATTTAGGCTTAAGCCGGCAGGTAAACCTGTTGCCGTAAAATTGCTTAGCGGCTTACTGCTAATGGTGTAAGAAAATGGTTTGTCAATTAAAGTCGTTAGTTGAGTATCATTGGTGATAACAACCGATAAAACTTTTGATTGTGATGGTGCTGGCCAGTAAACATTATTTCCACCCTGCGACGCTGTAATAGTCGACGTTCCGGTAGAAAGAACATGAACTTTACCATCAACAATTTTTGCAACCGTAGTATCCGAACTGGTATAAGTTACCGGAAGACCTGAAGAAGCCGTTGCTGCGAGATCAAAATCTTCATCACCCATTTGTTTTGTGGCGATGGCATTCATCGTGATCGTTTGACTGGTATAACTCGAAGCAATCTCCGATGCACTTAAAGCCCTGCTGTAAATCTTAAATTCATCAATTGAACCTCTAAACATGGGGTCGGCCCATTGAGATTTACCCAGGTAATTCTGAGTGGTACTGTCGATTGCAGATGGCTTGATGGTAACGCCCGTATTGGTAGCCACCAAAGCCCCGTTAATGTACATACTGCAGGTATTACCCGACTGGCTAATGGCGAAATGGGTCCACGCGTTAAGCGGAACAGCGTAACCATACGTTATACCTTGCTCAGAACCTCCGTTCTTAATGGCAAAGCGTACCTCGCCTGCTTTTCCTGTCTGTACGGATAAAAACATGTATTTTGATGTTCCAGTTCCGAAGTCAAAAACACGCATCCAATAGTTTAAAGCATCCATTTTCACCCATGAGGATATGGTAAAGTCGTTTAAAGACTTAACTATACCGGTTGGAAGAGTAGCATAAGAAGTAGCGCTTCCGTCCAGTTTAAGTGCCTGTCCGTTTCTACCCTCAGCACGGCTTGCCGTCGCTTTTAATGTTCCATGGTTTGCACCCCAACTGTCGATGCCGCGTGTTCCGTTTGCTTCGTCAAATTTCAGGTAAGAAAGCTGGCCGATATTTGGTGTTGCAACCACCTGGGCGCTGTTAGGGTTTTCACCTATGCTATCCACAGAGGCTACCACATAGTAATAGGTGGTTCCATTGCTAATATTTACATCAGTGAACTTTGTACCCGAAACACTTCCGATGATCGTATACGGACCACCAGCTGTAGTTGCACGTTTAACATTATAGCTAAAGTTTAACATCGGGTCCCATTCGATGATATTTTTAGCATCGCCTGAAGCAACGAGAACATTTTCGACTGTAGTGTTTAGAATTTTTAATGAAAGGATTGCTGTATCTGCCTCTGCTTCGTTTGAAGCGATTAAGGTAACAGGGAAAAGACCCAATTCAGTTGGAATTCCGGATATTATACCCGTAGAGTTATTTACGCTCAATCCAGCCGGAAGGCCGGTAGCTGCAAAACTGGTTGGCGATTTAATACCTGTAATCGTATAAGAGTAATTCCTGCCAAACAGCGCGGTATCGATCAACGAACTGCTTATTGTTAAAGGAACGGTTCTGTCATCAAGCAAAGTTACATCGTTGCCGGTACCTCCCCTGTACGTGATACGAAAATTATATCCTCCTGCCGAAATAAGAGACATTTCAGGCAGGTCTTTAAAAATACCGTCGATAGCTGAAGTTCCGGTATTGTTAACAATGGTATATGAAGTTCCAATTGGAAGTTCTCCAGTGATCGGAACTAACTCAAGCTTCGGGCTGTTTAAAGTCACACTTGTTGCCGTAACGTTATCGCCTACCGCTGTACCCAGGTTAAGTTCTGCGGAGTAAGTTGCGTCGGCCTTTAAAGTAAGGGTGCCAACACTTAAAGTACCAATCTTTAAAAATCCGGGTTCCAATATTGCGCCTGCTCCATTTCCGGTTCCAATAATAGCTGATGACTGTGTTAGTCCCCATCCTCCCAGCGCACCTTCTTCTATGATTATCGGACTGTTAAAAACACCATTACTTCCATTATTATTTACTAATAATTTCCCTTTTTTTACAGTAGTAGTTCCGCTGTAAGGCTGGTTCCCCCACATTTCTAAAACCCCGGTACCGATCTTTTCAACCCTCACCCCACTGCCATTAGGATCGATAGTCCCTCCATAACTGGAATAAGTATTAAGGGCACCAATACTGATAACCGGCGCACCTCCCGCGTCTGCACGAATATAACCACGTCCGTTAAGGGCACCAAAGTGCAATGTTCCGTTTGCAAAACCTATACCCTGGCAATCAATCCCGTTTGCATCTAATAACCAGGTGGCCTTTGCACTTCCCGCATTAGGAGTTGAAAAACGCACTCTTTGTTTCCCGCTTCTCAGTTTTGAGATAAAGGTACCTGCAAATTCGCTATTGTCGCCCTGTAGATTAATACCTGCATAATCATTCCCGTCATGCTCGAGAGTTCCGGTACCTAACAATCTTCCGCGGAGTGTTATCGAATGAACATCTTCATACATATAACTTCTGCTTCCAGGAAGTACTTCTATGTCGTTATACAAATCGAGGTTACCACCAGCCGTGGCATGCAGGGCACCTCCGTTCATATAGATCTTGCCTGTGCCTAATGGCCCGGCTGTAGGATTGCCTGCAGTTCCGGTACCGATGCCAGCCGCCGAAATAGTACCACGTACAAGAGTTGTGTTTCCTGAATAGGTATTATTCCCTTTAATATATAAGTACCCTGAACCTGACTTCATTAAAGAACCAGTACCGCTTATTGCCCCTTCAAAAACTGTGTTAGCCGTTGAATTCACATTCAACTGGTCGGTTAGCAGCAATGGAGTGCTGAAAGTCTGGGTTCTTGATGAGTTATTAACAAGATCATACTTTAAATTCAAAGCATTACCCGCTATAGTATAGGCATTAGCGCCGCTTTCGAACTGAATTCTCGATGCGATCAAACCATTGATATCATTTGTCAGGAGCGAATCTGTAGTTGCATTGAACGTTAATATCGCAGGGTTTACCGGAACAGTATTTTCCGTCCAGTTGCCCGCCAGGTTCAATGAATCTGTAAGGGGTGTTGCACTCCACACAGATGAGTTTGCACCCGGTATGCCAAAAGCTTCTAATGAATTGCCGCTTTCTTGTGTAGTCCCAACAGAAGAAACCACATAATAGTATGCATTACCACTGATGACATCAATGTCTGTATAGCTGTTAGTATCAACAGTTGCGATCGTTGTATACGGGCCGCCGCTTAAATAACCACGCTTCACTTTATATGAAGTAGCTCCGGAAGCAGTCTCCCATGTAAGGTTGATTCTGTCGTTTTGATTAGTAGCTACAGGCCGTCCGGGAATTGCCGGTGGAACAGACGCGAATACCTCGTTTGAAACGCCGCTTTCTCTATCTCCAGCAAGTGCCGTAATTACATAATAGTTATTAACTTCCGGTACCGGAGCTATATCCGTAAAAGTGGTGCCTGTAATCCCTGTCTGGATAATCGTATAGTCACTTCCCGCTGTTTGCGAACGTTTTACAGAATAACTGGTAGCGTTCGCTGAAGCCGTCCAGGTAAGTTTAATTTGTGTTGTATTAACAATTGCTGCTACAGCCGAATCCGGCGCTGCAGGTGCCTCGTTATTGATCACTTTTAGAATGAGGGTTGCACTACCGCTGCCGCTGGCATTAGTAGCAGCTATGGTAACTTCGCTTTGTCCTAATTCGGTTGGAGTACCGGATATGATACCGGTAGCTGCATCCAGACTAAGTCCCGCAGGCAAGCCGGTGGCACCGTAAGTAGATGGATTGGCACTTGCAATGATGTTGTAACTGAAAGGCTCGCCAATAGTAGCTGTAGCTGTTGTAGCACTGCTGATCTCGGGAGATCCGGCAGGTGCGGTTTGGCTGTAGGCGACGTTACTGAACGTGGCAGTATTCAGCGCCGAAGTGTTATTTGAGATGGTATAAAATCCCGCATATAAATCTGTCGGGAAACCTGTTTCAGAATAGGCGCAACCAGTATTAGTCCAATGAACACCATCCTGCGAATGATATGTAAAAATGCGCGTGCCTACACGTTCGATTTTCAACCACCAGGGTGCTTTGGGTTGCCAGTGCCTTGCGGCACCGCCGTTCGCCCCGAGATAAACATCCCAAAAACGGGAACCAGGTGCCAGCGATTCGCGTAACATAACGCCGCAACCTCCGCTAAGAGGGGACACACTGTTCACCTTTACGACCAAACCTGCATCGCCGCTGACTTTTTTAAAATTGAAGCTGAAGGCATTGCTCGTTGAAGTTCCGGCAGCCTTAAGTGTCCAGATACCGTTATTGAACGAAGCGCTGCCTGCGAGTCCGGTATTACCGATATCTATATTGGTGAGGTTAGTCACCGGCTGCACATGATCGGCAGGATAAAACACAGGGGGCAAACTAACTGCCGTAGAAGTATCGGATGATTTTAAAAACAAGAAATCACCGCCAGCGCCACCCAAAGCAGCCCGCATCCTGTCGGTATGAGGGGTAGGTATTCCCTTACGCAAAGCATAAGCGCTGTAAATAATATTGGTCATATCGCCCGCCCTTGCTCCAGGGGCAATCCCCCAATTGGTCCAATAACTCGCATAACCGCCAAAGGGTATATAGGTCATGGTATCTCCGTCAAAAGCATATTGATGATACAGTTCGCCGATAGCCAAAACACGGTTATCTAACTCGGAAAACATATCTACCTTCTGCTTCCATGCAACTTCAGCGCCCCAGGCCAGGGCAGCTGCCTGCACACGCCAGTGGTCGTCGCGGCCAGTATCTCCTACTTCGCCATTTGGCAACGAGTTGCGCATCCCTCCGCCGGCATCCATCCGGTAAACTTCTATCGCCTGGTTAAACCTGGTTACATCGTTACAAAAAATCGCTGCGCCCAGGGCTATTTTCAGCTGAATAGCACCCT
>CBIHLM010000004.1:0-93975 GCA_966210515.1 uncultured Pedobacter sp.
TCACAGTTTGCCGGCATGCTTATGTCGTTGGTTTAATTTATTAACGACTGTTAAATACCTAATAATGGGTATTGATTGGCGCAAGTTTAATCCCGTTGTTTGGCCTTAACTTTGGGCATTGATCACATCCCATCCGTTTTTGGATATGACAAACGGATTAACGGCTGAATGTAAATGCTTACAAACAATCAATTCATAATTAACAATTAACAAGATGAGAAAATTTAAACTTTTAGCATTAGCACTTTTAGTGGTGTCTCTGGGATTTACCGGATGTAAAAAAGATGACGGTGATGACACTAAAGCCAAAATATTAGGCAAATGGGAAATGACTAAAGAGGTTTGGAAAGAATATGAAAACGGATCTTTAAAAGATCAGGGAACAGAAACAGATGTTGATTATGAGATAGAATTTAAAAGCAACGGTTCATATACGGTTTATTACCAAGGCGACATTGAGGAAACTGGTACATACTCTATTGAAAATGATGGCAAAAAGCTCGTATTCAACAATGCTGAAGATGACATAGATGATTTCCATACCATAAACAGCCTTACATCCAGTCAGTTGATACTGTACCAAGAGGAGTCTGAGACGGTTGGCGGCCAAACATTTAAATCTACCTATGAACTGACTTTTAATAAGCAATAGTAACGCTCTGATTTAAACTTTAAAATCCCTTTGGTAGACAGGTTTTCTATCAAGGGGATTTTTTTACAACCCATCTGCGCAGATATCCCCCTTATAAAAACCTCCTCTTTTCCCGGTTAAGCGCCTCAACAGAGTCAATATCTTTTTCGTTCAAACTATTCCCATCAAAACTGTTTTTATTAGTCTATCTCTAAAAGGTCTTTTTAAGCGTTAAGGTTTATTCGGATGAAATCCGAGATGAATATGCTCATTATAGCTTCATCCCCGTTAAAAAAAAATCATATTCGGATGAAAAACATTTTTTTTAACACTCCGGTAAAAGGAAAAGTAATAATAGCTTTTATTATCGCGTGTACCGCACTGGCATTAGCCTGGAATATAAGCAAGTACACGTTCAGGGAGATGCTTCATACCGTAGAAGATCTATCTGCTCCCAATGATAAGTTAACAATTGTTAGTCGCCTTTCGGGAAGAATAACACGCATTGATCAGCTGCAAAGAACCATGGCTATTGACAGCGAAAACTATCAGGATACTTTTATAAAAGAATTCAGAAAACTGGGCCTCACGCTCGACACACTGGGCCGGCTTTACAAAGACAATCCCACCCAGGTAAAACGCATTAACGTTATGAAGCAACTTTTGTCCGAACGCAACAAGCTGTTTTTTAACTATCTGCATACAAGGGAGAAACTTGTTAATAATGATGAACTGTCTGATCAATTAGAGTCTCTCAACGGAATACTTTCAAATAATATCAATAAAAACGACAGTACAACTGTTCATACTACACAGAAAAAAGTTTCTACGACAACGGTTTTGGCTGTTGAGAAGGAGTTTCAGAAGGGTTTCTTTAACAGACTTTTCGGGAAAAAGAAAAACCAGGAAAAGGTGATCAACGAAGAACTGGACATTACCGTAGATACGATAACTATTGCCAGTCGGGATACCGCGTTAAAGACCGTCAAGCGAGCCATGCTGAGCATGGAAAAAAAGCAGCTTCTGCAAAGTGAGAAATTTATTAACCAGGAGACCCGGCTTGCTCTTGCAAGTAATAATCTTACCAACCAGATGCTCAACATTCTACAACAAGTAGAAGAAGATGTGATGAATCAATCAGCATTAAATAATTTGCAGGCCCGGGAGGTGGTTGGCACCAGTGTGAAGTATATAAACATAATCCTGATAACATTCCTGTTCCTTACGGCAATTCTTCTGTATTTTATTTTAACAGATATTTCAAGGAATAACGCCTATCGTACGCAGCTCGAGATCGCAAAAGATGAAGCCGAATACCATAGTTTGGCCAAACAGCGGTTTTTAGCAAACATGAGTCATGAAATAAGAACCCCTTTGCAAGCTATTATTGGCTATACCGAGCTTCTGAAGAATGGTAAAAAAAGTGAATATACCATTGACGCCATACATCATTCATCAACACATCTGTTGCAAATAGTTAATGAGGTACTTGATTACAGCCGGATAATTTCGGGTAAGTTTAGCTTTAACATGTCGGTTTTTAACCTGACGGATTTATTAGAGGAAGTGGTATCAGTGATGCGTTTATCCGCTCAGGAAAAATCACTTAAACTGCGCACTGATTTTGATCTTTCTCCTTTCGAATACTTAAGCGGAGATGCTTTCCGGTTAAAGCAAATTCTTTACAACCTGCTTAGCAATGCGATAAAATTTACTGATAAGGGAGAAATTATACTTACTGCTTCCAGTAAACACCATAATGGTAACGCTTACCTTAGGTTTGGGGTCGAGGATACAGGTATCGGGATTGCTGATGATGATTTGGTGCGTGTATTTAATGAATTTGATCAGGGAAGCGGCTCTGAAAACGGGCAAATAACATCTGGTTCCGGCCTCGGTCTCAGCATTGTGAAAGCGGTTACCGAAAGGCTGGGTGGGCGAATCTATGTCAAAAGTAAAAAAGGAGAAGGAACATGCTTTACATTATATATTGGCTTTGAACTGGCAGAAAATCAGGTAAACACCCCGACCAATAACGACCCAGAACAGCATGTTGTAAAAGGGAAAGTTTGGGTTGTGGATGATGATGCGTTCATTCTTCAGCTATGTTCGTCAATATTAGAAAATCACGAGGTTGCGCATCAGTGTTTTGATACTCCGGAAAAAATGCTAAATACGCCCTGGGACGATGAAGTGAGCTGCATTTTACTGGATATAAGGATGCCGGGTATGAACGGAGCTGAACTTTGCGCCATACTGCGAAACAGAATTCCGGAAGAGGTGAAAATTTACGCGATAACGGCACAGGCTCTTCCGGAAGAACGTGCCTGGATTCTTTCGCAGGGTTTCGACGGACAATTGATGAAGCCATTTAGAGAAAGAGAGCTCCTTAATTTGATACAATCAGAAAACTTCCACCAGGAAACAGAAAACACCTGGAATCTGGACTCGTTGCAGAAAATGACCTTTGGAGACGAACAACAGTTGAAAAGAATATTAACCCTTTTCATAGAAGATTCAGAGAATGATATTCGCCAGATAACAGTCGCAGCAAAGAATCAAGATACAGACCAATTAACTTTAGTATTTCATCGGATTGCGGGAAGAACCGCTCAAATGGGCTCGAAAGAACTCTCTTTGGCATTCAGAAAACTCGAAATAGATTCGCAAAAAGGAATACTTAAGGAAGACGAGATGAACTATCAGCTGAACACTCTGGCAAATTGGATAAAACTGATCGACAAAGAGCTGAATGCAGGCACATTCACTCAGCAGGCATAAGCAGCGATCATTCCAGATTATATTTTTCGATCTTACTATAAAGTGTTTTTCGGTCGATATTGAGCAATTTAGCCGCCATCGATTTATTGTACTTTACTTTTCTAAGCGTTTCCATAATGAGTGTTTTCTCATTCGTTTCGTTTATCGCTTTCAAGTCTGTTCCGCTTATTTTAGGCGCCTGGCTAATCGAAAACATCATCTCATCAGGAAGGCTTTCTATACCTGCTTCTTCTGTTTTGCTAAGAAGAACCATCCGCTTGATCACATTTTTAAGCTCCCGCAAATTCCCGGGCCAATCATACTTTTGAAAAACACCTAAAGCTTCTTCAGACAAACCTGTCACGTTTCGATTAAGTTCATTATTGGCCAGTTCAATAAAATGCCTGGTAAATAATTCAAAGTCTTTAGCACGCTCACGAAGTGGTAGCAATTGCATTTTAAACTCATTAAGCCTGTGATAAAGATCCTCGCGAAATTTCCCCTGACTTACACTGATTAACAAATCATCATTGGTTGCGGCTATAATGCGAACATCTACCGGCACCGCCCGGTTACTTCCCAAAGGCACAATTACCCTTTCCTGTAAAGCCCTTAACAGGTTTACCTGCACCTCATAATCGAGGTTACCAATTTCGTCAAGAAAAATAGTGCCGCCACCGGCTGCTTCAAACTTTCCTTTTTTATCCGTCAGAGCACCTGTGAAAGCACCCTTAACATGTCCGAACAACTCGCTTACAGCAAGTTCTTTCGAAAGCACTCCGCAGTCTAATGCGATGAAAGGCTTTGCCGCTCTTTTACTTCGCTGATGAATAGCTCTTGCAAAATATTCTTTACCTGTGCCGCTCTCTCCCTGAATAATTACCGACATATCAGTGGGTGCTACCAGGTCAATATATCCATTAAGTTTTTCGGCTCCCGGACTGTTCCCGCTTATAAAACCGGTTGATGAAGATTGTGTAGACGGTTTCTCTTTTTTAGGTTCCAAAGCCTCTCCGATTCTCATCAGCAACTCATCCGGATTTACCGGCTTTGTAATATAATCAAAGGCTCCCGAACGCATTGCCTCTACCGCCGTTCTAACATCGTTAAAGCTTGTCATGATAATTACAGGCATATTCAGAGATTTCTGGCGGCTGGCGCTTAAAACTTCAAGTCCTGTACCATCGGGCAAACGATAGTCTAGCAGTAACAGATCATATTGTTCCTGATCGAGCGCTTTTATACTGCTCTTTACATCATGTCGCAGATCTGCTGAATAACCGCTCTTTTTCAAGAAACCGTCCAATAGCTGCGAGAAAGTAAGATCGTCTTCAATAACCAGAATTTTTGCCATATTGGATGCCCTGCAGCAAAAATACAAAAGCCGGAACATTTCCGGCTTTCATAAAGGTTATTTTAAATTGTATATATAGGGGTGTGTTACTGAACTATCTTACCGTCCTTGTCGATTCGAAGGAAAGCTTTTTCCTCACCTTTCGTTAAATCTATCTGATAATACTCGGCGCCTTCTTTGGTTTTTACCAAAAACGCTGCTGCAGGCGTCCAATCTTTTACCTTTTCAGATTTTAAGGTGGCTTTCACGGAATCCGGTATTTCTTCCAGTTTAACTGCGGTTTTGATAAGGCTATCCTGAGTGGTATGTGTAATGGTTAAGGTATGGTTTAATGTACTTGCTTTAACTGTGGTTCCGGCAAAGGCTAAAACAGCTACTGAGGCTGCCGACAAAATTAGTTTTCTCATAAAATTTAGATTAATTAACGTTTGTTATAGCTCCTTACAGTACACAATGGTGCCAAAAACGGAAGGCCAAAACATCTATCTGAAAATCAATACTTTAACTACTCTGCCAAGTGTTTTAAAGTGTAGAGATTGTCTACAATCTGTGGGGCAAGTCTTCAGATCTTGTAAAAAATCCGGTTTTTCGTCAGCACACTTTGAATAACCGGTAAGCCGCTGACATTCGTACCTTAGATCTTAATTTCTATCCTCGAGAAGAGACAAATATCTATGGATTTATTTAGCAAGGAAGAAGACGAACTGCGTAATCTACTACCAAAAGACGGAACGGTAAATTACTACGGAAAACTGTTTTCGACAAAGCAGGCAAAGCGGTATTTTGAGAGCCTGCTGAATATGATAGAGTGGAGATGTGACGAGGCCGTCATCTTCGGAAAATTGATTGTCACCAAGCGCAAAGTAGCCTGGTACGGTGATTCGGAGTTTGAGTACACCTATTCCAACACCACCAAAAAGGCTTTGCCCTGGACGGCTAATTTATTGGACCTAAAGGCAATTGTAGAAGAACAGACAAATGAAACCTTTAATTCATGCTTGCTTAATTTATACCACAGCGGCGAAGAAGGTATGGCATGGCACAGCGATGGAGAGAAGGATCTAAAAAAGAACGGCGCTATTGCGTCATTATCTTTTGGAGCCGAACGGAAATTCTCATTTAAGCACAAGATAGAAAAGACAAACGTCTCGCTGGTCCTGGAACATGGCAGCTTGCTTGTAATGAAAGGAGCTACACAGACGCATTGGCTACATTGTTTGCCACCCACAAAAATGGCAAGCAAACCGCGGATTAACCTTACGTTCAGGACGATTGAGAAGTAGAGCATTAGGTTGCACTATTTATCTGATAACGCAAAATCTTTTATTTAACAGAAAAAACTGCTTTACCAAACAATGGCCTTAGGTTATTGATATCCAAGCCTTGCGCAATCACAAAGAAATCCCCCTTTACATCATTGGTGAAAAAACTAAAGCTATTCTTTCCGCTCGAGTTCGTTCCAAAATTAGGATTCCAGTAAAGCGTGGTTTCTACAGCTGGAGTATTAATATTTTCCTTCTCGAAATCTGTAAGAGGGAATGGTTTAGGCAGTATAATATTTTTCAAAACCAGTTCTGCCAGTTCGTCTCCGCTGGTGCGGCAACGGTATACCACCGGACCATTTCTAGAGGAATAGACTTTGCCCTCTTCGGGAGGATAACCATCAGTAGGGTGGTTTTCGCAATTTAGAATATTGTTTCGGCAGATATAGGCCTCACAGCCCACAACATTGTTTGAGAAAACGGCCGCATTCTTTCGGGTATCTGTGGATTTGCCCTTCAATTCCACTGTTTTTAGCAGAAATCCACTCCCCGCCTTAGTTAGATCAGCAGGTTTATTATTGTCAAACACATTGAAAATTGTCGGGATATACAATGCATTACCCTTCGCTATACGCTTATCATATTCTCGTTCATAATTATTGAAGCTAACAGTATATCTTTCAAAAAACTCGGCACCAGCCTTCATTGTCCATTTATTACCCCGGCTTGAAGTCAACGATTCCGGTTTGATGGAAAATGTGTTATCCCCGGCTACATCAAACACTACACCTTTCTCTTTCGAAATTAAAACCAGCTTTTGTAAGTCAACCTTTCTTTTTGAATTGGATTTTACGGTGCCGGTAATACCGCCGGTATTTTCCAGCAGTTTTAAGGGTCCGCGTGAGATATAATTTGTAAACTCTTTGGTTCCACTGTGCAACCAGTGTTTGGTTATTAACAGATCGTCTATGTCCTTTTCGATAGTTTGGGGGATGTAGAGCTTACAATTTCTTCCTTCAAGGAAGCGATAGTAATATGAATTTAATATGGTGCGATAGGTGTCGGGATCAATCCGGGATTTTTCGACCACGGCTACAGACAGGTTTGAGGCCACCGGATTCCCGTCCTGGTTGGTTACCTCTAAATTCACCAGAACTTTCTTTCGGCTTCCATAATCCTTCTGTTCGGTACTTAACTTCACTGTGTAGTCCTCCTCTCCCGACTTATTAAGAATTAACCGTTCACATTTTATGTTATCACCCTCATCCAGTAAAAAAACACTCACCACATCTTTCGGCATATCTTTAAAAATAAACGGCACATTAACAGAATCACCCGGAGGAATCGTTAGAGAGACCGCCTGCAAAACCTCATTGAGTGTTCTGAAACCCAGCACAACCTTCCCGTTTTCGCCCTGGTTTTTAACGGAAGCGGTAAGTCGTTTCCGCTCTTGCGATACGGATAAGCTATAGCCTTTTTCTTCAATTATTACCGGAGTGCCTGAACTCTGACTATTCTTGCCACCAATATAATTTATGCTGTAGGTCGCACCCTTTATGGGCTTAAAAAGCACGGTTCCGGTTCCATAATGATTAGTTTTAAAGCGCCTGATCTCTCTACCATTCTCCAACAGGCTAAGTTCTGTGCTTACCGGATATTTATTAATATCCGATGCTTCAACTACTATCCTGGAATTAAACCCTGGAATTAAATTGCCGCCCTCCGGAAAAATTTTCAGCCGTACCGGATTCGACTCGTGCCGCAGGTTAAGTTCAAGCTCTGCGAAATCAGAATTTCTGTTGAAAACAGCCCTCACTTTTAAACTCCTGTCATCCGCAATTTGTGGGTAAGTGAAATTAATCTCTGCCTCACCAAAATTGTTCGTGGTAATTCGAGCACTTTTCAGCACCTTCTTATCATCAATCAATTCATAATTACCCCTAACTCCCTTTTGCAGGTGTATACCTTCTTTAAGTTTAATTACAACCTGCACGGGTTGCCCTCTTTTTATGTTAGCGGTATCAGTTACGGATGCACTTGCCTCCAACCTTTTTGTAACGTTTCGCTGTACTTTTATAGCTTGAACGAAAATATCTTCTTCTTTGAAATTGATCATCCTGTCGGTATACGCGTACAGGTAATAATTTCCGTCTTTAAGTGTATCGGGTAAAAGAATATCGCCGTGACTTCTGATGTCGTATACCGGAAACTGCTCCGCTATCATCACCTGCTTTTTTTCGTCGGTGATGCGAACATATAACACTTTATTATCTATTACTTTCCCGTCGAGTATGTATGCCTTAAACCAGATATCTTCGTTCTGGGAATATGTGCTTTTATCAAGATGCAAAAACAGGTGAGTAAAGGGATTTTCAGCATTATAAAGTGAGAGCCGCTGATTTAGTCTTTCAAGAATAGCTACCGGATTTACGAAGGCCAGAATGCCTGTAAGTAAAAACGTTAAGCAGGCTATTTTAATCGCTTTCATTAATTCTGAAAAAATGAATTGGAAATATACTGTTTTTGTGAAACATAAACTGCTACAGCCAGTCCCATTACATCTTAGCCTTATCCGTAAATTTCGGTTTTTTGAAAACAAACCACACATCTAAACGAAAGACATGAAGTCATTTTAGTACTTGGTTTGTTGATTTCTCACGAAATTCGCTTAATTTTCAGCAAAATCGACATTCATGATGCCGGAGCTCAGGACCGTAAATGTAACCAGATATGTAACACCCTTGCGTGAAGGCGGTTCGCTGCCCGCTATTGCCGAAGCAGATGATGGATTTTTATATGTGCTGAAGTTTAGAGGAGCGGGTCAGGGAGTAAAGGCTCTTATTGCAGAGCTTATTGGAGGCGAAATCGCCAGAACACTAGGATTTAAAGTTCCTGAGCTGGTGCTTGCAAATCTTGACGAAGCCTTCGGGCGCACAGAACCCGATGAAGAGATACAGGACCTGCTGAAGTTTAGCACCGGTCTTAACCTTGCGTTGCATTACCTCTCCGGAGCCATTACTTTTGATCCGATTGTATTCGAGGTCGATGCCAGAACTGCCTCATCGATAGTTTGGCTTGACTGTCTGCTGATGAATGTAGACCGTACGGCACGCAACACGAACATGTTAATGTGGAATAAAGAACTGTGGTTAATAGACCATGGTGCCGCCCTGTACTTTCATCACTCATGGCAAAATTGGAAAGAACAGGCAATACGCCCGTTTACTTTTATTAAGGATCATGTGCTTCTACCCTTATCCAGTCAGTTGACCGAAGTAAACGACGAGCTAAAATCAGTGTTAACGGCAGAACGTATTCAAGCGATTGTTTCTTTAATACCTGCCGGGTGGCTGAATGAGGACGTATTCAATGATCCGGAAGAACAGCGACAAGCCTATGCAAGCTTTCTTTTGTCGCGGATACAGTCTTCAGAAATTTTTATTAAAGAAGCCCAACATGCAAGAGAAACACTTATTTGAGTATGCTGTTATTCGTGTTGTGCCGAAGGTGGAGCGCGAAGAATTTATAAACACCGGGATTATTCTCTACTGCTCTAAGCTGAAATTCCTGAGGGCTGTATACTGTTTAAATCCTGAACGCATAAGATCGCTTAACCCCGATCTGAACATCAACGATCTTGAAAAAAACCTTCAGGCGTTTGTGAAAATTTGCGAGGGTACACAAGATAGCGGGCCGATAGGCCAGCTTGATGCCCCTTCCCGCTTTCGATGGCTTACAGCAACGCGAAGCACGGTTTTACAAACTTCGAAAGTGCATCCAGGCTTCTGTACCGATCCATTAGAAACCATTACCAAATTGGAAAAGGATTTGGTACTTTGATTTACCCCCATACTCAACCCGACAATTATTTCGTATGCAGCTTTTCCAACAGCACAACCATACTCTCTAACGAACAAGGTGAAAAGTATTTTTTATCCGTTGTCGGATCGGTAGTACCACCTGACACAATACCAACAACTAATCCTTGTTCGTCTACTACGGGTGCTCCGCTTAATCCTCCAAACTTTTCCGGAACGATAACATCCTTTAAAAGCAACCTGTTGCCGATGGTTTTATAATATTCAAATTCATACACTCTTTGCGAACCACTCGTCATCGTACGGGTCCAGCCGACCGCATAAAGCTTTTCGCCCGAATTTAGGGCTGTTTTCCTGATTTCTAATGGCTTAATCTGCGAGTGATTTTCTTCTATTGAAAAGAGCAACCAGTCTTTGTCGTACGTTGATTTAGCATCGAGAAAATCGCTTTGATCATCATTCAAAAGTTTATCGGTAATTATAAGCTCAGCTTCTTTGTTTAAGGGATACATTGACCACGATCTGATTTCATTGCCAAATGCCACCGTATTCATTTTATCCATCCTGATGATTTTTAAAAGATGTTTAGCTGTGACTGCAAACGTATCAGAACCGTATTTTATAAGAAATCCGCAGCTAAACCTGGACTGATCGTACTTTGGATTGTAGAAACTGATTTTGTTTACCAGACTTATTTCCGGAAATTTTTTTTCGGAAACCTTTTCCTGACCGGAACATCCGAAAGCAAACAGGCAGGCAATTAAAATGAATTGAATGTATTTCATAAAAGCGTTTAGGCCTCGGAAATATGGCATTTTATCACCCTTTATTGGGTACATTCTTTATAAATCCACAATGGCCTGGTCATCTAAAATACTTAACTCATCCGGTTTCCTAAAATACGATTTTGTCTCATAGATGCAGATCTATTATCCAGCGGATAGTAAGAAGCTAAAATGCAAGCCGGAGTGACAAGCCAAATCGTCCTGTTTGCACATTTGCGTCGGGCGACAAATAAAAATTAGGTCTCCAATCGAAGCTAAAATTTAAAGGTAAATCTGGAATGTTGTACTCCAAACCCGTCACCGGCACTAAAACAACATCCGTATTTTCGTTGGCTACTAACAATTGAGGGCCTATACCGATGTACCAGTTAAGCTCAGGAACACCTTTTAAAGGGAAGTTTTGCTCTACCTGCGCGCCTATGCCTACCAAATCCCCTTCAAAAAATACTATCGCCGCATCGAGGGAAAGATTTCTTTTAAATCTGTGTTTGATGTTAGGGCCCAATCCTGCGGATCCCGATCCAAAATCAACACGCAATCCAACAGCGTTGGATGAAGCCCGCTGAACGTCCCGACCCTTCTGTTTTTCCGGCGCGGCTACAGTCCTGCTTTGTTTAGCGGGCTTTTTGGGTTGAGCCTTCGCTACAGCAGTCTTTTTTTCAGGTGTTGGTTTGGGTTTAGTCTGTTGCGAGGTCGTTTTAGGCGTGGTCTTCACAGCATCTGTCTCGGCTATATCCTTGTTTGCAGTTGCAGCAGGTGCTTTTTTTGAAAGCTCTTCAGAGGGCTTTTCGAGTTTTGCCAAAGCTTCAGAAGATGGCTTATTTTGAACCTTCTGCTGAGTGTTTGAATTTTCTTGTTTTAAATCTGCCAGTTCACGAGCCTGCACCTTGTCGCTTTGGGCGTTCATTTGACTAATTGCCATAAGTTTAGCCGACATACTCCCTGAAGCATCGGGCTTATATTTTACATTAAGTTTAAATACGGAAGGAGACTTCGAAGCAGCAGCATTAGCGCCGGCGAGCAAAAGGATTGTTTTCGCCTGTGGTTTAACTAAAACCCAGGTACTAGCCCTTTTATAATAGAAAGAGTTGCGACTTTTGTTATTGATAGTGACGTACTTACCATTACAAGAGATGTTCCCTGATTTGTCGCTAACATGAGCGATAACATTCGCCTGAATGTAGAGTTCTGGATTTACATAACAACTTATAGAAACGGAACCTTCTTTCTGTTGAGCCAAGCCGGCATGATAGACAAACAGGAATAGCAACAGAATATATCTCATGGGTATGTTAAAGATGTTTTCGGATTTGTATTACAGATATTTGCAGCGAATTGTTTTCGTGGTACATTCCGTTTCTGGTTTAAGGGCCCGGGAGAGCTCCCGAAAATAACGATCATAATGTCTCGCTACGCTCCACAAAGGGTGTTAATAAGGCGTATCACCAAAGCATTTTAATACAGTCGATTCTAAAGGCTTTTGAATAGCAATTAATAGCACTTACAATACGCACCTTGTCTTTCGACAATCCCTATCTAGTAAATTGGGATGGCATATCATTGGCAAATCCTATCGGATAATTACCTCCTACTTTACAAGCTCATTCATATACTTCTCCAGCATAGTATAGCCATCGCTCATTTTGATGTTACGATCTTTTGGATTTTTAGGATCTAAACGGTTCTTTATTTCCCATGCATCAGGCATTCCATCGCGATCCGTATCTTGGGGAGCGGTGGACGATTTAAGCTCTGGCCATCCTCCAATATTTTTCTGACTATCAATTATCCCTTTTTTCGCACCATAAACACCACTGCCGACAGGTGCTAGTTTACCCGAAGCTTCTGCTATAACCCTTGTATCCACTGCATCCCTCACAGGAAACACAGCTCCGACCTTAGCCAGAACCGACTTATAAGCGTCTTTAGCAGATTGGGTAAAAGGTTTTTCTACCTGAAACTCTTCATTTGCCCTGATATTTGCTATAGAACCTACTTTACTTACATCCACTCCCTTCCAGTTATTTTTAGTCATGCTCTCTTCTCCTTCCATTACATTGCCAGAAAAATACCATTTAGCATAGCCTTTAGCTGCTCCCTTACGCGATTCATATGATGGGGCTGCAAAATAATGTTCACGAGAAGTAGCGGGTCCGGGTTTATAATAATTATTTACCCAATTAATGTTGCATTTTGCCAAAGGCGAATTCACTTCAAGTTCTCCCCCGTAAATTGCTCCAGATTTCCCCCAATTATAAATCACATTATTTCTGTAATCGCATAAAGCAACGGTATCGTGAGAGCGTGCGCCATTTACCCTTGGTGAACGGCTGGCATTATGTGCAATTAAGTTATGATGGTAACTAGCATATTGTCCGCCCCACTGTGAGGCATAACTCCGGGCTCCCTTAGTGTCAAACGAATTGTAAAGACCTTCACTCAAAATACACCATTGTACGGTGATAAATTTATTATCGTAGCAGGTATGGCTTTCTTCATTAGACCAGCTTAAGGAACAATGGTCGATAATTACATTCTTACAATTCTCCGTTCCTAAAGCAGATAAATCTGCCAGGCCAGCTTCATCGCCAGGCCTGAACCTCATGTACCGGATAATCAGATTATCTCCGCTAAACTTAAGGCATCCATTTTTTATACATATACCATCACCCGGAGCGGTTTGTCCAGCCAAGGTAATGTTTGACCGACCTACTTTAACCAGACCGTTGCTTAAGCTTATATTACCTGAGACACAAAAAACAATAGTAATAGGCTCGTTTCCGGGAGTATTCAAAGCAGCTCTTAAACTTCCTGGCGACTCGTCGCCGTTTAGATTCGTTACTTCAATTACCTGGCCTCCTCGTCCACCCGACGTGAACTTTCCATATCCTTCAGCACCTGGAAATGCCAGTTGTTGTGAAAAAGAATCATATATAACACTTGTAAAAAATAAGACAACCAGAGTGACACGTGTAAAATGAAGCATATTTGATTGGTAATTTGTCAAATCTACATAGAGAGTCGAATGCGTTTGTGTACTTATTTTACATAAAATTGTAGGATATTATAGTTTTCCTTCGTGCAATTCTCCTGCGCGGAAGCCTCTCCTCCTTTACTTCAACTTTTCACTAAAAAAATCAACCGTACGTTTCCAGGCCAGCTCTGCCGCTGCTTTATCATATCGCGGTGTTGTATCGTTATGAAATCCATGATTAACATTGGGATAAATGTATGCCGTATACTCTTTTTTATGTTCTTTTAAAGCAGCCTCGTAGGCCGGCCATCCGGCATTAACGCGTGTGTCAAGTTCTGCATAATGTAATAGCAGGGGTGCTTTTATTTTGGGGACCTCCTCAATCGCAGGCTGACCTCCATAAAATGGTACAGCTGCAGCCAGATCCGGAATTCTCACTGCCATCATGTTCGCAATTCCTCCGCCAAAGCAGAAACCTACGACACCGACTTTACCATTACAGTTTTTGTGTTTTTTTAAATAGTCGTATGCAGCTAGAAAATCTTCCGACATTTCATTTCTATCCCGTTTGCTTTGCATGTCGCGGCCTTCATCGTCATTACCGGGATAACCGCCTAATGGACTTAAAGCATCAGGAGCTAGCGAAACGAATCCCGCCAAAGCGGCTCTTCTTGCAACATCTTCAATGTGCGGATTCAAACCCCGGTTTTCGTGAACAACGATTATTCCACCCAATTTCTTTTTGGTATCCACCGGCATCGACAACAAGGCCTTGATCGTTCCGCCCCCTTTTGGAGATTGATAGTTAATGTATTCCGATTTTAGACGCGGATCATCCTTTTTAATCTGGATTTTTTCCTGGTAATCAGGAGAGAGAAAACTCATTAATGAACCTACAGTAAGTCCCCCGACAGCGAACGCAGATAGTTTTTGCACAAACTCTCGTCTGTTAACACGGTTGTGGGCATAATCGTCGTAGAGATCAAACACTTCCTGTTTAATGTCTTCTTTTTTGATTTCGTTCATATTAGGCTGCATAGATATTATCTAAATTAAATAAATAACCTAAATGGTGTTCGTTTGTAACGAGGATGAAACGAAAATAAAGAATAACTAAAGTTTCAAACCGGGGAAAAATTCGGGACTCCCAGGTCCCGGTATTCTTAGCGATATCAACAAGCTGTTGCCCGGAGTGGGTCATTAATCCCTGTTGGATCATTCGCTCTGCGCGTTCTCTGTTGGGTTTGCTCCATTTGCTTTTAGGGTTGCGGGGCGTAAAGGTCAGATAATAACTTTCAGCATCTCTCTTTTTCGCCAGGCTATCGATCCATCCAAAACATAGAGCCTCTTCGGTAGCATCATTGATATTGATGCTTGGCACTTTACTTTTTTTATGATACAGGATGAGCCAAACAGATTTCTCTGATTGGCTGTTCTCTTCCAGCCAATTTCTCCATTCCGCTCTCGTTGGAGCATAAACAGCCTGTTTTCCATCTTTAGTTTCCATAACCGTAAATTAAAACGGCGTTATGACAGCCTTATGGCAGTAGAATAAGTTTATAGCAATTTTACTTTAGAGATGCAGGGCCTCCAGGGAAACAATCAGTCCAAAGTTTGCAGGCTGATCTTAGGTTGCAAAGCGTTCGGGCTCTTAACCCCCACTCTTTTTTTCTTTGAAAATTTTGCTGTAATTCCAGCCACCAGAGGCGGCAGGGTTGTGATCGCAGAGATTGCGGCTGTACACAGCGCGAAGTTCTCTTTAACGATAGTCAGGTTTCCAAATAAATAGCCCAGTGCCAAAAAACCGGCTATCCAAACGAAAGCGCCTACAAAATTGTAAATCGAAAACAAGCGGGGACACATCTTTCCAACACCGGCAACAAAGGGGACGAAAGTTCGCAGAAGCGGAAAAAATCTACTGAATATAACTGCTTTCCCTCCGTGTTTGCGAAAGAATAACCTTGTTTTGGCGTAGTTCGCAGGCTTCAATATCCTGTTCCCGGGTTTAAATATTCGTAAGCCTGTATACTTACCAATCATGTAATTGGTCTGATTGCCGGTTATCGCAGCAATAAACAGCACGAAACCCAAGATGTAAATATTTATTCCGGAATCCCCCGAAGCCACTACCGCTCCGGCAGCAAATAACAGAGGATCACCTGGCAGAAAAGGAAAGAGTACAAGTCCTGTTTCAGCAAAAATTATAAGGAAGAGTATAAGGTATGTCCAAACCTGGTAAGTCTTACTAATTTCAGCAATTTGTGTGTCGATATGAAGGAGGAAATCTAAAATCGGGCTAATATATTCCATAGAGCGTGCCCATTAACAGGCTTAATAATAACATTGAAAACGAGCGAAAGATTATATAAGTATAAAAGGGTGTAAATTAACAATTTAGACTTCGACGGTATCGAGCTTAACACTTCTACGGGGAGTGAACGCTTTAGTTTAATTTTTTAGCAGGACGAATCAATTAATGGGAATCCTGATTCCATCCCGATGTACTCGTCAATCACACTAAGAATAAAACATCGGGCTGTATCATCTAAACAATGGCCAACGTAATTTAAATAAACACTATGAAAGCACTGTACTTATCTCTGTGGTTGACTCTAATATTTCTAACTCATTCTTGTAAAAAGGAAGAGTTTGTCGACTCGTCGGCCTTGTTAGGAAAATGGAAGCTTTATGATACTTATTTAAGTATAGGCGGACCTCTTATTTATAGTAGAGTAGCTGAAGGAAATGAAGTTTATTTAACATTCAATGCTCGGGGCCGCCTGTCTGGTACAAATACTGATTATATGAGTTATAACCTTAAAGACACCACTATAGTAACGTTTATTAAAAAAGACAAAACAAGAGAAAACTATTATTATCGAATAGAAGATGGCTTTCTCAACCTAAGCCCTGCAGGAGCTGCAATGTGCATAGAGGGCTGCGGCTCCAGGTACGAAAAAATAGAGTAAAATCCTGTGTATCAAAACCTCATGTCCAGTCCCCAGTGCTTAGCCAGTCTTTTTGCTTCTTTCTTGGTGAGGTGAATCACAGATCCGTGCTTCGGCGAGGAAAAATTTGTGGTCTTCATTACACCTTCGTTAAACCGGCCAAGATAGGTGAAGTTTACAAAATCAGAAGTTTCACTGAAGCCGAAGTTATGCGGGTTAATACTGAATATATCATACATCAACACCCATTTGTTGGTACCGATGCGCTTCCACACATTTGGAGCTTCGCAAGCTTTAGGTTCAGGATCGTACCAGCGGTCATCAAATACGTAACCCGTGTTTATAGAATCGGAAACCGCTTGTTTTATTCCTGATTTTCCCTCCTGCGCCACATAGAACATATGATATTTATTCCCGACTTTAGTAATATCTGCATCAAGAACCTGCTTTGGCCTTGGATATTCGAACAAGAGTTTCGGCTCTGTTTCCATCCTGGTAAACTCATCGTTCATGTAAGCGTAATACATTTTTGTGGGTCCGTGTTTAATACGCATTGTGAAATAAAGCATAAGTTTTTTCTTCACTTCGTCGTATGTAATCTCAGGAGCCCATACACAGCCTATTTCGGCCAAACTTGGAAAAGCCTGATCAACGCGAAGAATTGTGTGCTTCCAGTTAATCAAATCTGTTGATTTCATCAGCACAAGCGAACGATTATTCCCCCAGTCGTAAAGAGCCTGGTCGCGTTCCCATTGTGTATCGCGGTAACCTTTCTCTTTCGCAAAAAGATGCAAATCTGTAAGGGCCATGTAAAACATACCGTCGGGACCACGGAATATATGCGGATCCCGAATTCCCTTTTGTAATGCGATGGTATCGCCGGCGATAATTGGCTTGGCATTGTTTACATCGGTAAAGCTATAGCCATCCTTGCTGAGTGCCAGATACAGACTATGAGTATCATCTTTAAAATAAGCCATCAGGTAGGCTCTCATATCTTTTTCTTTTGGAGCCTTTTTGCTTTTCTGAGCAAGGCTTGTATTCAAGAATACGGAAAGAAGGATAGCTGTAAATAAAAAAAACCTCATGATCGTTCTTATAATTTGTTAGCGCAGGCAGTGGAAGCGGAAGTCCCTGCTGATACGATAAACAAATTTATAAAATAAATGATAGTATAAATACGGGCAGCTCAAACCAGATGTATCGTTTTCAGAATTCTTTCAAAAAGTTCTAAAATTTGGTGTGTTGCCGGGCGGATAAATCGTAAAGATTACGCTTTGTTGCAATGCTTATTGTAATTGACCCGACGCTCTTAATATTCCAATAAGCCCTACAATTACCCAGAAAACATTCAAAAGAATATAAGCAGAGTCTTTCTTTAATAAGGCACACCACGACAATAACAGAGCATCTATAGTATTGAAGATCCAAACAAATAGAAAGGGACTCTCCGGGCCGAGCCAGCTAACCAGAGTAAAACTGATTATCCGCATAATAACCCCGATCATTTCAAAAAGCCGCAGGTTTTTGAATATGAAGACATTGATACTATTCATTCAACAATAATGATAAGTATTTCTCAAATATTGAAATATCGAGGATTACAGGCAACACTGCGTTCATCAAAATCTCTCTATTGTCCCAACCTGGCCCAACAACCCATTTATTTCCCGATCTTGTAATTTTCCGGGGGCACCTGCGACTAACTCTTCAAAAAATGAGATGGAAAAAGAATTTATCGAAATGATAAATAGGCATCGTGGAATTCTGTTCAAGGTTTCCAATTTGTATTGCCATCAGGAAGAAGATAAGAAAGATCTTTTCCAGGAAATGGTTTTGCAACTATGGAGGTCTTATCCCAGTTTTAAAAACGACTCGCAAAGTTCGACCTGGATGTATCGTGTGGCGCTTAACACCGCCATTTCAAACTTCCGGAAGGAAAGCAGAAAACCGGAGCGCAGGTCAATTTTAGACGCCGACTTTGAAATTCCAGATTTCAGCGATCTTCCGCAGCAAAACGAAAATCTCACCCTGCTTAAACTGGCCATCAATCAGCTTACGCAGATAGAAAAAGCAATTATTCTGCTTTATCTTGAAGAGAAAAGCTATGAAGAAATCTCAGAGATAATTGGCATAAGCAAAAGCAATGTCGGAGTAAAAATCAACAGGATAAAAGTCAAACTCGAAAAAATTATTAAAGCAAGCGATCATGAATATAGATGAACTAAAAACTGCCTGGCAGACTTACGATACCAGGTTGCAATTAACCCATAAACTCAGCGACAAACTTATCGTCAGCATGATTAAGGAAAAATCTCAATCCCGCCTTTCCAGAGTTAAAAAACATTATCTGATTGGTCTTATTTATATGATCTGTCTGCTAGGGCTTGGTGTCGCGGTACTTGTTGGCAACCCGTTTGATTATACCTACACTCTTGAGTACTTGCCGGTTGCTTTATATACTCTTTGCTTAGCCACACTGATCGTCGCGATGTTTAATACTAACCGAAAATTGCAGCAGATAGAAATTAATCAGAGCAATCTTGATACCTCATTAAAGCAAATAGCAAGCATATTCGAGAAATATCAAAAACCGGGCAGATTGTTGGGAATGACGCTGAAATTGATATTAAGCACAGCCATACTGTTCCCTCTCTCTTTCCTGCCGCGTAAAATTGAGCGTGTGGGACTTTGGGGAGGAATCATCGAAACTCTGATCCCCATTTTAATAGCCGCAGTCATGGTATTTATTGCCTTCAAACTTGGCGCCTTTAAAGAACGCAACGGCAAAAAATTTGAAGAATATACAAATGAACTGGAAGAGCTAAAAAGCCTGTCGGACGAGCTAGAAAGTTAAGCAGGAAAAAAGATACGGGTAAGCTGTAATAAATTAGGAGCTTACCCGATAATTTTTCGTGATTACAGGCCGAGTCTTCAATTTATAATTTCTTAATAATTCTAGAGCCGGATATCTAAAAATCGCTTTGTCTCTTGAAAATCCGTTACTTTCAACTTTATCTGTTTAAAAAGCTGCTCACCTTCATAAGACACCAGTTGTTTCACCGCCTTAATCGTCTGAATTTCATCATCATTCAATTTGCCTGTCTTCAGCGTCTTTTGTAAATATCCATCCATCACCAGGTCATCGTGCCATTTACCGAGTAGCTCCTGAAAATCGCCCATCTGTTTAAACCATGGAGTTTTCAGTCCGAATATTGATGCCGTATAATAAAACTCCTTCAATAGCTTTCGAAGCTCGTGAGCGTTTTCCTCCTTAAGAATCTTCGTTCCGAGTAATCCGTTAATCTCTTTGCTTTTCGTCTCTAAAAACCCGTTTACTCCAGCTTTATCAATCCTGTTAAAATAAGGGAGAATAATATCGGAGCTCTTATACAGCTCCTCCTGATTTGCATAAGCAACAGAAAAGAAACGGCGCTTCTTCTTCTCCACTTGCTTCTTTAATTGACTTACATAATTTTTAAGCAAGCTGAACATCCGAAGCTTCTTAAGCGTCGATATTTCTAAGGTTAACTCTCTGACTTTACCCGCTTTTCGGAAGATATTCTGAAAACTTCCAGGAAATTTATCTTTTTGAAATTCTTGTGTGCAGTAATAAACAAGTTCGGATAGGGCCTTTACCTTTTTAATTTCTACACGCAACTTATGGAAATCTTTTCCAGAGAATTTAGCACGAGGTTTTCCCAGAATTGATTCAATTGAATTGATCCTTTCCAAATAATAACCCCGTATAGTTGCACCCTCATTCACGTTTTTAAATTACAACATTGACCCCGCCAGCGTAACCAGGTGTCTGCAAGGCCAACAAATTCAAAAACTTTTGAGTTCTAAAAAGATAAAAATATGTTAAGCTAATTAGAAGAACTGTAGCGTTCATCTATTATTCCTCAGCCAACCCTAAACCCGGAGTTTCGGGCAACACCCATCTTCCATCCTTAAATTTCGGCATTTCAAAAGGATTATTACTGGTTAAAAACGGCCCGTCAATATCCGCCCAGTCGCAAAGCGGAGCTAAGGCAGCGGCAGCAAGAGTTGCGATGCTTGTTTCACTCATGCAGCCTATCAAAACTTTCAAATTCAGCTCTCTCGCACGTTTAATCATCAAAAAGGCCTCATGCATGCCTGCACTCTTCATCAGTTTTACGTTGATCCCATGATAGACATCCTTTACATTCTTAAGATCCGAAAAACGCTGAACTGACTCATCTGCAATAATGGGTAACGGACTTCTTTCTGTCAACCAGGCATTCGACAGTATATCTGCTTTCAGCATCGGCTGCTCTATCAGCTCAACGCCAGTATCCTTTAGCCAAAAAATAAAATCGAGCGCCTTCTCTTTATCTGTCCAGCCCTGATTGGCGTCGACATAGATAGGCTTACTGCTAACAGAGCGAATCGTCTCGATCAAATTCTTATCCTCTTCCGATCCCAGCTTCACCTTCAGCACCCGGGCTGGTTCCGCCTCTACCACCTTTTTAATAATAATTTCTGGCGAGTCAATTCCGATAGTAACAGAAGTTAAGGGCATGCTCTGCGGATCTGACCCAAAAAGTTTGTAACAAGGCACCTTTGCTATCTTAGCTTCCAAATCGTGCAAAGCAATATCAATAGCTGCCTTTACAGCCGGATTGCCTGCCTCAATAGTATCAAGGTAGTTGATTACTTTATCATACTCAAAAGGATACTTTAACCATCGAAGATCAACCTTTGACAGAAATCTGATTGCCGTTTCGACACTCTCTCCCATATAAGGTACCATCGAAGCTTCTCCCAAACCTGTAAAGCCTTCATAACTTATCTCAATCAGCATGATGGGCGTAAACGTTCGTGAAAACCCGGAGATACTAAAGGGATATTTAAGGGTGAGCTCAAATGGACTATAGGTGAGAATCATGGTTCAAACTTAGATAAAATATGAAGCACAATTTATAGAGTTTATTGTATTTTAATAAACGCCTGCTCATGAAAAATCGCATTCAAATCATTACCATGCTTTGCCTGCTATTCAGCTTTATCGCGGCATGTGGTGTAAATCGAAACAGGCCTCCGCAACCCCTTGTTTCGATTGCCATCACCATCCAGACAAGTGAACCTCAGCTCAGCCCGGTGAACCTGGATATCTATGCGTATAAGGTGTTAAACAGACTTGAAGACTTTAATGTGGTCGATCTTGATCTTACCGAGGATGCCGATACCGCTGTTGTAAATCTTACGATCGACATCGATCGATATACGGCCTTCCCTCCTGAAACCAGGATATCACGGCGGGTATTTCGCAGAAATATTCAAGCCGGTACCGATGCTTCCGGCCGGCCAGTTTATAGAACGGTAACCGCAACTGCGGATATAGTGCAGTCCCGAATCAGGACCTCTGCTTTATTTAACACCAATATGATTATTAAGGGCCCCCCGGGGAAAGTCTTTAAACGCAGTTTCAGCAGTAATTTAAATATCGATAATATATATGTTACCAACATTCAAGGCGATCCAAGGGCTCTTGACCCGTCTGTCCATGCAGCAACTTTTCCACCGATGGAACCCTTAACCGATGATATTTTACTGGCACTTTCTAACCAGGAAATGCTCGACAGGCTCTCCCGCGAAATCCGTCTGTACTACTCCAAATAATCTGTATGTAAAATAATAATACAAAAGCTATTTACACTACAAAAACCTTTGCTCTTTGTACCTTTGCGACAATGAGTAAAGCACTTTTTCGCCCATTTGACAGGTACAACTTTTCAGACAAGGTTTGCTACCTAACAGGCCAGCCGGCAACTTTACAAACAACAGTGTTTCCCGACTGGGTGCTTCAACAATTTCATCTGAGCGAAAAACCTTTCAAAATGCTGGATGACCGCATTGCTACCTATCAAGACATTACCATCCCGGTATCCGAAAAAGCTTTCTCTGCGATCAATTCTTTAGATAAAGAAATGCAGAAGGCATTTAATACAGGATATTCTGCTGTTGAGGAACTCGAGGAAGTAAAGCTTTTTCAATGGATCGCTAAGCAGGTTTACGGAATTATTCATTGGGAAGTTAGGGCCGGAATGCGTCAGCAGCGAGCGATAGGAGAGGAATTTTCATTCTCCCAAGCCATCGCACATAAATTCAGCAACCTGCATATCATGCTGCAGTCACTGGTTCAGAACGTTGAATTCGAAGGCATCAATCCATGGAGCATCAAAGTTTTCAGGGTTAAAAACGACGAGGACACATTTAGCTATCGCGACGAAATAAATACCCTGGTTTTCTCATTACGGATGAATGACTTCGGCATTATTGCCAGTTTGCAGGACAATGGCGAGAGCTTAAACCATCATAAAGAAATTCTGGATAAAGTTTCGGAAAACCCGCTGCACCCGATACAATTTGAAGAGTTGTGCGCCAGATTCTTTTATTCGGCTTATTTATTCAACCGGCTACCTGAATACATTATTATTCCGACAGATGAAGCTGTATTTATTGAGGCTATGCCTTTAAGAATAAGCAGCAGACCTGTGTATGATATCTGGCAAGCAAAAACATACGGACAGGTTTTAGAAAATTTCTGGAAGCCCTGGGGCTTTCTTCTTTTAGAGATTATTAAAAACCCCGAAAAGCCGATGAGCTTTTTAGTGGACGAAAACGGAGAATTTATTCCTCAGGAAAAGGTTGCCGTTTAAATACCAAATAAACTTCTGCTAAAAAAGCCTGGCTTTAGTGCGTTGACTATCTTCTTTGGAGAGGCCTGTGGCCCTCTAATTAAACCAATTCGATATCTCTCTGAAAAACTCAAAAGGTACCTGCGGATAAAAAATAATTGTAATAATTATGCCCGCCAGGGCGCCAAAAAAATGGGCATCATGATTAATGGTTCCCGATTGTTTTGAAGCGTAAGCGCTGTACATCAGATACAACACACCAAAAATGACAGCTGGAATAGGAACTGGGATAAAGAAAAGATAAAAACTGGTTAAGGGATCGAATAATATATAGCTAAACACGACCGCAGACACTGCACCGGACGCCCCCAAACTATTGTACCAAAAATGATCTTTGTGCTTTAGAATAGTACTTAAATCGCTCAAAGCCAAACTCGCTATATACAAAATGGCAAACTGCCAGGAGCCTATCAACCGCTCTAAAGTAAATGCAAAGAAATAATACGACAGCATGTTCATAAACAAATGCCCGTAATCTTTATGAATTAACCCGCTTGTGAAAATTGAATAAACCCGGTCGCCCCGATGAACACTATAGGGATGCAACATAAATTTGCCATACACCTGCTGGTTCGAGAAAGCGTACAAACTGGTAACGATGGTTAAAACAAAAATAATGCTGGCCACTGGTGTCTCCAGTAAATAATATTCCATAGCTCAAAATCTCAATTTCTGAAAATTAACACTATTGAAGTAAATAGAAGAAAAAGATTTTATTTTAATACTTCCTCCAATACCCAAGAATCTCAAAAGCCTATAGTATGAGTTCAAAAAAAAATCCACACCTTGGAATAGAAAATTGTTATCAAGTTAAGAGGAGTTTATATGAAAGGCTTAGAAAATTATCAGTTCACCGTTTTAGAGAGATTTTTAAGATATGTAACTATACCCACGCAATCCGATCCTCATTCCGCTAGCAATCCATCAACGGAAGTTCAAAAAGACTTAGGTCGGATTTTGGTAGACGAACTAAAGGCGATTGGGATTCAGGACGCTGAGCTGGACGAGTATGGCTACGTATATGCAACAATTCCGTCGTCCACGGACAAAGATGTGCCGGTTATATGCTTTTGCTCGCACATGGATACTTCGCCAGATTGCAGCGGAGAGGGCGTAAAGCCTTTAATCCATTCAAATTACCAAGGCCAGGATCTGGTTTTACCCGACGACAATTCACAGATATTAAAAAAATCAGACCATCCTGACCTTCAGCATCAAATTGGGAATGACATAGTTACAGCCAGCGGCACCACACTGCTTGGCGCAGATAATAAAGCAGGTGTGGCAGAAATCATGGACGCCGCAAACTTCCTAATGTCTCACCCTGAAATAAAACATGGAAGAATCCGCATTCTCTTTACACCCGACGAAGAAATTGGCAGAGGGGTAGAAAAGGTGGATATGGTTAAACTAGGTGCTCACTATGGTTATACTGTAGACGGAGAAACCTCGGGTTCCATCGAAAATGAAACATTCTCGGCAGATTCGGCAATCTTAACGGTTAACGGAGTAAGCGCTCATCCGGGATTTGCAAAAGGCAAAATGGAAAGTGCAATAAAGATTGCTTCTGAAATTGTGGCCAGCTTACCGAAGGATAAATTCAGTCCGGAAAGCACCACCGGAAAGGATGGTTTCATTCATCCGGTTGCCATAAGCGGCAGCGTTGAACAGGCAAAAATTGAGTTCATTTTACGGGATTTTGATACAACTGAGCTGACAAAATACAAACTGCTTTTATTCGCTATCGGCGATGAAGTTATGGAGGGATATCCAAACTCAAACTTTACACTCGAAATAAAAGAACAGTATCGGAATATGAAAATGGTACTGGATAATTATCCGGATACCATCCGGTTTGCTGAAATGGCCGTTAAACGGGCCGGTCTCGAGCCGAAACTGCGAAGTATTCGGGGCGGGACCGATGGCTCCCGACTATCTTTTATGGGGCTACCCTGCCCTAACATATTCGCCGGAGAACACGCCTTTCACGGCAAACAAGAATGGGTCTCAGTTCAGGATATGCAAAAAGCAGTAGAAACAATTGTAAATCTTGCGATAATCTGGGAAGAAAAAAGTTAGTGTAGTGTAACCTGTTTAAGTCACCCGAGCGGAATCGAAACCCATGCGAATTACCCTTGGACTCCGCGCAGGGAGACAAGCGACACGATATTTTTCGTTGACACGACACTAGAGAAACCCGTTGCTTCCGTTCTCGCAAAGATGTTTAGTCGCCGATTAACTACCATTGGTCTAAAATACCTATGCATTGGGCTCATATTCCAAATTAATTGATACATGCAACTATCTTTGTATCATGGCAATAAAGAATCTGAGCTTAAATAAATATCTTACACCCGCCCTTCACATATTATTCTGGGGACTAATTATCATCTCCCCTTACTTATTCCGCAATCCAAATACCTGGGAAGGTTTTAAGCCCTGGCATTACAAACTGATCATTAATAATGTAATTCTTGCTCTGCTATTTTACTTTAACGCATTTGTTTTATATCCCAAAATCTATAAAACTAAAGGCTTGTTAGTTTATCTGCTTTCGGTGGTAGCCATCATTATCGCTTTAATGTTTTTTTCAAAGTTTATCGATAGCATACTATTCGCAGACATGAAAAACTTTGGCCGAGGCAGACGCGGAGGCCATGGTGGCGACAGATGGCTGCGCTGGTATTTTACCAATGGTCTCACCTATCTCTTTATTATGGGCATAAGTTTTAGCTATCGGACGATAAAGGACAATAATAAGCTTGAAAAAATCCGTAAGGAAAATGAAACCGAAACGCTAAAAACAGAACTCACATTTTTACGATCGCAGGTTAGTCCGCATTTTATGTTCAATGTGCTAAACACCCTGGTTTCGCTGGCCAGAAAGAAATCCGACCTGATAGAACCCTCCCTCATTCAGCTCTCAAATTTAATGCGCTACATGCTTTATGAAAGCAACGATGAACGCATTCCCCTTGAACAGGAAGTTGAGTATTTAAGAAGTTACATTGATTTGCAAATGCTCCGTTTTGGTGATGATGTACAAATTGACCTAAACATTTCTAAGAGTTTAGAAGGCTACGAAATTGAGCCTATGCTACTGATTGCTTTCGTAGAAAACGCCTTCAAACATGGGGTTGGAATGATCGATGAACCTGTTATTAAAATCAATCTGGACATAGATCGAACCAATCATGAACTTTCATTCAAGGTAGAAAACAATATTGCTTTGCAGGAAGGTTCTAAAGATAAAAACTCCGGAATTGGCTTAATTAACATGAGAAGACGCCTGGAACTTCTGTATAAAGACCGTTACATCTTAGAAACCGGCCAAAACCAAAATATCTTTGTATCCACTTTAAAAGTCCGACTTAAATGATAAAGTGCCTGGTAGTTGATGATGAACGCTTAGCCATCGAGCTAATGGAAGACAATATCCGCCAGGTTCCCTTTCTTGAACTGGTAGGAAGTTGCCGCAATGCAATGGAAGCCATGACCTTTTTAAGCCAGCAAACTGTTGATCTTATTTTTTTGGACATCCAAATGCCGGGTCTCTCGGGCTTACAATTTGTAAACAGCCTGGCAAATCCGCCTCTAATAGTTTTTGTGACTGCCTATGAAAAATATGCGGTGGAAGGATTTAACCTAGATGTGCTTGATTACCTGGTTAAGCCGGTATCATTCGAGCGGTTTTTTAAAGCAGCAAACAAAGCCCTGGAACTGACTAATTTAAAAAACCAGGTTTCTGCCCCGTCCCAAACCGCAGCTTCTGCCGAATGCCTTTTTGTTAACGCCGACTACTCCTTAGTTAAAATAAACATCAATGATATTTTATATATAGAAGGGCTGAAAGATTACATAAAAATCTATCTATTAGACACAGAAAAGCCTGTCATAACCCGCTTAAGCCTGAGATATATGGAGGAAAAACTTCCATCAGAGCGGTTTATGCGCGTTCACAAATCCTACATCATATCATTGGAAAAGCTAATATCCTTTAAGAAAAATCGTGTACTTATGCCATCCTTTGAGGTGCCCGTAAGCGATAACTATCGCGAAGTATTGCTCAATTATATGGGACATCAGCAATGAAATCGCCTCGAAGTGCGATTTGGTATATAAATTAAGTACGTAAGTATCATTTCAGTTTAATAAATAATTGCAGGCATTAAACTTGCACCAAAATACAATCAGATATTTTCTCATCATGAAAAAAATAATAATCTTATTAATGCTGCTCACAACCGCCCAACTTACTTTAGCCCAATCCGGACGCGAAGTAAATGGTGTGGTTAGAGATACTGCAGGGCTAAGTGTAATCGCCGCGACAGTTAGACTAAGCTCACCTCTGGATACTCTGCAAACCCGCACAGATATTGACGGTCTGTTTAGTTTTAAAAACGTAAAATCATCTCAGTTTGTGTTAACTATTACCAGTCTTGGATATACAGATATAGTTAAGAGATTTCTGTATGCTGATGGAACTACCCCGATAAAGTTAGATGCCATAGTTTTAAAATCTCAAAGCAACGTTTTGCGAGAAGTGGTTGTATCGGGCGCTGCGCCAGTAGTTGTTAAGCAAGATACGGTAGAATATCGCGCAAGCGATTTCCCGGTAAGAGAGAACTCTGTTGCCGAAGATGTGATCAAGAAGCTTCCGGGGGTTGAGGTAGACAAGGATGGGAACGTTACTACCCAGGGCAAGAGCGTAACACGAGTTCGTGTAAATGGAAAAGATTATTTTGATGGCGATCTGAAAACCGCCACTCAGGGCTTACCTGCTGACATTATCGAAAAAATTCAGATTGTAGATGATTATGGTGACCAGGCAAATATTACTGGCATAAGAGAAGGCGAAGCCGATAAAATTCTGAATATTACCATCAGACCCGACCGAATGAAAGGAAGCGTGATCAGCGGCGCTGTAGGAGGCGGGAATCAAGATCGTTACCTGGTATCTGGCAACGGTCAGTTTATGAATCAGGATCGTCAGATCGATGTTCGTCTAAATTCAAACAACAATAACACGTCTCCTTTCGCCTTTGGCGGAGGTGGTGGCCGTGGATTTGGCGGAGGCGGTGGTGGTGGCCGCGGAGGAGGCGGAGGCGGCTTCGGAAATAGCGGCGGAATTACCAATATTACTGCCGGAGGTATAAATTATAGAGATAACCTCAGCAAAAAAGTAGCAGTAAACGGAAGCTATAGATTAATGATGAGAAACAATAACGCGGTTTCAACGAGCTTCGGAACTTCGTATTTCCAGGCAGATTCAGTGAGGTTTAACACCGCGGCTAATTCAAAGAGCGGCAACAGTTTCCATAGCGCCAACTTCAATCTTGAGTATGCGATTGACAGTTTAAACTACTTCCGCATTACTCCTTATTTTAATCTCAGCAACTCGGATTCAGACGGGACAACCAATCTTATACAGGAGTACTCTGAAGGATCCCGGGAAGACCAGCGTACTAATCAGTTCAGCAACTCAACCAGTCCATCATTTGGCGGAAACCTCATTTATAACCACAGGTTCAGGAAACTGGGAAGAAACTTTTCTTTTGGTATAAACGTCAATGGGTCTGATAATGAAAACGAGCAGGACGTGATTGACGATTTTACTTACTATAACCCGAATGTAGATTCTACCTCTCATCGTCTCATCGAAACCACAAGCAAACGATTTAATGCAAACGCTAACGTAACTTATAGTGAGCCCGTTGGGAAATTAGGCCGCCTTGATTTGGGTTATAACTATTCAATTTCAGATTATGAAAATAGCCGGATAACGAATCTGTACGAGGATGAGATCCCTGTCATTAACGATGCTCTTAGTAATATTTACGACTATTCATTTACTACCAATCGCTTTAGCCTAAGCTACCGGTATGACCGGCCGAAGCTTTACAACTTCACTGTGGGTGTAACAGCACAACCCACTTTGTTGAAAGGAATATCATTAACAACCGGCGCTCCGCCAACCCGGCGCGAAGGCTTTAACTTTTTCCCGACAGCACGTTTTGATTATAACTTCGGCCGCTCCCGATCATTATCAATCAACTACAACGGAAGAAGCAACGAGCCAAGTTTCAACCAGATTCAGCCGGTAAGAGATGTATCAAATCCTTTAAGACCTGTTGTTGGAAATCCCGAACTTAACTCGGCGTTTACACAATCTGTCAACATCCGGTACAATACAACCGATCCATCTTCCGGGCTATTTTTCAATACGGGAATTTTTGGAAATCTCACAAATGACCAGATCACACGTGATATTGTGAGATACGAAGAAGAAATTTTAGTGGAGGGGCAGGCAACTAAAAGAACTATCCAGGAAACAAGGTATCTAAACGCCGATGGCTACTATTCAACAAATGCGTTTTACTCGTTCGGAAAACCTTTTAAGGAAAAGAAATATCGCCTTTCGTTAAACGGAAACATCAGGTATACGAATGATGTAACATTCACTGATAGTCAAAAAAATATTGGCCGAGACTGGACCTTGTCGCAAAATGTTCGTTTACAGATTAACCCGAATCAAAATGTTGAAATTTACCCTTCGGCAGGATATCGCAGAACCTTTTTGAACTACACCCTAACCGACAATGCTGATACAAAAGCAAGCACGTGGAACTATGATCTGAATGGTCGTTTATTTTTCCTTAAGACATTTATTGTAGGATTTGATATCAGTAAAAACATAAATCAGGGATATCGATCTATTCAGGCAAACCCGCTCATCATTAATGCTTATCTGGAAAAACAATTTTTTAACAGACGGGGAACCTTCCGGATTCAGGGATTCGATCTAAAAAATGAAGGCACGGTGCTTGGTATCTCGCAAAATGCCAATACAATCAGCAGCAGCCAAACCAACCGTTTAACCCGGTATGTTATGGCAACATTCAGCTTCAGAATTCAAAAGTTCCCCGGGGGAATGCAACCAAACATGGATAGAAACAGAGAGGATTTCAGAGGTCGGGACGGGCAACCGCGTGGCGATCGTGGAAACTTTTAACAAAAGCAGTCTTAACTAAAAAAAGCAGCCTTAACGCTGCTTTTTTTTTATGGAATATTGATAATGCGTGCTATTCAATCTGGCCGCTCACAGTTTGTGGCACCGGGAGGAAATGGACTCCATCACCTGTTTTAAACATTGAATTAATTGTTACCGGCAACTTTCCCGATGCCTGCATCTGATTACTCAAAACCTTTGCAGCAGCTATCTGCATTTCGTCACTATTCTGGTAATTAACCACCAGTGACTTGCTTTTTTCTATTCCCGGTAAACTTCTGATAGAGTAGGGATTTGCGAACAAGCAGGTTATTGTATTTAGTTTAGCTAAATCAGAAATGAACGTTTTTAATTCGTTATTGTAATCCAGAGAACTTTGCGGGCGTTTTCTGTAATCGTGAATTGAAACTACAATTTGGTCATAGCCCTGGAGATCCTTTGAAACATTTTTAATATCTGTTGCTCCAGCGATTTTCGACAAGATAAAGCTGGTTGAATTAGTGAACCTTTTCTGCATCTCTTTTTGAAAAATAGTTACTTCTGAAACCCCAAGACTAATTAGGGCAGTTTTACGATTTGGATCAAGCTGCGTCAATAAACTATCACCGTTCAACACGGTAACAGCAGCGTCAGACAATCGCTGATTTAAGGCATGTGCAGAACCCCCATTTAAGTCTTCGTATACGCTTTCTGTGCGAATTTCTTCCCGATTGTTTAAACCAGCCCAGTACTTGGCGGCCAGAATCTTTCTAACGCTTTCATCAATCTGATCCATCGTCAGCCGCTTTTCGCGGATCGCTCTTCTCACCAGCTTAATGGCTCGTGGTGCATCTTCAGAAAGTTCGATCACATCGTTACCCGCGATAATTGCGCGTACATCAGCCTCTCCATCAGGGAAAAATTTTACTACGCCTTTCATTTCCATGGCATCAGAAAACACCAATCCTTTAAAACCAAGCTGCTCTTTAAGTAAACCTGTAACTATTGGCCTGGATAAAGTAGACGGTAAATTAGGAGTGTTATCTAAAGATGGAATATTCATATGCGCAACCATCACACCCGAAGCACCTTGACGGATAAGTTCTTTAAAAGGATATAATTCTAAAGAATCAAGCCTTGACTTTGTAAAACCTAAAACCGGTAGGTCATTATGCGAATCCACATTTGTATCGCCATGGCCCGGGAAATGTTTTATACTCACCAGGATTCCGGCATCTTGCAAACCTCGCATATATGCGGAGCTCTTAATTGCAACATTGTATTTGTTATCGCCGAAAGAGCGATAATTAATTACGGGATTATTGGGATTATTATTGATATCAACTACGGGTGCGAAGTTGATATGCATGCCAATCCGTTTAAAATCAGCGGCAATTTTTTGGCCCATCTGGTAAATCAAACTGGTATCCTGGATGGCCCCTAAAGTCATTTGATAGGGATAAGAAATGGTACTGTCGAGTCGCATTCCAAGTCCCCATTCAGCGTCCATTGCGATTAACAAAGGCACTCTGGAAAGTTTTTGGTATTTGTTCGTCAAAACTACCTGTCTGCCTGGTCCACCCTGAAAAAAGACTAAACCACCTACTTTGTGTCGCCTTATCAGCTCTGCCACGTTTTCTTCATAAGCCTTGCCTTTATCGGTATGGGCACGGAGAAAAAACAACTGGGCTATTTTCCCCCTGCGATTCAGCTTCTTGAAAACTGAGTCAACCCAACGGTCCTGCTCAAAATTGGGCTCTGTAAAACTTTTTCGTGCCTGTGCCCGGGATGTAAAAGAACTTGCTATGAAAATAAACAATAGAAAATATGAGCGCATAATGTGTGTTAACAAAAGAACGGTAAGCCGCTACTTTAGGGATAAAGGTAAGTACTATAAGCCAAACAAATTTAAGGGCAAGCTGTTTTGTGCTACAAGCCTTTTGCTATTAACGCAAGGATTTTAATTTTAAGAATTATTTAAACACACAAACATGAAACGAATAGTAATTTTATCATTGGTGCTTATTTCTGCCGTTGCAGCAAATGCACAATCTCTGGGTGGAAGAGTTGGAGTTAACTTTTCTAACATTATCAAGACTGGCGACAGTGACTTTGAGACGGATTTTAAACCAGGTTTACACGCAGGAATCACCTTAAACATCCCTTTAGTGTCTAATTTATCCTTTGCACCAGAGTTGATGTACTCGCAAAAAGGATACAAAACTAATGGAACCAGTCTTTTAGGTGGTGAAAATGAATACTCTGTAACTACCAACTTTATTGAAGTACCGATTCTTCTTAAAATTGGAGCTTCCAATGGCTTCAATATTCATTTAGGCCCACAAATTTCCTTTCTGACTTCGACCACTGAAAGCTTTAAAACTGGCTCTGACGAGTATAGAAGAAAAATAAAGGAAGAAAACGATAACCTGAAGAAAAATATTCTAGGAGGAGTAGTCGGAGCCAGCTTTAATGTAGGATCCAGAGCTAGCTTGGTTGCAAGATATGCCCTGGATTTTCAAAAGAATAACGAAGACGGCAGTTCAGAAACGCCACAATATAAAAATCAGGTAATTCAACTCGGTTTAGGCATTAATTTCTAAACTTACTGCAATAAAAAAGCCGTTTCATGATTATGAAACGGCTTTTTTATGTATTTTAATAAACAGTATTCTGTGTCTACATTTTGGCCACGTCTCTTGTATTTTTTACCAAACCAATTCCGGTAAAGAAAAATATCACTCCTAACACAAAAAATACTATCAGCTCACGAGCTGTCTCAGAATTCTGTGCAAATCCGACTGCCGCATATATCAATCCAATTATACCTAGTATAGTCAGGATCGTTCCAAAAGTTCTCTTTAAATTCATAGTTTATGTAATTTAAAAATATATACTGCAAAGCACTTGCCAATTGCGACATTAAACTGATATTAATGTGTAAATAGCAGAAAGATCACCCTATCTCTACCATTCCCTCGGGCATTTCAGGAGGGGAACGGATAATTCTTCAGATTTGTAAAACAATTGTACTGTTTTATCTTAAAAATGGCCTCTTTTGTAAACTTTTTCGCACCGAGCCTTTTTCCACATCTTTAAATTGCCCATTGAGATCTAGGAATATCCCCGGGTCATTTTTGCAACTCTTTCTTCCAATGATTCGGTAGTCAGCTTTTCCCTTAAGCGATCAACCATAATTGGAAAAGCAAAAGGTGTAGGCTTATTGCTTTTCGTAATAATAATTTTTAAATCTTGAATTCGCTTTAATGCTTCGCGTAAGCGAAACTCTTCCAGCTGAAACTGCAAGGCTTCGTTATACGCTTGACGCACCAACACATTGTCCGGCTCATACTCGGTAAATACCTCGAATAACAACGATGTTGATGCCTGCAAATGCCTGTTCTTCATTGTTTTTCCAGGGAAACCAGTAAAAACCAGTCCGGCAATATGAGCAATATCTCTAAATCTGCGCCTGGCCATTTCATTTGCATTTAAGCTATGCTGAATATCATCGAGTAAATTTTCTGAAGTAAATAGATCATTACCCAGGGCTTGCTCCAGCGGAATTTCTTCATCGCTGAGAAGTTCAAAACCATAATCATTCATGGCGATAGAAAAACTTGCGCTACGAATTCTGGCTATCCGGTAGGCAAACAATGAAGCCATTCCTTCATGAACCAATCTTCCTTCAAATGGGTAAAAGAAGAGATGGTACCCGTCTCTTGAAGTAAATTTCTCGATCAGAAACTCGTCTTTCATCGGCAAATGCGAAAGCCCGGCCTGCATATCAAATAAAGGCCTGAGGGTTTTAATTTCAATGTCCTCTTCCTTATGATGAGCAACTTCATCCAGTTTTTGACGAAACATCGCAGAGAGTTGAGAAGACAAAGGAATTCTTCCGCCCATCCAGCTTGGTATTCTACCGTTCCGTTTAGGCGATTTCTTCACGAAGGCAGTCATGTCTTTCACCTTAACCAGTTCAAGGCTCCGCCCAGCGAACCAAAAGCTATCCCCGATTTTTAAGCGTGCGATAAAATCCTCTTCAATTGACCCCAGATATCCTCCGGTAAGAAACTTTATTCGCATACTTACATCACCAACAATGGTCCCCATTGTTAAACGGTGTCGCATCGCAACTTTACGACTGTTTACTTTGTAAAGCCCATTCTCAACTTCCACCTTTAGGTATTCATCATATGCCGATAAGGTTTTTCCCCCTTTGGTGATAAAGTCCAGAATCTGTGTAAACTCTTTATCGCTTAAATCCGCGAAAGCATAGGTAGTTTTAATTTCTTTAAAAACCTCGGCGGGTCGAAAGCCGTTTGATACAGCAAGGGTAACCAGGTACTGCGTTAACACGTCCATGGCTAATAAAATCGGATCTCGTGATTCGAAAATCTCTTCTACAATTGCCTGTTTAATTGCAGCTCCTTCCAGTAATTCTAAAGAATGTGTTGGTACAAACCAGGCTCTGGAGGTTGCTCCCGGATGGTGACCGCTTCGCCCGGCCCTTTGCATAAATCGGGCAACGCCCTTGGGGCTTCCCACTTGTATGACGGTATCAACTGGCCTGAAATCGACCCCCAAGTCTAAGCTTGAAGTACAAACAACCACTTTAAGCATTTCTGCATGCAAGGCTCCTTCAACCCAATTGCGCAATTCGTTATCTAAAGAGCCGTGATGCATAGCCATTATACCGGCATATTCAGGATATTTTTCGAGAATGGCCTGGTACCAGATCTCTGTTTGAGAGCGCGTATTGGTAAAAATAAGTGTGGTTTTACTCTGAGCCACAATCTCCATTACCTGCGGCAAAAGCTTTATGCCCAAATGCCCTGCCCAGGAAAATTCTTCTATATTCTCCGGGATGATAGAATTAATAACTATTTTTTTATCAAGTTTAGCCCGAATCATTTTAATCTGTTCGCGAGGCACATCATTGCCTAATAAAACTTCTGCGGCCTGTTCTAAATTACCGATGGTGGCACTGATTCCCCAGATTTTGAGGGGTGGCAGGGGGGGTGTGGGGTGTGAGTTATGGATTGCAGGTTGTGAGTTGTGGGGTGTGGCTGGCGGGTTGGAGGTTGTGGCTTGAGGGATCTGGATCGTGGAAATTAATTCGGATTGGCAAGAAGGTGAATTATTGCGTAATGATTTTAGTTTCGATAAGCCCAGTTCCAGCTGCACGCCACGTTTTGTACCTAGTAACTCGTGCCATTCATCGGCCACAACAACTTGTAAGTTTTCAAATAGTTTAGGATAGTCTTTTTGGGCGAGCATAATATGCAGGCTTTCTGGCGTAGTGAGCAGAACTTCGGGGAGCCGCTTTTTTATTGCCGCCTTTTCTTTTGCTGACGTATCTCCCGTTCGGGCTGCTACGGTCCATGGCAAATCTAAATCATCCACCACTGTTTGCATGGCTTTACGAATATCGTTTGTGAGTGCCCGTAACGGCGTTATCCACAACATCAACAGTCCGTTATTCTTCCTTTTCTGATAATCTTCAGGATGCTTATTAATATAATCGGCGATGAAAGGAAGAAACATGGCAAATGTTTTTCCGCTGCCGGTTGGTGCGTTAAGCAGACCTGAATATCCTGTAAGGAAAGCAGTTTCCATCTCCTTTTGAAAAGGAAATTGATGCCATCTTTTTGTCTGGAACCATTCGGAAATTACTGCTTCGCCTTTCATTAACAGAGAAATGATAAACGCAATAATTGTGTTTATCTAAGTTTAGTGCCTTCGTAGATATCTTTAAGTGGAATACTTATTTCAAGCGTTGGAATTACCAGAATATCGTTTTCTGCTTTATATTCTTCCAGCTCCCAATGCTGACTTTCATTTAAACGAAAAGTTTCAATGTTTATTGACTCAGAATCAACCAAAATATATTCCTTGAGTGATGGTATATCCCGATAGAGCTTAAATTTTACACCTCTATCGTAGTTTTGGGTAGACTCTGATAAAATTTCAATAAGAATGGTGGGTTCTGTTGCTGAAAACGTTTCATCCTGACTAGCAGATGTAAATTCCTTACAAATTATAGAAATATCAGGGTATGTATAAAGTGTATTTTGAGGAATATGAATTCTTAGATCACTGCCATAAGGTTTACAAGGCTTACCTTTTAATTGGATTCCGAGCTCGGTAAACAAATTACTAAAAATCTCATTATGGTTTTGACTGGCGCCTGCCATAGCAAATATCTCACCTTCAAAGAACTCATGTTTCTGTTGAGACTCCTTTTCAAATCGAAGATATTCTTCTACTGTAAGTATTTTCTTACCATAAGCAATTGCAGGTTCTCTTACTTCAAAATCCATATGCATAAATTAATTAGTAAAAATACATAAAAATAATTGGGCTTTAAAGCATCGACTTAAGCGTGTTTAAAGTATCGGCATCCTCTATTTTTTTATCATGCCTCCAGCGTAAAATCCGCGGAAACCGTAAGGCGATGCCGGATTTATGCCTGTTTGATCGATTGATTCCTTCAAAACCAATCTCAAAAACCATTTCCGGTTTAACGGTTCTAACCGGGCCAAATTTCTCGAGCGTATTTCGCTTTACGAAGGCATCAACCTGCTTAATTTCTTTATCCGTTAAGCCGGAATATGCTTTGGCAAAAGCCACAAGTTTATCGCCATCCCAAACGGCAAAAGTATAGTCAGTATATAGATCTGCCCGTCGGCCGTGGCCTTTTTGAGCATAGATCATTACAGCATCTACAGAAAGGGGATCAATTTTCCATTTCCACCAATCGCCGCGTTTTCTGCCTGTTTGATAAACAGAATCCAACCTTTTAAGCATGAAACCTTCAGCATGATTCTCTCGGGCCTGCAAACGAAGATCATATAAATGTTTCCAGTTGTCAAATTCAACAATCGGCGATAGCTGAAAGGTATTTTTGAAAGGATTTATATGATGTAACTTCTCCAGCATCGACCTCCGATGTTTGAATGGCATCGAGCGAATGTCATCAGCGTCGAACTCCAGGCAGTCGTATGCAATAAATGCCATGGGACTTTCAGCCAAAATCTTTTTAGACAAGTTTTTGCGCCCGATTCTGGTTTGAAGTACGTTGAACGGCAGCGGTTTATTATCTGCAAAACAGATAGCCTCGCCGTCAAGAACCGTCCCATCCGGAAGCTCCGAAACGAAGGCATGCAGCTCAGGAAACTTCTCCGTCGCCAGTTCTTCTCCTCTGGTCCATATAAATATTTCACCTTGTCTGAAGATTATCTGCGCTCGTATTCCATCCCATTTCCACTCGGCCTGCCAGTTTACCGGATCTCCCAAATCCTGCGCAATTTCTTCTGCAGATTTGGCTTTATCCGAGGTTTCCTGTATCGCGTAAGCAAGGCAAAATGGATAGGGTCTCGAAGCGTCATCCGAGGCATCTTCCTCCTGAATTAGTTTATGAAAGCTGAAAGTATCCGGATTCCAGTTCCCCATGATCCGGTGTGTTAAAACGTTAGGCCTTAAACCGGATATTTCAGACAGCGCTTTCACAATTAAGCTCTGAGAAACTCCAATTCTGAAACTTCCCGTCAATATTTTGTTAAAAACAAAACGCTCCTGCTGGTTCATCGACAGCCACGAATTCACCAGCCAGCTCTTACGCTCACCTTCCGTAAAGCTGCTGAGTTCGTTAATTTCCCTTATCCATTCTGACAGAGATTTGCCATGACTACTATCACCTTCCGGCAGCAATAATGCTATGGTTTCGCCAAGATCGCCAACTACCTGATAACTTTCGTCAAACAACCATTGCGGAATGTTTGCCATTTCCTGCGCCCAGGTTTTAACTAAAGTAGAGTTGATTTGCCGCTTGGGTTTCCGACCTGTAAACAGAGCCAGCGTATGAATTTTATCTTCGTCACAAACGCTAACGAAGTAGTCTTTTAAAACCTCCACTTTCGCATTGGTTTTATTTGTTTCGTCTAACAGAGTAAAAAGCCGGGCGAAATCTTTCATAAGACATCTCCTAAATCTTCTTTTAAAGAGAATGTTTCGCCCTTCGCAGAGTTATCCGAATTTACCGATTCTACATCCGGCGCAATAAACTCCTCTTCTATCGCTTCATCGTCTCCGTAATTCGTATGTGCCTCGAATGCCCTATACCCACGTTCTGACAGATAACGGGTAAACGACGCAGTGTAGCCATGGGTAAGCCGTACACACTCGCATCCGGTGGCATCAATAGCTTTTATTAGCCCTTCCCAGTCGGCATGATCTGAAAGAACAAAACCTCTGTCGGCAGCCATACGTCTCTTTGCTCCGCGAAGCGCCATCCAGCCCGAACAATATCCAAAAGCGTATGGCTGAAACCTCCTTAGCCAGGGCGATCCCAGGGCAGAAGGGGGACAAATTATTATTGCTTTTTTTAACTGATCCTTTTTTACTTCTGAAGTAATGCGTGTTGCCGGAGGGAGCTTTACGCCATTTCTTTCAAGCGCGTCATGGGTATTGGCAATAGCGCCATGGAGAAAAATCTTGCCAACGGACAAATCAAGGTGTTGAATAATGCGTTGGGCTTTTCCTAGTGAATAACCGGCGATAACTGCCACCTTCCCTTCCTCTGCATTTAGCTTCCACCAGTCATTTATATCCTGATGCACCACTGCCGGATCTTTCCATTTATAAACCGGCATCCCGAACGTGCACTCAGAAATAAACGTATGGCATTTTACCGGTTCAAAGGGGGTTGAAATACCATCGTCTTCAAGTTTATAATCGCCTGAAGCAACCCATACTTCTCCTTTATACTCTACCCGAATTTGTGCCGAACCTATTATATGTCCCGCGGGATAAAAAGAGATAGTAACACCATTCTTTTGAACCCGTTCGGCATATTCTACCGTTTGAAGCTTAATATCACCCAAGCGGTATTTTAACACTTCACGTGATAAATGATGTGCCAAATAACGTTTATTTCCCCATCTGGCATGGTCTGAATGCGCGTGTGTGATTACTGCATCGTCAACAGGTTTCCAGGGATCGATGTAAAAGTTACCGGCTTCGCAATATATTCCGCAATCATTAAACTGAAGAAGTGGTTTGGCCATAAATATTAAACCTTGAACGGGTATTAAGGTTTTAAAATCAAAAAAGCCCGGCTTTCGCCAGGCTTCTTGTAGAAATATTAATCACTTAATATCTTAAGCTATATTTTCCCGATTCATTTAGATTAATATAATCAGCCATTACTTTCAAGCTCTCATCCTGAATAAAATCATTGTCTTGTTTCGGAGCCACCTCACCTTTTTTCAAAGGAGGTAATCCTTGCAAGGCCCGGCGCTGATTAGTACGTGTCAAATTAATCGCTTCCTGTTCGTCTCTCTCTTTTTTAAGCTGAACTTCATTAAGAGTTACAGAATTTTCTTCTTCGCGCTTTTTAAACTGCTGAATATCTTCTAATAAATATTTGTATTCTGTCGATACCTTCATTCTCGCTTCATGCTGCTTCGCTAAAAGCGGTTTAATCGGATTTAAATTTGACACAGCACTAAATGGAGCAGGCTTGATTCGGTCAAACGGCAAGGCCGAAGGCTCAGAGCTTTCGCCGTATTTTTCGGCAGGATAAATCATCGGAAACTCGATATCCGGAATTACACCTTTATGTTGGGTACTGCTTCCGTTGATACGATAAAACTTAGCCATTGTCAAATTAATCTGTCCGAATTTAGGCGCAGCAGTTGAAGAAACTACATTACCATTATTATTTGATGCGGATCCGCTTTTTGCTTTGAGCAGAATTTCATCCACCGTGGTGATAAACTTCGACATATCGATGGCAGATTGCACTGTTCCCTTCCCGTATGTTTGAGTCCCCATAATTACACCACGCCCGTAATCCTGAATGGCTGCCGCGAATATTTCGGAAGCAGAAGCACTAAAACGATCGATCATTACACCCACCGGACCTGTCCATGCAATGGCAGGGTCATCGTCGGAGTTTACTTCAATTTTCCGCGTATCTTTAACCTGAACAACCGGACCGGTTTTTATAAATAATCCGGTCAGCTCAATTGCTTCGATTAATGATCCGCCACCGTTACTACGCAAGTCGATCACAATACCATCAACATTTTGCTGTTTAAGAGTATCCAGAATAAGCCTCACATCTCTGGTGGTGCTTTTATAATTAGGGTCTCCTGATTGATATGCTTTGAAATCCAGATAGAAACCAGGAATATCAATTACACCAATTTTATAAGTTTTACCATCAGAAACCACAGTTTTAATAGTTTTTTTAGCCGATTGCTCTTCAAGTACCACCCTGTCACGAACAATCGAGATTATTTTAGGCTCAGAAGAAAGCTCCTGTCCTGCAGGGATAATTTTTAATCTTACTGTAGTTCCTTTTGGACCTTTGATTATTTGAACAGTGTTATCCAGTCGCCATCCGATAATATCTACGAACTCTTCGTTACCTTGGGCAACTGCAATGATTCTATCGCCAGCATTTAGTGTTTTTGCTTTAAATGCAGGTCCTCCGGGGACAACAGAGGCTACCTTAACAACTTCATTCTCTAACTGTAAAGTAGCACCAATACCAGTGAAACTTCTCGCCATTTCTTCATTAAACTCCTGGGCCTTTGTTGGAACAAGATAATTAGTATGCGGATCTACAGACTGTGTGAAGGAATCCATTATTATCTGAAATGCGTCCTGACTGTTTGTCTTCTTCGCTTGAGATAAAAGATTTTGGTACCGCTTCTTTAAGGTTTCGCGGCTTTTAACAAGCGACGTATCTTTCTGGCCGGATCCATTGCCCAGGCTATCCACCACCCTCGAATCTGGTCTGACTTTGCCAACTGCCTTGGTGGAGGCGCCGCTAGCAATTCGCAGATTTAATAAATCATATTTAATTCTTTTACGCCATAAATCGTCTGCCTCGGCCGTTGATTTTAACCAAGGCAATTTCTCACGATTATACACGTAGACTTCATTTTTAGTATAATCAACAGGCTTATCTATTTGAGATATCGAAAATTTAATGCGCTCCTCATAACGTTTTTGAAAAACGTTAAATATTTTAAAGAATGCGCTTAAATCGCCCGCTCTAAGGTAATCATCTAATTTGGTTCGGTATTGCTGAAACTCTTTCACATCACTTGCAAGTAAGTAATTACGCGAAGGATCAAGTCTTTTTAAATAACTATCGAAAATTACATTTGACAAAGAGTCGTCAATTTTCACTCGCTTATAGTTGTAAGTTTCCATCACCTTAACCAGTTCTTTTGCAACCAACTGCTGCTGGGGTTCCGGAGAAAGATTATTTGAGCCATCTACATTAGTATTTACACGTAAATTGGCTTTGCAGGCGAAGGCTGCCACGATAAACAAAGCCAAAAATAATTTATTCAGCATCTTTTTAAATGATTTAAAATCCATTGTTACCTTAACTCTATCGATTTTTATACCAGAGTTTATATTAAATGAAAAAGAGACAGTTTTGTTACTGCCTCTTTTGTAAACAAGTATAAATCAAAAATAGTATTTATACCAGTTATAAATTATTTCAAATGAAATAAAATTGCTTTGCAAAGACAGGCGAATCAGAGCTTATTGGTTTTTAACCAGGTTTCCCTGAATATGCTGTACTTATCTAAAGCTGCTCCTGCCGCAGGATAATCACCTAACTGGCTATATGTTTCGCCCAGATCGGCGTTTATTTCAACCAGCTTAGCCAGGTAATTATTCTTCAAGGCGAGGTCTTCGGCATCCTTATAATCCTGTAAGGCGCCGGCATAATCACCTAATGCGTTTTTCACTCTTCCTAAACCTGCTAAACTGTTTATCATAGCTTGATTATCGAATAGTTTAACTGCCATTATCTTCGACTGAATGTAAAACCACTTTGCTTCCGAATAACGCTTTTGATGAAAATACATATCCGCAAGGCTCTGGAAACAGTTCATCCGACCTACTTTATTTCCCGTACGCTGAAATAAGGGGAAAGCCTTTTTAAGAATGTAATATTCGCTTTCTTTATATTTTTCCTGCATAAATTTCATTGATGCAATATCAAGATATGCGTTAGCTGCGGTGGCGGTTTTCTTCAGGCTTAAATTTGCAGATACAAAATGCTCGGCGAATTTTATTGCCAAATCATATTGCCCATTCATTTTGTAAATGGCCGTTAGATTTTCAGCTATTTTGACGATGCCAGCATTATCCCTGATTATTTCCTTCAACTTTAGAGCCTCATTGAAATAATAAATAGCTTTATCAGGTTGACCGTAGCGTCCATAGTAAACACCGTATGTACTGTAAATAAGTGCCTGGCTTTTTATATCGCCGGCTTTGATGTAATCGGAAAGCACCTCTTCAAGAGTACCAATCAACCGTGCATCAGGTTCAATGGCGGTTTCCGTTCTAAGAAGAAGTGTGTTGAGAAGTAATATATTCTGGCGACTGATAAAATCAGCCTGTTCCGTATTTTTCTTTTTTAATCTGTCGAAAATTAACAACTTTTTTAAAAGGGTGGAATCTACAGGTGGAGGAAGGATAAGTTCGGGGGGGCCGATTAGTACTTTTGGCTTAACCATCAGGGTATCAGCAGAAGATGCTGAATTAAATAATAAGACCAATAAAATTAAACTCAAAAAACTTTTTATCATATTTTTCGTCATGCAGACAAGCTGTAAAGATAGGCTTTACAACGAACCCGATACATATCTTATTTTAACTTCCTTAAAATAAAGAATATAATGATCAGAATAGCAAGGCAAGCGGTAAGGATTTTCGCAATTAAAAAGTCTTGCGTTTTTTCTACCCGTACAATTGTGGGTGCGTTTCCCTTTAGGTCGGGTACTATTTTTATTCTGGCACTTCTTGCAGAGTCTGCCTGGGCATTTAAATAATTAGCTACCGAATCTCTTAAGTCTGCGGAAGATTCACTCGCGACTTGGAAGCCGGAAAGATTCCCCATTTCTTTATATAAAAAAGCATACGCATCTTTTACTTCTGCCAATAAAAACAAATTGCCCCGTTGTGATGACAGTGTCTGAGCCTCTCTAAAATCGCGCGTTGCAAGATTGTAGTCTCTAATCTTAACTTTTACTCTTCCCAGGTTAATTAAAGAATTAATGATCCCTTCGACATCATTTAATTTCCGTGCTTGTGTATTTGCCTGAATAAAAAACCATTTTGCTTCAGAATATCTGCTTTGACTGCGGTAAATTTTAGCCAAAACATCAAAGCAACCGATTCGACCTGCTTGGTAACCTGTTGAGCGAAAAAACGGCAATGCGCTTTTTAGGATCAGTCTTTCGCCTTTTTTATATTGTTTCTGACGTCTGAAAATTTCAGCCTGTTTCAAATAAGATATGCCCAGACGGGTTTTATCGTTTAGTCTATCAAATTCCCTTATTGCATACGAAACATGCCTGCTTGCATCTGAAAGATTATTTTGAGTCAGGGAAATATCAGTTAAATGAAGTGCAATCAGGGCAGCCTGATTAAATTTTTCTGTCGATTGATAAAGCTTTTGAGCGGTTTTATAATAATAGGAAGCATCTTTCCAAGCGGCATTCTGCTCGTAAAATTTGGCCATAAGTACCAATGCATTTGCCTTTGAGCTTATATTTCCGGTTTGAGTGTAAATCTTTTCCGCGGTAAGAAACTCGGAGAAAGCCTCTTTTGTGTTGCCAATTCTTAACAAGGCGGAGGCCATACTTACCCTCACATCAGCAACCCAGTTTTCATCCAGATTAGCACTGCGTAATGAAAGTGCTTTCTTTGAAAATTCTATGGCTTGATATTCATTGTCAGCTTTCGTCGCATGTTGCTGATAGTAAAGCGCATCTTTCCTTTCTTGAACTACACTTTCTGCTTTATTTAGCGAGTCCAGAGAATGACCGTCCCGATAGGCGAAGAGAAGAAAAAAGATTAGTAAAATGCGAATCATTCAAATAAACCCATCAAGTCCGTAAATCTATATCACGATGACATGCTTGTCGCGATAACGGTAAAAGGAATATACAAATAACTGAGATTAAATTGACTTGACGAATTCTGTAAAAAAGCCCCGGAACGAACCCGGAGCTTTTTATCTTTATTTTTTGATTATCAGCTGTTGACTAATCTTAGTTTTGCCGCTGTCGGTAACTTGCAGCAAATAGTTTCCCTCAGCGAGGTTTACAGGAAGTGTAATTTTCCCATCCAATAAAACACCGGCAGAAACTTTGCTGCCTCCCAAATTATATAAATTATATTGGTATGCTTTTGGACCAAGTCCCGAGATGTAAACATATTCGGTAGCCGGATTAGGGTAAACTATCACTTTTGGATTATCCTCAATCGAGATCAATTTCTTGATAGTGCTCTGATTCGCCAGGGCTACACTGTTTGCACAGGTACCTAATTGATCACCATGATTTAAATGCGCCTGAACCGAGCTTGCATCCACACATAAAACATTTCCGTTATGACAAATCAGTACCTTATCATTTTTGTTGCCGCAGGTTACGTCGTGTGTCCTGATAAGTATCGAAGCTGATGTTTGACAGCCCTTCGAATCAGTCACAATTACAGAATAAGTTCCCGCGGCAGTAACAGCAATCGATTCGCTTGTCGCACCGGTGCTCCATAAGTAATTAAAAGATCCAGAACCTCCATCAGCCGTTGCGTGAATTGTTAATGAAGTAGGACCGTAGCCCAGGTAAATAGTGTTTTTCTTAGTAGAAATAGAGTCGATTGCATAAACATCAGGGATAATTGCCTGTAATGGAAGGTTAACTGTAACAGTTGAAACAGCTGTATTTATATTGCCGTGAATATCGGTAACGGTCCAGTTAATTGTCGACTCACCAGTATTGAAAATTCCACTTGCATCCAAACCAGAACCACTTCTGGTAGTCGCTCCGTTTATGCTATACGCAACAGAAGAAATACCGCAATTGTCAGAAACACTCAGAAGGGGTATGCTGTAAGTCTCGCCTGCAAAACAGAAAAACTGATTGGAGTACGCACCAATTACAGGTTTTAAATTATCAACAACCTTCACCTCTGCAGTTGCCGAACTTTTATATCCCTTTTCATCTTTAGCGGTAAGCGTTACGATAATCGGAGTTCCGGTGCTCGCGCAATTAAAAGCAGTTGTGTCTAAGGCCAAAGTCAGAGAACCGTTATAACTAACAGAACCATTGTCGACCATTTCAGGATTTAAAGAAGCATTTCCGTTCTCATCCAGGAATATCTCGGCGTTTTTAACTAATACCATCGGTGGAGCAAAAACACTTAATTGCTGAATTACCGGCGGAGCAGCACGATATGTAGAGTCTCCGCTTTGATAAGCCGTAATCACAGTTACTCCTCTTCCAACAAGGCGAATTTTACCCTCGCTCGTTATGGTTGCAATACTTGTATCTGAACTGCTGTACGAAACCGGCAAAGAAGAAGATGCGGTTGCCGAAGGATCAAAATCATCTTCACCAAGAACCTTTTCTGAGAATGGATTAAATGTTATGATCTGCTCCTCTTTCATAGCCTCCCCAATTTCAGCCTCGCTTAATGCCCTGTTAAATATTTTGAATTCATCAATAGAGCCTTTTAACAGCGGATCGTTGTACTGTGATTTACCAAGATAATTTTGGTTGGTAAGGCCCAAATCAGATGGTTTAATAAGCACCTTGTTTGCGGCAACAAAGCTACCGTTGATGTATAATTTAGCAGTATCAGCAAACTGGCTGATTGCAAAATGCATCCAGGTATTTAATGGAAAGCTGAATGGATAACTTACACTCTGCTCTCCGCTACCATTCTTAATTGTATATCGAACAGTAGATTTTCCGCCGCTAACATTTACCTGCGGTGTAAGGAACATATATTTTGAGGTTCCCGCACCAAAATCAAAAATTCGCATCCAGTTAGAGAGAGCATCCATCTTTACCCAAGTAGATATAGTAAAGTCATTTAAGCCTGTAAGAAGACCCGGATTTAAGGACGCGTATGAAGTTCCCGTTCCATCAAGCTTCATTGCCCCGGCAGTATGTCCATCGGCGCGGGTTGCTGTAGCCGCAAAAGTTCCGTGATAACCGCCCCATGCATCTTCGGCAAAGCTTCCTTCGGCTTCGTCGAAATTAATATAAACGTATTGTCCCGCGGCAGGCGTTCCTTGTAAAACCTGAGTTTCCGTACTTCGACCTGCAGCATTTTGAGCGATAACTTTGTAATAATATGTTTTACCGTTAATCCTATCCTTGTCTTCATAACGAACGGCATTCACATTGGTTGCGATAGTATCGAAAGTGCCGTTCTGTGTTTCAGACCGCAAGATGTCGTATTTTGCATCGTAAATAAAATCCCAGGTTAATATCACTTTGGCATCACCCGAAGCTGCTCTTGGGTTACTTACACTATCCGGAGCCACCAAGTCTTTGGTCCTCAAATTTAAAACTGTAGAATTAACACTCTCGCCGGCAGAATTTAACGCAGTAACAGCATAGTAATAATCGGTGGAAGGAGTTAAGCTAGTATCCTGATAAAGGAACTGGGTTGTTCTTCCATAAACTGTTTCAAAAGGACCAGCCTCATTCAGCGACCTCTTTAAGTTGTATGAGCGGGCATTTGCACCGGCATTCCAATTCAGTTTGATAATTGACGAGGAAAGAACCTCGCCTGTTAGACTTGTTGGCGGCGTTGGAGTCGCATCCCTCAGTACATCAAGAGTTGTTGAATATGCGAACTGATCGCCATTTAAGTTAAACGCTTTGACACGGTAGGTCGCTTTATCAAACACCGTATCAACATAGTTGAGAGTGCTGCCTTTAACATACCCCTGAACTTCATAAACTGGCAGAAAATCGGAATCTACTCCATTAACTTTCCGTTCAAGAATATATTTAGAACCTAATTCTCCATTTAAATCCTTCCAACTGAGGGTAACTTTAAAATAATCCTCACTATTTACCCGGCTGGATAATGGCGCAGCTACAAGTTTCCAGTTATGAACGTACGCTTTGTTGGACCGATAGGCAAAATCAGATTTATTGGCAGCATAGTATTTACCCGCCAGAGTAAGAGTGTCGCCCAGCACCATCGCTCTTTTATTTTCCACCCAGTCGTATATAGCATAGCGTTCAACAAAAGACGCAGTATCAAGCACCTGCAAGATGCCTTTCATGTCGTTGTATTGTTTTTCAAACTGGGCCGTCTGATCAGACGGCCAGCTTTCGGTCGTCCAGTTTGCGCCATTATTCCATTCCGTAATCCAGAGAGGACGCTTAACCCGGTCGTAAATACTCTTCAACTGCGAGTACCACTGCGCAGGTGTTAAACCTCCCCAGTAGCAGTGAATTGCTACATAGTCGACTCGGTAATTTAACTGGTCGCATTTAGCCAGGAAGTTTGTAATCCAGCTTGAATGAGGACTGGCAGGTGCAGGCGAACCGATCCGCAATCCCGACTTCATCATTTCCGGCCACTGATTAAAAGCCTCATCAACGGTCATATTAGCCTGGTCAGGCCTGTCCGGCTCATTAAATCCAAGAAGATGATTTACATTCTTTTTGTTGTTTATATCTGTCCATGAAGGCCAGCCTGCATTTTGACGGATAATGGCATACTCGTAGTCGCTTGAAGGTCCGCCGCCTATATTCCAGTCGTAATACCAGGTAGAGTTTATTTTAGCCGGCGACCAACCAGCCTTTCCTTTTTTACTGGGCCAATCCCATTTAAATACTCGGATAAAAGAAACTGTGGTATCTAATCCTAAAGGCATTGCATCGATAACCAGATCAGCATCATTCGCAATAAATACGCGACTGAAGCCAGATCCGTCTGCATTATTGGCAAAGGTAGCCATGTAACCCCTGCTTAATTTGAAGGATCGTATCTTATTATCAAAATCTCCCAAACTGTTGTGGTACTTATCTACTTCCAATGATCTTGTGGTTCCGGCCAGGTTCGGTTGGTCAAACACCTGCAAGGCGCGACTTGAGATCTGGTTTCCATTCGGGATGATAACTGTCCCGTTCTTATAAATACTGATGCGCACATTTGGGTTATTGGTCGCAGAGATTCCGTTTATGGTTACTTTATCCAGCCAATTAGCAATAACAACAGAAGGCTTTATATTGTCAAAAAACAGCCAGGCATCTTCAGAGTTTAATTCAACCGACGAATTTATGAGCGGTGTAGTTTCTCCTGTAAGATGAAAATCAGTTTTGCCGGATACAATGAAATTTTTATTGAACGAGGGCAGCATGTAAACCACATTTCCTGTTATCATTACGTTCTGTTTTGGCGCCGCTAAAACCTCCGAAGGAGCGTAAGCACCTTCTTCGTAAGTTACTGACGAGACTTCCATATCAACCGAACCGTTCGGATAATTTTTCCCAAAAATGAACCTCGGGTTTACATTGATTTTATTTACCGCTAACTCAGCTATGGAATACAGCGCCCAATTTCCTGTAAAGGTTAAATAGTATTGTCCGGCTTCCTGGGAAGTAAAAACAAAGCTTTCTTTTTTGAAGGTCTTCGTTCCGGTAGTATTAAAAACATGCGAAGCAATTCTGCCGCTGGCAGCAGTTGTTTTCCCAATTCCAACAGTTATGGCCCTGCCGCCAGTAGCATTTGTAACATAGGCATGAAGCATCGAAAAATCATAGGTCTTGTTTGCTTCCAAGGTTACCGGATAGCTAAAACAAGCATCTTTATAGCCTGACCCATCCCACCTGATAAACATTAAGCGGCCAACATAGGGGCTTCCGTTATACATATGCACATTGCTGCCTGATGAGGCGTTTATGTCCATATATCGTATACCACTGCCTGAATTTGCGGTATTAAAAAGATTAACCGTAGTGCCGGTATAGGCCCATCCATAATCACTCGGTCTGCCGGTATTATTCGGTGCCGTACCTGCCCAGTTTGCAATCAGTGTGGGCCCCTTACTGGTGTTTAACAAGTTATCAGATTCAAGGCCGCCTGAAATATCTTTGATGGCAGAAAGCGCTTGGGTTTGCACAAATACACCATTTTGATAAATATGCACCGATTGGTTATTAACGGCAATCCGGATGGTTTGGCTTTGGCCAGCATCTGAAGAAGTTAATGAGGTGCTCGAATTTAACGAAGATGTCCACTTCAAGGCAGTAGCATCCAGCGAAAGTCTGAAGCCTTTAACTGAAGCATTACGAGCTTCAATGTCAAGCCCCCGGCCCGATGCAGAATTAACTTTCGCAACCACTTCAAGTGTGTAATTCTCTGCAATGGGCCGCTGCTTAACAACCGTATCGGCCTGTAAAGCATTTGAAAAAAACCGTGAAGATAAAACGGCTTCACTAAGAGTGCCTTTTGTAGGCAAGTTAGGTGCCTGGGCTGCCAAATCAAAGCTCAAAAAGCAGATCATAGCAATTACAGAAAGTAAAAGTTTTTTCATAATTAATTGGTTAATAATTGGATAAAAATTTAAAATGGCTAGTTAAGGCCATTGCCCGCCAGTCAATTCGGTGTATTGCAATTGGTTAGCAAAACAAACTTAGGCATGTTGTAAATTTTATATAAGGGTTAATCTGGTTTAAGTAGGGGGACAAATTATTATTTCTTGTTCAAATAGAGCTCTGAAACACAGACAGATTGCCATGTATTCTCACAGGAATGTGTTTGCACCACGAGGAGTGGCAGAATAAGAAGGATTTGGAACAATAAGCTCAGCTAAATACTACCGGCTCTTTATCGAAATAAGCCCAAACCATATATGGATGAGAGTCCGTATGGTAAATTTCTCCTTTGGAAGAAATACAAATAACACCGGCGAAACCATCAAATGGTTTAAGCTCGGCCATGGATTTATCACAGGCTTCTTTTAACGTAAATCCGTCGATCATACGGGTAGCGATTTTAGCGGCCAGGGCACCGCTTACAATATCTTCTCCAACACCAGTGCAAGAAACTGCAACAAAATCATTTGCATAGTTACCAGCAACAGTTGCCGAATCGCTTACTCGTCCCGGTATCTCAAAACCTTTTCCCCCTGTTGAGGTCGCTGCAGCCAACCGGCCTTCTTTATCAATGGCAACACAACCAACCGTTCCTTTGCGAAAAGAATCATTTATTTTTTTCAAATACTGCTGCTTTCTCAATGGGGTTTCTGAATTATAGTATTCAAATCCATTTTTACGCGCAAAGGCGAGAGCTTCGGCACCGCTTAAAACCTTATCGTCAAAATCCATCAACTTTTTGGCAATAAAAATCGGATTCTTGACATCTTCAATATTAATAACGCCCGAGAACTTCTTGGTAAATCCGTCCATTAAAGAAGCACTTAAACGAATCTTACCATCGCTTTGAATTTGCGAACCTAAGCCGGCATTAAACAATTCGCAGTTCTCTAATAAAGAAACTCCATAAACGACAGTATCGAGTGCGGAATGATTTTCCAGGTATTTTTGCGTCTTTTCAACAATCTCTCTCAGCGCATTTTGCTTTAATATTTTAACCTCTTCACTATCTGTCGACTCGCTGAAAAAGCCTCCATGAATGCTAACTTTTGGCTCCATTTTAATCCTTATCTTTCATTTTAAGATAAACTTCCTCTTCAACCTTAATGGCTTTATTTATGGTTAATTCATGTGTGTGCAAATCGTATTTATCAAAAATTGACATCACATGAACCTTTAAATTATCGATCGAAACCGGCGAACCGATCTCTACATCATAAATACTGGTTTCGCTTATATATCGCCCGTCAACTAAAATTGTTAAACCCGAGCCAATTGCTTCTAAAGTTACCCCCTCGGTAATTAAAAGTCCGGCATCTTCGCCCAATCCAATACCAAGCATGCCCGGATTTGTGGCCACAGCATAAAATAGGCGGCCGATTCTTCCGCGTTGCACAAAATGGGTATCAACAATCACATCGTCAATTAAACCTAAGCCCCCGGTAATCTGTATTTCCCCTTTTATTAAAGCCTCACTGCTGCTCCCGCGATAAATCATATTCGAGGATGCAGCTGCTGCACCGGCAGAAGTACCTGCGAATATGAAATCCTCTTGTCGGTACCGCGTTTTTATTATCCGTAAAAATTCTGTTCCCCCAAAAATTGCTGTTAAGCGTAGCTGATCGCCACCGGAAAACATAACCACATCAGCATTTCTCACACGTTCCAGGGTCTCGGGCGCATTTGCCTGTTCGCGGCTTCTAATATCGAGGACATGCACATTAGTTAACTGAAGTTGTTTGAAGGATTTTATATACTCTATTCCAACAAGCTCCGGAATTTTTGAAGCCGTAGTAATCACTTCAACTACAGAATCTGTTCCCTTCGCCGACTCGGTGATAATGCGTCTTAAAATCCCCTTTTCAAAAAATTTTATGTAATGTGGATGACTTATATTGTCGTTATAGCTCAAAGAGCTACCTAGGTCAACCGCACCCCCAATAATAATTAGCTTTCCTTTTGGAACCATATTTCACAATAACTATATAAATAAATCAAATAAGCGCCAATAAGTTTTTACGGCGGGGCTAAAACTGTTTGCAAACTCCTGCCGTTATTATTTGATTGAGATAAAGCTGACATTATTTTATATGAAGATTTTAAGTATTCAAGCACTAAGAGGCCCAAATATCTGGTCAATAAAACGCCATAAGCTTATTCAAATGAAATTGGATTTGCAGGATTTTGAGCATAAACCCACTAACGAAATTTCCGGATTTCGCGATCGGCTTGAGAAGCTCATCCCCAGTTTATATACTCACCATTGCTCTCCCGGATATGAAGGCGGCTTTTTTGAACGGGTGGATGACGGCACATGGATGGGGCACGTCATCGAACATATCGCCCTCGAAATTCAAGCACTTGCGGGAATGGATGTAGGGTTTGGAAGAACACGCAGCACAAAGACAAAAGGCATTTACAACGTCGTATTCGAATATATAGAAGAAAGTGTTGGCATGTATGCTGCTGAAAAAGCCGTTGAAATTGCGAGGGCTTTGATTGATGCAAATGGATATGATCTTGAAGCCAACATCATTGAAATGCGTAAAATGCGTGATCGGGAACGTTTCGGACCGAGCACCGGAGCAATTATTGATGAAGCGCGCAAACGCGGGATCCCCTATATCCGGTTAAACTCTCAATCACTGGTGCAATTAGGTTACGGTAAAAATCAGGTTCGATTCAGAGCAACCTTAACAGATAAAACCAGCAGTATTGCTGTAGATATCGCCGGCAACAAAGACGACACGAAAAAGCTGTTGAAAGAACAGGCTATCGCTGTAGCCGATGGAATGGCTATAAGCAACGAAGCCAATTTAAAAGATGCAATAGAAAATATTGGTTTTCCTTTGGTATTTAAACCTTTAGACGGAAATCAGGGTAAAGGAGCATCAATTAACATACAATCTGAAGAGGAGGCCTACGAGGCTTTCCGCTACGCGCAAAAATATTCGAGAACAGTTATTGTAGAACGCTTCATCAAGGGTCACGATTTTAGAGTTCTGGTAATTGATAATAAAATGGTTGCCGCAGCAAAACGAGTTCCGGCGCATGTTATTGGCGACGGACGTAAATCAATCCAGGAGCTGATAGACCTGGAAAATAAAGATCCTCGCAGGGGGTACGGACATGAAAATGTACTTACTCTCATCACTGTTGACCGGGACACACTTGAATTACTAAAAAAACATAATTACACTTTAGACAGTATTCCCCCAAAAGATGAGACTGTTTACTTAAAGTCGACAGCGAATTTAAGCACCGGTGGCACCTCTATTGATGTGACTGACATTGTTCATCCCCAAAATGTTTTTGTTTGCGAGCGCATTGCAAAGGTAATAGGACTGAATATTTGCGGAATAGATATCATGGCCGAAAACCTATCAGAGCCTTTAGAAGAAACCGGCGGTGTTGTACTGGAAGTAAATGCGGCACCCGGATTCCGGATGCACCTGGCACCAAGTGAAGGCCGGGCAAGAAATGTTGCAGCTCCTGTACTTGATATGATGTACCCTCCGGGCAAGTCCTCGAAAATTCCGATCATTTCTATTACGGGGACCAATGGAAAGACGACAACAACACGTCTTATAGCTCACATTATTAAAAATAATGGATACAGGGTGGGATATACTACATCAGACGGAATTTATATTCAAAATTCTCTGATGACAAAAGGAGATACGACCGGCCCTGTAAGTGCTGAATTTGTTTTAAAAGACCCGACGGTTGAATTTGCCGTGTTAGAAACCGCCCGCGGTGGCATCCTTCGAGCAGGCTTAGCATTTAACGAATGTGATATTGCGGTGCTGACCAATATTCAGGAAGACCATCTGGGAATCTCAGATATTCATACCCTGGATGATTTGGCCTGGGTGAAACAGGTTGTAATTGAATCTGTGAAAAATGATGGCTGGGCTATATTAAATGCTGATAATGAATTCTGTGTAAAAATTGGGAAACAGACTAAACATTGCAATGTGGCCTATTTTAGCATGAGCGAAGATAACCCTGTGGTTGAACAACACTGCAAAGCAGGAGGCGTGGCTGCCTTTTGCGACAATGGCTACTTCACTATTAAAAAAGGCGACTGGAAAATAAAAATCACTAAGACCACTCACATACCCATCACGTTCAGAGGAACGGTTGACTTTATGATTCAGAATGCCCTGGCCGCTAGTCTTGCTGTATTTTTGTGGGGATTTAAAACCGAAGACATCCGGACTGCACTTGAATCATTTTCTCCATCGCCTACACATACTCCGGGACGAATGAACCTCTTTGAGTTTAAAGATTTTAAAATTCTTGTTGATTATGCCCATAACCCCGACGGACTGAAGGGAATTCAAGGCTTTTTAACAAGTGTGAACGCATCTTTTTACACAGGCGTGATTGCCGGGACAGGAGATCGGAGAGATGATGATATCCGGGAGATGGGCAGACAGGCTGCAAAACTATTTGATGAGGTGGTAATTTGCCAGGAGAATTACCTTAGAGGAAGAACGCGGGAAGAAATAGCAGCCTTATTGATAGAAGGTCTCCTGGAGGTAAAACCGAACATCAGGTACAAAGTGATGGAAAACAGCAAGCAAGCATGGGAATATGTGATTGCGAAGATGAAGCCCGGCGAGTTGCTAACAATCACTAGTAGTTCTATATACGAGGCCTTTCAGAAAGTTAAAAACCACCAGGATTTAGAATTGCTTGAAAAAAAGTAAAAAAAATTAAACTCCTTAAAACAAATCATAACAGGCGGCGTTATCTATATAAACCAAGTAAAATTGGTTTAATTGTGATAAGGTTTAGGTTGAAGCGTCCCGGCTAGTTTGGGACGCTTTATTTTTTTAAGCTAATCTGCTCTTTTGCCTTTAACTATCCCGTTAACAAAAAGTCCGGCCACAAGCAAACCTATAAGTGCTCCTATAAAAATCCATAAAAGTGATCCTGTAATAACCCATGCAGTGGCGATTCCGCAAATCGCTGCTAAAAGAAAATATATCCCGTAATCTTGATTATCTTTTTCTTGTGCTCCCATTTTTATCTTTTTTTCCAAAAGTAAGAATTGTTGCAGAAGTTATTAAGTAATTTATAATGGCGGCCAAAAAAAAACCGTCGTATAAAATCATTATACGACGGCATCCCTAAAATTACAATTAAAAATCCGTTCCTTTAAAGCCTAATCACATGCAAATAGCATTGATTTTTTTGTGGGAATTTTGCTAATGCTTTAAAACGGTTAACCTTGCTTCGAAGGTACAAAAATGTTTAAACATTAGAAAATAACTTTACCTGTAGCGGTTACTAATGAAGCAATTCGAACCGCATCGAAAATGCGCTCTTCAGCTGTCCCAAGTTTAATCAACGAGTCTTCATGAGCATTCACGCACATTTCGCAACCGTTCACCGCAGACACGGCGAGACTCAATAATTCAAAAAACTCTTTTCCGGTTAAGGGCTTTACCATTATTTGCATGCGTATACGTGCAGGAATTTGAGTGTATTTCTCTTTTTGAGTAAAATGTCTGAACCGGTAAAAGACGTTATTGGATGATAACAGAGAAGCACACGCCACTGCTTCGGCGACCTCTTCCGCAGTAACTCCATTATCTTCTGCAAATTTTGTATAAAAGTCTGTAAGTATTTTATTACAGTTATTTGTTGCAATACACACACCAATAAGAGCAATTTCTTTCACGGTTAAATGCTCTGAAGTTAATGTACTATTAAAATTCACTTTCAGATCTCTCACATAACGTGACTGACCTTTTTCAAGCAAATCCAAACTCGAGTTCCGGTAGCCCCCGTCAACGTAAACACTTTCTAATAACTCTTTTATTACTTCTGTTGTCTCACTCATATTCAAAATTATTGTTTAAAAAAAATCCCCGGTAAACGGGGATTTTTATAAGTTTCAATTCAATATTAACCTTGTAAAGTTTCCTGACCTTTTTCCCAGTTGCATGGACAAAGCTCATCAGTTTGCAAGCCGTCAAGTACGCGCAAAACCTCTTTTACGTTACGTCCAACACTTAAGTCGTTTACAGAAACCCAACGAACAATACCTGTCGGATCGATAATGAAAGTAGCGCGGTATGCAATTTTCTCAACCGGCTCTAATATTCCCAGGTCTTCTGCTAATGATTTTGAAGTATCGGCAAGCATTGGGAATTTCAAGTCACGCAAATCGTCGTGATCTCTTCTCCATGCGGCGTGAACGAATTCAGAATCTGTAGAAGCACCGATTAAGCGTGAATCTCTGTCGCGGAATTCGCCGTAAGCTTTATTGAATTCAGCAATCTCGGTAGGACAAACAAAGGTGAAATCTTTTGGCCACCAAAACATTACAGTCCAAACATTATCATCGTTGGTTAAATAATCCGAAGTTATTGTTTCAAACTCTTTACCTTTTTCAATGCTTACACAAGCTTTCTTTTCAAATGAAGGGAATTTTTGACCTATAGTTATCATGTATTATCTTTTTTAATTCTCTGCAAAGATACTCAGATATACTTCCGCAAAAAGTTAAATTATAGATTTACACATTCTTTTTCTCAATAGCATTATAGATAAAAACTATACTAGTACTTTTTCAGCAGGTTGTTTAATATAGCTTTGTCGTTAACCGTAAGCTCTGGAGAAACATCGGTTTGAATGAAATGGCGCTTAAAAGCGATCTTGGCTGCGGTAGAATCTTTAACATCATACCCAATAATTTTTAGCGCCTGTAAATGGTTAAATCCTGCCGGCACTGTATCCAACAACACATCATACCAATTGCCGAATCCGTTGTCAGCTAATTTTTTCCAGGGAAATTTTACGCTGGGATCCTGCTTTCTTGTGGGCGCTATATCAGAGTGACCTATAAAGTTTGAATTTGGTATATTGTATGATTTTTTAAGCCCTGCTAATAAAAGTATTAAACTATTCAGCTGGCTTTCGGCAAACTCTTCGGTGCCATTATTGTCAAGCTCAATCCCTAACGAAACAGAATTAATATCCGTTATTGTTCCCCATTTAGCCATGCCGCCATGCCATGCCCTGAAGTAGTCGTTCAACATATGGTGCACGGTACCATCTTTACAGATTACATAATGGGCGCTAACTTCCGTCTTCGGAATAGTGAATGTTTTAAGAGTTTGCTCACACGCGTTTTGTGCGGTATGATGTATGATAACGTAATTCGGTTTTCTAAGATTAAAGTTTGTGGTTGCAACCTGGTACGGGGCAGGATTATTGGCTGACAAGGCCGGCAGTTCCTGAAGGGAGCGTACAAGTTCTTTAGCCTGTTTCTTGTATGTTTTATTTGTTGAACCATACGGCTTTGTTACTGTGCAAGCCAAAATTGAGAAGGATAGCAATGAAAATATTATCAGGATTCTGTTCATAATTGTCTGCAAGATAAAAGCATTTTAATATCTTGGAAACGAAAATAACTTAATGCTGTTTGCATTCTTAATCAATAATCAATGGTAATTTTAGAAAACGACACCGTAAAAGCTTCCATTCATCCTATGGGAGCTGAACTTCATAGCCTTTATAATAAAGATTCAGATCTGGATTATATTTGGAATGGTAATGCTGATTTCTGGCCGAGGCATTCGCCTGTTCTTTTTCCAATTGTAGGTGGATTAATAGACGATTCGTTCATCTATAAAGACAAAAAATATACCCTTGCAAAACACGGGTTCGCGCGGGATTCAGAATTTGAACTGGAAAATTCTTCTTCAGAAAGCGCCAGCTTTATTTTAAAAAGCACGAGCGAGACATTAAAAAGCTATCCTTTTGATTTCCTTTTGAGGATTCGCTACACTCTGGAAGATAATAAAGTAAAAATTAGCTATCAGGTAGAGAATCCTTCTGATGAGCCTATGTACTTTTCGATAGGGACACACCCGGCGTTTAATGTTCCACTGACCGAAAATACTGTATATGAAGATTATTTTCTGGAATTTGAAGAGGAGGAAACATCTTTAAGGCATAATCTTGACGGTAACATTTTAAGCGGCACAACGCCCTATTTGGAAAAGCAATCCGAGCTGCCTTTAAAATCAAGTTTATTCTATGATGATGCGATAATTTTTAAAGACCTGGCATCCAACACGATCTCTATCAGGAACACCAGGAACATCCATGGCATTCACTTCAATTTTCGCGGATTTCCCTACATGGGAATTTGGGCGGCAAAAGATGCGCCTTTTGTGTGTATAGAACCGTGGTGCGGGATACCTGATTCTGAAAATCACAATCAGAAGATTGAAGAAAAAGAAGGAATAATCACCTTAAAGGGCCATGATAAATGGGAGAAAACCTGGAGCATAGAATGCTTTTAAATTCCTCAGGAACGTTAAACACAAAATCCTCCCGGTTCTCGGGAGGATTTTGTGTTTAACTAGGGCACGTCAGCAACATCTATTTTTTTATTCTTGTCTTTAGATCAAGATCCAAAAGTTTTATTTCTGATAAAACTATCTGAGCCATTAAGCGGGCCCCAAGTTCATTAAAATGGGTGTCGTCACTTTTTCCTTTCGGATAGTTTGGATGTTCTTCAGGAAGCAAATGATTAAATAAGAGCGCAGATTTGTCCTGGCCAAGGTCCTGCAATAATTTCTGGCTTTTGGGATCCATGTCAATCAGTGGGGTTTTGGTCTCCTTCGCTACATTTCTCACAATCTGGGCGTACTCGTCATGGGTACCAACAACTTTTCCCTTTTCATCAAACTTGCGTCTCGCCATTGAGGTGAGTAAAATAGGCTGGGCCTTTTTCGACCTTGTATCCGACACGTATTTTATCAAATAGTTTTTAAACTGCTCTTTTGTTGTAGCACTTTTTTTAGTTGGAATTTCATCGTTATGACCAAACTGGATAAATACATAGTCGCCTGGCTTTAGTGCCTCAACTACAGGCGACCAGCGCCCCTCCTCGATAAATGTCCTGGAACTCCTGCCATTTTGGGCTCTGTTGTCAATTACAACTGTTGAATCGAAAAACTGAACAAACGGCATTCCCCATCCAGTTTCGGGGTAGGTCTCGGGTCGTTTAATCGCCATTGTTGAATCCCCTATTAAATATACTTTTACGGGTTCATCCTTTATGGTCGCCGCAGAAAATATGCAAATAAGAGCGAGGGCCAAGAAATGCTTAAACATATTTTTAATTTTAAGAAATTGGTTAAAAAGTGGTTTGGGCTCAAAAATACAATTTTACTGTCATTAAAGTCAAGAGTCCTCTAAAGGAAGAGTGAACCAAAATGTACTCCCTTCACCTAGCCTGGAATTAACCCCAATCTCGCCCTTATGGCGCGATACGATTTCTTTACAGATAAAAAGTCCCAGCCCCAGTCCGGATACCTGACTTCCCGAGGAATCGACTCTGTAATAACGATTAAACAAATGCTCTAATTTTTCCTGAGGTATACCAGGACCGTAATCAGTGACTGACACTTTTGCGTATCCAGGTAGCTTTTCAATCGTCAGAGTTATTTCTTTAGACTCTGCCGCATATTTTACAGCATTATTTACGAGATTAACGATTACCTGATCAATTCTGTGAGCGTCGATACAGGCGGATAAACTTAAATCGCCGGTAGTAGTTATTTTATAGTTATCGGCCCGTATATGCTGACAGCAATCATTCAGAAGTTGAGACAATACAACATCTTCTTTATTAAGACCCAATTGTCCCTCATTAAGCCTGGTAAAGTTTAATAAGTCCTCCACTAAATAGCCTAGTTTTCCAATACTTTTGTTTGATTGGTCTACAAATCTGGTAAGCATTTGCGATTCGGGATCTCGCTTAATTAATCTTCCAATTAATTGCAATGATGCTTTCAAAGCCGTCAAAGGAGTCTTTAGTTCATGACTGGCAATTCCTATGAAGTCGTCTTTATGTTGTTGAAGTTGCTTGTGTTCGTTAATATCCGTACAAGTACCAAACCACCTGATTATTTGATGCTCTTCATTGTAAATGGGGACAGCCCTTCCGAGTACCCAAATATATTCTCCTGTGTTGCCGTTTTTTAACCGGTATTCAACTTCGTATGTGTCTCCGGTAGCAAGAGAATGATTCCACTTTTCCCAGGCATCTGGTCTGTCATCAGGATGAAACAAGTCTGACCACCCCTCACCTTTCACCTGTTCATAATTCGTACAGGTAAAATCATACCATCGCTTGTTGTAATATTTATGGTATCCCTGAGCATCCGTAACCCAAACCATTTGCGGCATAGAATCCGCTATTTGTCTCATCTCGCGCTCACTCTCTTCTACTTTCTTTCTGGCAAGCACCTGTTGAGTAACATCCGTAGCAACAGCCATCACCGCTGTAATTGAATCGGAGTTATCTTTTAATGCTTCATATACGAAGTTTACGAATACCTTTTCCACCTTACCGTTCCGGGGTAAATCGGTGGGCCTTTCTAAAGCTGAAAAACTTTCTCCAGTATTTAAAACGCCCTCAAGAAGTTGTTCAAAGCCCTGCCCTTTGGCTTCAGGCAAGCCATCAAAAAATGGTTTCCCTACGATTGCATTTGTCGTACCCCAAAGCTCAATCATTTTGTCATTTGCTATGTCGACAATGAATGATTTCCCCTTCAAAATACAGATTGCAACCGGAGCTTGTACAATCATGCTCCTGAGATCTTTCTGACTGTCCTCTACAGCTTTTCTGGCATTTACAAGCTCTGTTACGTCAGTTGCATTACACAATACACCCCAAATCGTTCCTTCATTATTTCTCAGGGGTTGGTAGGTGAACTTAAAATAAAATGTTTTGAGAACACCATCGATCTCCAGGTCTGCTCTGTCATGCTCTGAACGATAAGGGACACCGGTACGATAAACATTGGATAAAAGTGCTGGAAAAGCTTGCTCATTCAGCTCCGGGACACCTTCGAGTATCGGTTTCCCAATCACTGAATCGGTTTTCCCCCAGGCTTGTAAAGTAGCCTTGTTGGCATATTATATTATGGCGTTCTCTCCGCTGCAGACGTAGATAGGGTCTGTAGACGCTTCAAAAATATCCAACAAGTGATTTTGGAATAATGGTGATACCTGCACAAATCTTTATATTAACAAAGAACGAGAAAGGGTAAAAGTTTTGTATATCAAAAAAAATAAAGGGATAAGGCAAAGAGGATTTTTAACGCGGGACGGGCGCAGGCGCAAAATCAGGATCGGACATAAAAGTGTGGATGTGTAAAAAATAAGGGTTAAAAGCAGTGCCTCTTAGGAGAATGAACGCTACCAAATAGGTACCAAGTTCGGACCAAGTCCACTAGGTAGTGGACTTGGTCCGAACTTGTCTCGAATAAGTCCCCTGCCTGGTAGGGAGCTGGACCTAACTAAGCGTCTAGGCAATCGAATTGATGCTAACTTTTAGCTCTTCACCGGCTTCTCCAATTGCGGAATACTACTTGCCAAATATCCAAATTAAGGCATCTTCGCCGCTTTATAGATATGAATAGCTCTATTCTCTTTATGATTATTGGCTAGCTGTTTGAAATAACGAGCGACACCCATTAAGATTTTTGGAGCTCAAAACCAAATTTTTGCTCTTCTCGACAACTTTTAAACCTGATCCAAAAATCACTTACTTATGAGAAGAACGCATAAAAAAAGAGAGCCATCACACTCTCTTCTCCTTTGTGGTCCCGACGGGACTCGAACCTTCAAATGCCCATAAAAGATCGCTGATGCTATCTACAGTTAAATGGCTGAATTTCAAACATATTTTACTGTTTTACATTATCTATCTAGAGGAAACTGCAAGTAACTACAACTTTGGTGTCCGAATAGTGTCCGATTAATTTAACAGCCACAGCCATGACAATTAAATTTTATTTAGATAAACCCCTCGCAGAAAATGAGACAGCTATTTATATGTTTGTCAGGTTCGGAAAAACTACTCTAAAGTTTAAAACTGGCAAAAGGATTTTGCCGAAGTATTGGAATCCTGGAACCCCCGAAAACCATTTTCGTAAATTTACAGGAAGTCCTGAAATGAATGCATGGCTAAATCGGCTTCGCACCAATGTGAATAAATCATATTACAGTAAAGAGCAGTGGTCGATTGATGCTTTGAAAACCCAAATAACTCACATTATTAATGATAATGTTCCAAAAGACACAGAAAAAGAATTTTTAGATGCGCTAAATGAATTTATTGATAGCAGGGAGGCTAATAAAGAGTTAGCGAACTCTACAATTAAGAAGTATAAAACAATGGCTACTCACCTCAAAGATTTTAGCACCAAGCGACGGTATGTATTAAGCTTTGAAAGGGTAAATAAAAAGCTGTTTGAAGACTTCTCCGGCTATCTAAGAAATGAACTGAACCACACCACCAATACGGTTAACAAGTACTTAAAAACGCTTAAAACATTTATACACTGGGCTGTGGATCACCACTATACAAAAGCAGAAAGGGTATCGACAAAATTTAAGATTACAGATGATGCCACAGAAGTGATTTATCTCACCTGGGATGAGTTGATGAATCTTTACAAGTTAGAGCTACCGGCTGGATCAGCTTTAGATCACGCCCGCGATGTTTTCTGCTTTGGTTGTTTTACAGGCCAACGATTTTCTGACATTTCTAATTTAAAAAGAGGCGACGTGCTAGGAAACCACTGGCTCTTGCATCAGATAAAAGTAAAAGACACGATTCAAAGTGAAATATTCCTTAACGATTTTGCAAGGGCAATACTTGACAAATACCAAAATGATGCAAGGCCTTTACCCGTGATATCCAACCAGAAGACAAATGAGCACCTCAAAACCCTTGGAGAAAAAGCAAAAATCAACACAAATATAAAAATCGTCAAGTATCGTGGTCAGGAACGAATTGAATTAAGTGAACCTAAATACAAGTTCCTTGGCACTCACACAGCAAGAAGGACTTTCATCACACTATCGCTAGAGAAAGGAATGAGGCCTGAAACGGTAATGGCAATATCTGGCCATAAAGATTTCAAAACAATGAAGCGCTATATCGCTGTTACAAATAAAATGAAAGAGAACGAAATGAAAATTATTTGGACTAAGGAGATTGTACAAACTGAAATAAACCATCAAGCTGGTTAAATCGTATGAAGAAGAATAGAGTGAAAATCCTGCACCGGCCATCCACTCTCCAGACCTTCTATTGTCTCAGTAATACTGCTACCTGGGTTGAGAAGCTTCAAGGTACTGGGAGGCCTTACGAGGCATTTCTTCAAAAATTAATGGTAAAGAAATACTTTCTCAATATAGAAGAGAGAAAAACTGTAAAATGGATGGCTAGCGAACTGGGATTTGAAACAAATCAGGTAACTAAATGGATAAAAGAAATTTACGATGACATATTCGAACTGAACTATTATCATCCGAACATCTTTCAATCTGACGGTATAAAGCACTCTTTACATTTCAGATACTATGACGATTCTGAAGTGCTGACTGTATGGCTTTCCCAAACGCCCAGAGTACATGAAAAGTTAGAGTGCTATTTTGTAAAAGCAAGAATAGGGACAGATAACTTTTGGGTTTCAGAAGTAAAGCATGAGATTCAAAATGGTAACCAGCATATACATATCACATTAAAGGGAGGGTTTCATAATACATATCGGGAACAGTTGATTCAGAGAGCCCTATTTGAAAAGGTTATTGGCCTTCGTGAATTGTATGACATGTATGAATTTGAAATGGACGAACTTTTATTGAAGCATTATGATAAAAACTAAGTGCTTTTAAAAAAAGGCACCCACCCCCTCTGGACAAAAGCAATTTAAAAACATTAACCACCCCCGCCCTTTTACAGGGAGAGGGCTCAGCACCCATCTCTCATGTATAAATAAATCGATATGAACATTTATTTCGACATTAAAAACCAAGCTATCGAATATCTGAGCATAGAAGCTCTGGAGATAAATACTATGGGGAAGTTAACAGAATATCGAGTTCGGGGGGAAAAGCTTGTTTTATTATTAAAGGGAGAGATAAATAATAATGCAAATATTGACAGCCCAGCATATCTAAAGTACCTCAAAAATCTCAAAGCTGAATTATGGAGCTTTTTCGCTCATGAAAGCTTTATAGATATGTCCGAAAAATCGGCGGAATACAATATTGTATCATACCACAATAACTCCGACAAGTATGCTTACAAGAATTCACTGGATGAATACGCTACAATCCTTAAAACCTTCAAATCCACAATAACGAACGATGCTAAAAAGAGCTTCAAAAAGCTCCTCAAAGAAGATAAAGAGAAATATCGGAAGTTGGGTGAGCTTCCGTATACCAAGTTTCCCCGAACACAAATAATTAAGCTAATAAGTGTAATAGCTAACCAAGGGTACGCCGAACATTTCCACGGGGCGGTTCTGCACAGAAATGACCCAAATGACCTCAACCATGCTGCAATTCGCAGCTTTTACTTTAGGTTTCTGATGCTGAACACAGAAGAATATAAAACTCAATTTCTCTGGGAAGTCATCGGTTATCTTCTAGCTAAGATCCAAACTATAGAGAGTGAAACTAGAGGAATCGATTACTACTTCAAAGACCTCGAGGATTTAAAAAGGGTTAGGGTGCTTTTGAGAAGCAATGGCGTCATCGACGACGAAAATCAATGGGCGGGTGCAATTATTAAGGCACCGGGGACTAAACTCGAAACCAGGGATGGCACTAAGACCGCTGTATTGGCTTTAATTGAATGTTTAGACGATAGGCGTTATCTGCAGAAATATCCGGACAAGACCACAATCGGACGAGCTTTCTGTAAAAGTTTTGACCTAAGCCTCAGTGATAGGGCATTACGAAACAATCCAACACTTCACCAAGAATACCTAACCTATTTCAAATCGATCATTCCCGATAGATAAATTTTAAGCCAGACGGAAGTCGCGGAAGTATTTCGGTGCAATCGGCACGCAACTTTCCCGAATGGGAATAGTTGTAATCGAAGTCTCGGAACTTCAAAGGTTAATTGAAGCAGCGGTAGTAAAGGCAATTGAAAACGCAAGCCTGCCTAAACATCCAATAGACAAAGAATCTGCAAAATTATTAACGATTGAAGAAGCTGCTGCTTTATTGCAGGTTAGCCTATCCTCTATTTATGCCTATAAAAAACAAGGCAAACTCCCCTTCCACCGGATGGGTCGTAGAATTTTCTTCAAAGAACATGAGATTCTTGGAAGCTTAAAGGCGATCAATAAGTAAGGAGGGGCGGATGACTTTGCCAATACCCTCCTGGGTGGACTTTGGAAAGCTTTCAAACCATCCATCTACTACCGGCATCAAGAATTTTGACCGGGATAAGCTACTTTACTTCCTAAGCCTTTTCGTTACTGTGCCACTCAAAAATAAAAAGCTGCTAACGCATGATTTCTACTTCCCACTGTATAGCCGTTTCCTTCAAAAATATGCAAATAACTACCTTGACTACTTAGATTTTCTTATTACCCACAAAATAATAGAACGAAATTCAAAGGGATACTCATCGGGAAATTTCTCAAAAACCTATCGCTTAACAATCCCTGGAGACCACAGGAACAAGCCTAGAGCCCAAGATGTAGAAGTAATATCACCTCGATTTAGCGCCAAATTAAGTAAGGAAAAAAATAAGCAAAAGGATGTAAAGGAACTACATTACATAACGCGCTGGCTGGAGATGTTAACACTTGACCGAGCAGCCGCCGAAAAGTATATCGAGGACGAGCGTAAACAAAAAATGTCTTCTGGTGCGTGGGACATTCACCCAAAGACATTAAGGAGAATTCATCCTGTCACCCAAGAAATCTACGCAGGATATGCATTCGACAGAATTGAGAAAAGTCGGGGTCGCTCATCAGTTGATTTGAGCGGGGAAAGACTGTATACATGCTTAACAAACCTTAAATCTGACCATAGGCAGTTTGTAAAATACAAGGGCGAGCCATTATTGTTGATTGATATAAAGAACAGTCAGCCTTACTTATCCCTCGCTCTCTTCGAAGAAGACTTTTGGACTAGTTGCAAGAGCCCAAAATCCAGTGAAAGAAAAGATAAGGAAGTCGGCCCCGGTACTGGTAATTATCAATACAAACAGTTCTGGAAAGGAAGAGCATTAAAATATAAAATTAAAGTATCAATTATCATTATGTTAATAAAAGAACTGAAAGACACTCATTATCAGGAAGTTGAAGCATACAAAAAACATGTAGTTTCCGGCACTTTGTATGAACATTTTGCTGAAACTTTGTCGAAAAAGCACGGCGAAAAGTTTGAACGGGCTGAAGCCAAGATCATGATGCTAATAGTTTTCTTCGGAAAGCCCGGAGAAAGGGGGCCTAATGCAAAGTTCAAAAAAGCTTTTGCAGAATTATTTCCCAATATTTATAAAGTCTTTTCTGCTATTAAAGCCATATCGCATGTACACTTAGCATGGCTACTCCAGCAATTGGAAAGTTATTTGGTCCTAAGAGTGATCGCTAAGAGAATCTCAAGTGAACATCCACATATTCCAATCTTTACCATTCATGATAGCATTCTAACAACTTCGGACTATATCCCAGTTGTTGAAAACGTGATGAAGGAAGAACTACAAAAGTTCATAACACACACTCCATCGCTTCTAACAAAAATGGCTTGATATATGAAATCTTAGCTAATGCTGCCGCACTATTCAAAACGGAACAGTGGCTCTTTTTTAACCTCCGCTGCGACTTAGTTAAGCTATGTGTACAGTTATAAATAGTCACAAAACCAAACCCAAGCCGACAAAGCGTGCGTGAAATTGTCGAAAGATTAGAAATCAAGCTTACCTAATACTACACTGGCACCAAAGTGGCTTAAAAGTGCTTATATTAGCTGTACGATGATTTTACAACCCAGCGAATTGATTTTGTCATCATTACTTAGACAAAGATATGCCTTGGCAGAGCTGAGGAAGAAACTTCCACTTTCTCATACTGACATTGAAGTGCTAGCATACGCAAAAAGGAAAAAATTATTCACTGTATATGAATTGAAGCAATATTATGCTAAAACCAATATACAACAGTTACGGACGTCCATACAGAGGCTTGAAAGCAATAATCTTTTGGACTTAGTAAAGAAGGGATATAAAAATAAACCCTCAGTTTACTGGCTATCTTCAAAAGGAGAAAATGCTATTGATACTTATGTGGCTATGATAAGCTAGTGAATAGTGTTAACCTAATTTCCGTTCAGCTTTCTCTTCTCGGCTTGAAGTCCTTCTTTTTATTAATTCGAAGGTCTCTTCTATTTGTGGCGATTTTAAACTGCAAAGTCCGGTTGAATTTGAAGAAAATTTGATCTGGGCTTATCTAAGGCTACCAAGGTCCAGCGATTATCTTGGCGAGATGCATCATAATTAGGCCATATTCTACTCTTAGTAACGTCAATATTAAACTCCTAAAACAACGGTGGGTTGTAACGAAAAACTTTAAATTTCAACGAATTAACTTCCTATGACATATTTAGCGGAATCAGATGAGGATTTTAGTATTAATAGTTTGAAAAATGTATATTTATCGAACAAAACCGACTATCTATTGAATCTCCACTGCAATGCTTTATCATAAGTACTGTGAGTGAAAATCGTCTGAGCTAAATATGCAGTTACACGGTGCTTACCTTTTCGATGGAATCCTAGAGCTGTTAAAGAAACTTTCATCTGATGATAAATTGCACTTCCAGAAATTACTTAGCTTCTTATCTTATTTCGAAGTTAAAAGCAATCTGCTTGCGGAGACGGAATATACACCAGAATTTGCGGTTTTAATTAACCTTCTTCAAAGAGGCTTACCTACAAGATTAAGTCGGCATGCAGCGGATATTTTCAACCAATCTTATAGTCAAATAGAAGCAAAACACTCTGATTTTACACTTCACTTTGATTTTATAAATAGGTTGAAAGAAAAACAAAATTTCAATCGTATCCTATTTTATGCCTTCCATGTAATCGACCCGAGACTAAACAAACAAAATCTTTTAAAAAACTATAAAGATTCCTGGGAAAAGTTAGGTTCACAATTCGAAGAACGTTTTTTTTTTAATATCCTCCCTGAAATACTCGACGAAGACTATCCTTTACAATTAATTGAAAGTCAGCGAAGCATTCAGTCAATTACAAAAGAACATCACAAGCAAGTCGCAGAACGAATAAAAAATAATTTTTCTGAACAGCGAACAGACTTTTCTTTCGAAGCCCCGTACGTAGTCAATGATGAGAAAATAGGAATAGTATTAGAGATAGACGGTCCGCAGCATCAGGGGGACTCGCAAGCTTATCTCGATACAGAAAGGGATCATGCGGTAAGTTTGAGTGGATGGGCAAATACATTAAGAATAAAAACCTCTGATTTTGGCACCAATGCAATTAAATCTAAGCTGAATTATCTTAAAGATTTTCTAAAGGATAATACATTCTATAAAAGAACAAAGGACGCATGCCAATTCAACTTTTTAGATAGCACTATCAAAAGAGAACTCCTTGAAATCTGTTTAAGTCCTATCGCAATAGCCCGGGTACAACGAGTCATTCTTGAATATATCGGATCCGGCAAAATATCAAAGTTTAAAGATGTCTGGCAAATTGCCATAGTTGAGCGAGATGTTCCGTGTGCTTACATTGCTGTAGAAGATTTAAAAGTTCAAATAACCCATTTATTTCGATTAATGGGAATGGAGATTCCCATTCCAGAAATACAGCTTGCAATATTCGTAACTCCAGAATTTATGGATTCTCCCGTGCACAAGTTTGCTTCAATTAAGCCTTTATCGAGCTGGGATAATAAAGAACGATATGACCTTGTGATTGATGTCTCCGTATTGCAAAGAGCCGGAATAAATGAAACAATAAGAACTGCTAACACAAATTTTGCAATTGTCAGATCCTCGTATCATACTCATCAGCAAAGAACAGTAAAATCCTCAGCTTTTATTAACTATCCGGAATTCGCATTCAAAGGGAAGGACGAACTTTGGACCTTCGATAAAAATAAAGAAATCGCCTTGGAATATTTCCTACAAAGTGTCTTTAGGAAAAAAGCATTTCGGGAAGGCCAACTACCAATAATAAACAGAGCATTGAACGGGAAAAGCGTTATCGGACTTCTCCCCACCGGCGGAGGTAAATCTCTGACCTATCAATTATCTACCTTCCTTCAGCCCGGGATTACGCTGGCGGTCGACCCAATTAAATCCTTGATGAAAGACCAGGTGGACGGACTTAAAAAGAATTATATAGATAGTTGTATCTATATAAATTCTACTCTGCGTGGTGAAGATAAAAGAAGGGCTCTTACAAACCTAAAAAGCGGACAATCGCAGTTTGCCTTTATTTCCCCGGAGCGGCTTCAAATGGAAGATTTCAGGGCTACACTGACCGAGATGGCTGATGAAGGAAATTACTTCAGCTATTGTGTGATAGACGAAGCTCATTGTGTTTCTGAATGGGGGCACGATTTCAGAACGGCCTATCTCAGACTTGGTGAAAATGCGCTTAGGTATTGCAAGACGAAGTCGGGACAAAATATTTCCCTGTTCGGATTAACAGCGACAGCTTCCTTTGATGTTCTGTCTGATGTTCAACGTGAATTGTCAGGAAATATTGACGACAACAAACTGGAAGACGACTCAATTATTCGTTTTGAAAGCACAAAACGACCTGAATTACAATATCGGATTGAAAGGGTTTCATTTCCTGAAAAGGGAATTGCGAATAATTGGGATTTAAAGAGAGCTCTTGGAAAAAAGAAACAGGAAAGAACAATACAGTTAATTCAGGAAATACCCGAACATCTGGAATTATTTATGAATGATTCGGATTTGTGCTTCGATAAAAATGATGAGAATAGAAACCACCATCATCAGTTGCACCTAGATGAATTCAATTCTTCAAAATTCTATCATTCCGCTCAAAATGCGGTTCTGATCTTCTGCCCTCACACAAAAGGACATTCTGGTGTAACTGACAAATATAAGGTTGATAGAAATGGGGCTCCTGTTCAGGAAAAAAATGGATATCTGGATGTTTTAAGTGTTGCTAATCCCAACTTAAAAATAGGTTTTTTCATGGGTTCCAACTCGGATGACGAGGGTGTAAAACAAGACATAGAAGAACAGTCCACTTCAAATCAGGACAATTTTATAGAAAGTAAAATAAATCTCCTGGTTGCTACTAAGGCTTTTGGGATGGGCATAGATAAGGAGAGTATTCGCTCTACTATTCATATAAATTATCCAGGGTCGATCGAGAGTTATGTTCAGGAAGCTGGAAGAGCAGGACGCGACAGGAAGATAGCCTTAAGTTACATCCTGTTTAACGATCAGCAACTGGAGCTTGAAGGAAAGACCTGTGAGGTTGATTTAGACAATAACTTCTATTTTCATAACAACTCATTTAAAGGAGAGTCGAAAGAACTGGCCATTTTGGATGAGTTGCTCCAGGAAATTTATTTCCCCGACAGGACTTTCGAACTAGAAAATGTGCTTCAGCAAAAATTAGACATTGATATTAAAGTTTCTTATTGGGAGCGTGAGAACTTTAAAGGACTGTTCATATCAAAATCTTTTACAGAAAAATTAGGCTATTTTAATCTATCCAACTTTTCGGGAGTACCTAAAGACTCTGTTGACCTAAAACTCTCATCGGATGTATTTGAAATCATAAAAAAACATATTTTAGATCAGCACCCTAACGAACCTGTTCATCAATGGATACAACAAAGCGACAAGCGTGCCGGCATACAACAGTTATTAGACAGCAAGCAAGTAGGTGATACCTTTTCATTAACTATTGGCTTTAGAAATAACGGATCTGAAAGGCTTAAGATTATATCAAAATGGCTGCAGACAATTATTCACCCAGGATTCTCAGAAGCTCAAGTGCGGCAATTAAAAGATAATAGTCAGGGTTTTGAAAGTTTTGTTGAGGCTGTTGAACAATTTTATGAAAGGCAGGCTCATAGAGTGATGGAACTGCGCGTTCACTGCCAAAAACGAGACAAAGAAAAGGGCATACTTTCAGGTACTACATTTCAAAAATTTGAGGATTATTACAATGGGTACCGCGATAAGATGGACTCTGAGAAAGCGATTTACAGGCTTTCTACGCTGGGCATTATTGACGATTACACGGTAAACTTTTCAGCTAATACCTTCACACTGTATGGAACCAAGAGGAAAGACACAACCTATAAACAAAACCTCATAAAATATTTGCTGAAGTACTACTCCCGAAACATTGCAGAAAAGAGGATTAAGAGCTTACCGAAATCTGAAGGAGATACTATTATCGAGAAGAGTTTGAGCTTTCTAGTAAAATTCGTCTACGACGAAATAAAAAAGAAAAGAGAGCTTGCCATTCAGGATATGAAAAAGGCCTGCTATATTGGACTAAACCAAGGCAATATAGAATTCAAAGACTACATAGATCTTTACTTCAATTCCAAATATGCGAGGAAGGGCTACTCGTTTCAAGACAAAATTACTGATAAAGAGACAAATGCTTCCATTACCGACCTTACTGATGAAGGTAGAAAAGAAGAAGATCTGGAATTAGTGTGGTTCTTTATCGATGTGGTTGAAAAAGACCCGAAGGCTGGATTTCTGGATAACATAAAACATCTGAGAGGGGCATGTACAAGATTACTAAGAAGTCAGCCTGATAATTATGTTTTTCTGCTGCTTAATTCATTTTCGATATATCAGGTATCTTTCAAAAGCGAGCGGTTTTTGGTCGAGGCGGAGGAGTTACTCCAAAAAGCCTTTTTCCAAATGGCGGAAAGAGACAATATCCCCGAAGTTGAACTGCAGGAGGTATTTAACCACTTTATAAAATTAATCTTAGAAAAAAACCCAGATCTGCCTTCTTATATGGACAAGTTTAACCTCGTATTTGATTTTGATCAAATATTAATCTCGAGATTGTTAAAACCCTTAAAATTTTCAAACCAAGTATTATCCTCTCTTAACTCTCTATTTTAAATAAAGCGCTATGTCTTCCACTTCTAATATTGCCAAACAAGTTGTCTCAGAATTAGAGAGCGTCCAGGCGCAATTAACGAAATTCAAATCGGGTGTTGCTTATCTCACTGATGCCAAGGCACAAATAGATTCTGCCTCTAAAGCTTTAAACACAAACGAAAAAAGCCTGGCATTAAAACTTGGTGAGTTTGAAAGGGTGTTAAGTGATGTGAATGAGTTAAAAGACGCATCGCAGCACCTTGTCCAAAAAATAGACGGAATTAATTTCCCAGAAAGACTGCAGCGAATCGAAGAAATAATAAAGGAGACTATCCTTCAAATTGAAAAGACAAGAAAGGCTTCAGTCATAGAGATTGAAATTTTAACAAAACAAGTCAAAGAAGTTGACTTCAAGGGCAACTTCGATAACTTAAAAAAGGTTGTTGACACAAGCGCAAAAAACAATCAGCGCGTAATAGATATATTAGATAGGCAAGATTTACCTCAAAGAATATTTAAGTTTCAAGAAAGTATAGAATCACATGTAAGTAAAGGCCTCAATACGCTTAGCCATTCAAACCAAAAAATAAATTCCGACACTTTAAAAGTGATTCAGGATTTAAATTTTGCACTCAGGATGGATAAGCTGGACGCTAATGTCGCCGGCATACAATCTTCTGTAATGACGGTTGTTAATAAAACAGACCACTTGGAAAGAGATATACGCGAACAATTCAGTAACCTCAGGCTGCAATTAGAAGGTCAACATAAAACCCTACGAGCTCGGCAATCACTCGTTTTGACCATCATAATACTAATCGCTTTTGGCACGGCCACTGGCTTTTATTTATTGTCTCACCTGTTTTAAAGCTGATTAAATGCGCTATCGATCCACTATCACCAAGTTAGGCAACTCAAAAAATTATTAATGATGTTGTAGGCCGGGTACGGCTTTAGCCAGCACTTTTTTCCAGTCTATAAATTGCAGTCATCCTAGTTGTCTGCTTTAAACATAATTATTCCCGCATAATTTTTGAATATTTACAAGAGTTTTATGACACAGGAACAAATACGCAAAATTGAAAAAGAATTGTGGGACGCCGCCGATGCTCTCCGTGCAAACAGCAAGCTAACCGCAGCAGAATATAAAGACCCGGTATTAGGATTAGTGTTGCTTCGTTTTGCGCAGAACAAATATGAAGAGGCCCAGCCGATAGTAGATTCCCGTATTCCGGAAGGCCCTCGCGGCAAACGCGCAGCAACCAAAGAAGATTTCCTGGCTGCGGGAGCCATCATGCTTCCCAACGAAGCTAAATACGAATACCTGGCGGGGCTTCCTGAAAGTGTAGATATTGCAGAAGCCATCAACAATGCAATGAAAGTTATTGAGGCCGAATACCCCGACCTTCAGGGTAATTTGCCAAAGAACTATCAGGAATTTGAAAGCGACTTGTTACGTGAGTTAATCCGCATATTCAATAAAGACGCTGTAAAAAAAGCCACAGGGGACGTGTTTGGTCGCATATACGAATACTTCCTGATGAAGTTCTCTATGCAGGGAGCCGGTGCGCAGGAAGGCGGTGAGTTCTTTACGCCACCAAGTCTGGTGCAGCTAATTGTTAATTTTATTGAACCCGACCATGGTATCATTCACGATCCGGCCTGCGGATCGGGTGGTATGTTTGTGCAGACTGGCTATTTCGTAAAAGACCATACCAAAAAAGAAATAAACGAGGCCATTACCTGCTATGGCACGGAACTGAAAACCAATAACACCCGCTTAGCTAAAATCAATCTGGCGATACACGGCATTGAAGGAAAGATCATCGAAGCCAACAGCTTTTATAACGACCCACATGGGCTTGTAGGCAAATGCGACTTCGTAATGGCTAATCCCCCTTTCAACGTAAACAAAGTCGATAAGGGCAAAGACTATGTAAAAACCGACCCGCGCTTACCTTTCGGACTGCCAAAATCAGACAATGGTAATTACCTCTGGATGCAGTATTTCTTTAGCTATCTGAACCCTACCGGACGGGCAGGCTTCGTGATGGCCAGCTCCGCAACAGATGCAGGGCACAGCGAAAAATTGATACGCCAGCAATTAATAGAAAGCGGTGCGGTGGACTGTATCGTAAGCGTAGGCAACAACTTCTTTTATACCCGCTCGCTGCCTTGCCATGTTTGGTTTTTCGATAAGGGGAAGGCGGCGTATCCGTCCGTCAGTCTGAGCACAGTCGAAGACAAAGCCCTCAACGGCCCCAACACCATCCTGATGATTGACGCCCGAAACGTCTTCCGTAAAGTAAATACTACGATCAACGATTTCAGTCCTGAACAACTGGAAGGGCTAACCGCCATCATAAAACTATACCGCGGCGAAACACCGGAAGTAGCGAAAGACAATTCCTGGTTTAATGCTCAATTTCCAGATGGTAGTTACCGCGATGTGGAAGGCTTGTGTAAGGTGGTTTCTCTGGATAAAGTAAAGGAAAGCGACTGGAGCTTAACGCCGGGCAGGTATGTTGGGGTGACGCTTCGCGAGGATGGCGATTTTGATTATAAGGCCAGGCTGGAAGAAATCCAGGAGGAGTTGGAAGTTTTGAATGCTGAAGCAGAAGTTCTGAGTAAGGTGATTGCGGTGAATTTGGGCGATTTGAGATGAGAGATTGGAACTTGGTTAGTTTAGATGATGTGACCACTCGAATAGGTGATGGATTACACGGCACGCCGGAATATGACGATAATGGTGAGTACTTTTTTGTAAATGGCAATAATTTGATTGAGGGAAAGATTGTTATAAAATCCGATACAAAAAGAATCTCTAAGGAGCAGTATTCCAAAATAAAGAAAGACCTTACAGATCGAACGATCCTACTAGCTATAAATGGGACCCTTGGAAATATCGCAATTTATAAGGGTGAAAAACTAGCCCTCGGGAAGAGTGCATGTTATCTAAACATTAGTGATGATGTCAACAAGGATTTTATAAGGTATGTCTTAGAGGTGAATGATTTCCAAAGGTACGCAGTTGCTTTTGCCACGGGAGCAACAATTAAAAATCTTGGACTTAAAGCCGTTCGAGACTACAAATTTTTACTTCCACCTCTCCCAACTCAAACTCGCATCGCCTCCATCCTCTCCGCATATGATAATTTGATAGATAACAACCTCAAACGCGTTACGCTGCTTGAAGAATTAGCGCAACGCACATATGAAGAATGGTTTGTAAAGCTTAGGGTAAATGGTGAGGCTTTAGCTATTAATGATGAAACCGGGTTGCCCGAAGGGTGGACCCTTAAACAATTAGGGGAAGTGGCTTTCGTAAATAAAGACACTTTAAAGAGAGGTTTTTCAGGCATTCTAAAATACGTTGATATATCATCTGTTTCTACAGGATCAATTGATTCGTATGTTGAATACGATTTTGATGAAGCTCCTGGCAGGGCTCGAAGAATTGTGAAACATGGAGATATTATCTGGTCTTGTGTAAGACCGAACCGTAAATCTTATTCAATAATTTGGAATCCGTTACCCAATCTTATTGTGTCAACCGGCTTTGCGGTTATTACACCCAGAGATCTACCTTCTAGTTTTTTATACCAGTGTGTTAAAGCCGAGAGCTTCATCGGCTACCTTACCAGTCTTGCAGGAGGTGCAGCTTATCCCGCAGTGACATCAAATGTTTTTGAAGATGCGGAAATTACTGTTCCCTCTGCAGAACTGGTTGAAAAGTACGATAAGGTTTTTAGGGATGTATTCGAATCGATATCAAATTATCAAAACCAAAATAATCTACTTAAGCGATCCCGGGATATCCTATTACCTCGCTTAATGAACGGCACTATAAACGTAGAAGAAGCTGAAGAGAGTTTTGCAATGGCGGCAGAGCCGGAGGCAGAATATAACAAAGCCTAATATGAAAAGCAGAACTACCTATACCCGTGAAGAAGCTGATGAAATTATTAAGCTTATTGAAGAGAAGCTGAAGTCTGATACTCCTACACAAAAGGGTATACGAGCAAAAATAAGAAAGCGAGGTTTTTGGGCAAGTGAATTTGGGTTTCGTGATGGATATACGGCAGACAACTTTCTAAGCGTCATTAAAATTATCCCTTAAATCAATCATGAATACCACCGCACCTTTAATTAATCTGTTTGGAAAGCAATTCAATATACCATCTTATCAGCGAGGTTATCGTTGGGGAGATCAGGAAGTAACCGAACTTTTAGATGATCTATGGGAGTTCCAGAAAGCAGCTTCAAAGGGCGAATTTTATTGCTTACAGCCAATAGTGCTCAAAAGGATCTCGGAAAATGAGTTTGACGTAATTGACGGGCAACAGCGTTTAACCACCCTCTATCTTATCTTAGTGTTTCTGGAGGATAAGAGGTTAGATGAGGGGTATAATGCTGAACTTTTTAGACTTATTTATGAAACACGAAAAGACTGCGAAGCATTTCTACTTGACAAGCGTTTCGCTGGGGAAACTGACACCAGCAATATAGACTATTTCCATATCTGCCATGCTTACCAGATCATCAAAAAATGGTTTGACATACACCCTGGATCAAAGGGTAAGCTTACATCAATCCTAATGGATGTTGATGATGGAAGCAATAAAAATGTAAAGCTAATTTGGTATGAAATCGCTAATCATGAAAATCCAATCGATGCGTTCATCAGACTCAATATTGGAAAAATCCCGTTGACTGATGCAGAACTGATAAAAGCTCTCTTACTTCAATCCGATAAATACTCCCCCGAAAAACTAGAGCGGGTACAAAAGAAATTGTTCAAAATTGCTTCAGAATGGGATCAAATTGAGTATAAACTTCAAGAAGAGGAGTTTTGGTACTTCCTCAATAACGAACAAAAGAACAGCCCGACACATATAGAGTTTATTTTTGATTTGATCGCTAAAAAGAAAACCTCTGAGTTTCCGGACCTGTTGAAACAACAATCTTCCTATCAATTATTCAGCGAAAAGGGCTTAAAGCACTCTACCTACCTGGTAATTTCGAAATACATAGACCAACTGACGGGGGCTACTAAAACGACAGCGTATGACGAAAACAGAATTGCCGCATTGGAAAGCTTTTGGAATGAAGTTTCAGAATATTTTCAATATTTTCTGGAGTGGTTTAATCAACGGGATCTCTTTCATTATGTGGGCTACCTGATCGTATTCGATTTTCAAAAAACGCTAATTGAAACCCTTATTGGGGCTTCAAAAAAATTAACTAAAAAAGACTTTCGGAAACTTCTCGAAAAAAAGATTGAGGAAGCTATTACCTATAAAAAAAGGAGAGAAAATGAATTGGGTAGTTCTGAACTGATAGCGTTTTCGGAGCTTAACTATGATTCTGACAGTCCAGTAATTCATAAAGTGCTTTTGCTACATAATGTTATAACCACTCTAAATAGCGATAAAGAACTTGCAAGATTTCCGTTTAATCTTTACAAAAAAACAAAGGAAAAGAGAAAGTGGAGTCTGGAGCATATACACGCTCAGAATTCGGAGATAATTACAAATCAGGAAAATCAACAGACCTGGATAAAAGACCATATCAAATCACTTCAAAATATTGGTGACGACCGAAATAACTCTTTGATAAATAAACTTGAACAGGCATTAAAACAAAGCAAATTGAGCCAGGACGAGTTCAATTCGCTTTTTGAAAAGGTGAATAAAGTATTTGACATTCAATCGGGATTCCCTGAAGAAGAGAAACATAAAATTGGAAATTTATGCTTGATTGATGCAGCTTCAAATAGCCAGTTGAATAATTCAGTATTCGATGTCAAACGAGAAAAATTGAAAAAGAGAGAACTGGAAGGCCATTATATTCCAATTTGTACAAGGAATGCTTTTTTGAAGGCCTATTCCACTTTTCCCCGAAGTAATGCTTTCTGGACTGACGATGACCGGAAATATTATGTAAGCGACTTGCAATCAACTTTAAACGATTTTTTTCCTAAGCACTGGCAATCAACAACACAAGTATGAAATTTTCGTTTCTGGAACTCATCAATAATCATAATATAACTGTCCCAATTATTCAGAGGGACTATGCCCAAGGACGAGAATCATCAAAGGAGATTCGGGAAAGCTTTGTGTCTAAGCTGCACGAGACACTAAACAGCCAGCCCGAAGCGCCTAGCTCTAGATTGCATTTAGATTTTGTGTATGGGTATGTCAAGCCAGACTCGACATTTATTCCTCTTGATGGGCAGCAGCGTTTAACTACCCTCTTTCTTCTGCATTACTATCTCGCCTGCAAAGAGTTTGATTCAGAAGAGGTGAACCTCAAACAAATACAGGACACTCTTCAAAAATTCACTTATGAGACACGAGTATCTTCCGAACGGTTTTGTAAAGCTTTAATAAAAAATCGGATAGATTTTGACAATGGGTATCTTCCCAGTGACCAGATTAAAGATGCACCCTGGTTCAGCAGTTCATGGTCAAACGATCCGACAGTTTCTGCTCTACTCTACATGTTAGACACTATCCACAATAGATTCTCGGATTCCCCTACCCTTTGGCACAGACTAGAGGATAATCAATGTATCACATTTGAGTTTATCGATATAAAATCTGATGAGTTTAAACTTACCGACGAATTATATATAAAAATGAATTCCAGGGGTAAGCCACTTACAGACTTCGAGAATTTCAAAGCTCTCTTCGCCGATTTACTAGCGAGCCCAAAATCTGATTATGCGACTACTAAAATAGAGTTATCGGGGTCAGAGATTTCCTACCAGCAATATTTCGCTATCAAAATTGATGGGGCATGGATGGATCTATTTTGGAAATATAGGAGTGAATCGGTAGCTATAGATGACGCAATCGTTAACGTTATAACTTATTTAACAGAAACACTGTATCACATCAACAATGTAGGGGAAAATGATTTTGAATTTAATACATCTCTGTTAGAGCAAATATATTGGAAGCAGGAGAACGTGCTTTTCCTTTTCAAATCCTTAGACTTCTTGGCCAAACAAGAGAGTCTTGTCGACTTTTTTGACGACATTTTTTATCTAAACGGATATAGCAATAAAAAGGTCCGACTATTCGATAACAAATCGACAGATCTGTTTCTGAGAGCAATAACTGCAAATTCATTTGATGTCACGCAAAAGGTATTGATGTATGGCTTGCTTTATTACTCTTTATTTGTAAGTCGCGAAGATCAAAATGAACTTAAGCGTTTTTTGCGAATTTTAAGGAACATGCTGGCGAGGGTGCGACAGGTAAACCAAAAAAATCGCATAGAATATACAACAAACTTGAGGCTCCCTAACTTAAGCGAGTATGCCAAATTCATACGCGGTTTCGTAGACAATATTAATTCCGCGAAGATTTTCAATTCTTATCTGACTTTTTCTGAGAACGGATATAGTGGCTTTCCAAAAGAAGCATTTGAAGCCGAACAAGACAAGGCTAGGATAATTTGCAATCGACCGGATGTTGAAGAAATCATTTTTTTACTAGAGGATCATGAAGATATTCAAGGTATTACTGAAATTTTTGATTTGAGGAAAAATGACATAGCCGACTTTGCAAAAGCTTTCTATGAAATATGGAACCCTGAAACAAATAATTCTCTTTTAATTCGGTCTCTATTATCGTACGATGATTATGCTGTAATGACCCACGAGTCTACTTTACTAGGACCTATATATTATTTCGGTATAGATTCTAAATGGAATAGGATTTTGACAGCAATCGACAAAGGTGAACGGGCTAAGGTTGCGAAAGTACTTAACGACCTGATTACAGATTTTATTAAAATCGAGGGAGGAAAGGTAGATGATAAAATAAGGTCCATAATGAAATTGTATAAAGATGAGAAAATGGATTGGCGATACTACTTCGTGAAATACTCCGAAATGACCTCCAAATACGATATGAATTTTAACTCATTTACTTGGAGCGATAATGATTATGAAGTCACGAGAGTAGGGAACACCGGAACCAACCCGTTAGCTTCTTATCACGTAAATCCATATATTTTCACCCTCTATAAACGACTTGAAAACAAAAAGCTTGAGTTTTTCTGGGGCCGATTTAGTAACTATATTAGCACTCTTCGATTAAAGGGAAAATTCGACCTTATATGCCATAAGACAGGTTGGAAAATAACCCCACTGAAAAATTATAAGATACCTGAACCTATTTTAAACAAATATTCGATTGAAAATCATGATCTCTTTTACATTTTGCCGGAAAATAAAAAGATCGATAGAATACAAAATTGTAAAAACTTTATCGAAGAGATAATTGCGAATTAAATGAGCTACGAATACTCCGAAGACGGCTTGGTAGAAACCGCCACCCAGCAGGTTTTAGAAGAACTTGGCTGGGAAGTAAAGTATGCCTGGAAACAGGAAAGCTTCGGCCCTGAAGGCTTGCTCGGAAGAGAAAATAAATCACAGGTTATTTTAAGCCGGTATTTACTGGCTGCTTTGCGGAAAAACAATCCCGGTTTTCCCGATTCAGCCTATCAGCAAGCCATCGACCAGATTTCGGAAAAGGTAGCTGATCAATCACTCGGAAAGATCAATCAGCAGAAATACAAGCTCTTTAAAGAAGGTGTAGAAGTCAGTTTTACCAATGCAAAGGGAGAACTGGAACGAAAGCGATTAAAAACTTTCGATTTTACTGACTATCAAAGCAACCATTTCCTTGCAGTAAGGCAGTTTGAGGTCGTTGGCGAGTTATACAGTCGCCGCCCGGATATTATTGGATTTGTTAACGGCATCCCGCTGGTGTTCTTTGAATTGAAAGCGCATCATACCAATCTCCGAAATGCCTACACGGAAAACATCAGCGACTATAAAGACACCATTTCACACATTTTCCATTGCAATGCTTTCATTGTATTAAGCAATGGTACCGATGCCAAGGTGGGAACAATCACCAGTCCCTATAAATACTTCCTGGAATGGAAGCGTATAACCGAGGAAGAGGAAGGCATTGTGAGTCTAGACACCATGCTCCGGGGAACCTGCAGCAAAGAAAACCTGATGGACGTTTTCGAAAACTTCCTGCTGTTCGACGACAGTGATGGCGACGTGAGTAAGATAATGGCCAAGAACCACCAGTTTATCGGTGTAAACAAGGTAATTGACCAGGCTTCCAACATTAACGACCTGAAAGGGAAGCTGGGTGTTTTCTGGCATACACAGGGAAGCGGAAAATCGTACTCCATTGTTTTTATTTGTCAGAAAATACACCGCAAGTTTGGCGGCTCGTATACCTTCCTCATCGTTGCCGACCGGTCCGAACTGGAACGGCAGCTTTACGATACATTTACCGGCGTAGGTTGTGTAAGCGGAAAAGAAGTGCTGGCAAAGAGCCGTAACCATTTAAGAGAACTGCTTAGCCACAATCACAGATACGTTTTTACGCTTATTCATAAGTTTTCCATCGACCCGAAAACGGAAACTGAGTTTCCGCTGATAACCGACCGGAAAAACGTCATCGTTATTTCTGATGAAGCCCACCGTACTCAGGCAGGAACTTTCGCCCGGAACATGCGCTATCATGCCATTCCGAATGCCTCATATTTAGGTTTTACAGGTACTCCGATTATAAAAGAGGAGGAAGAACTCACCAAAAATATCTTCGGAGAATATGTGTCTGTATATGATTTCAACCGGGCGATAAAAGACGGGGCCACGCTTCGCTTATTATACATGAACCGTGGAGAAAAGCTGGGAATCAAAAATCCTTTGCTCGACGAACAGATGGCGGCCATTCTCTTAAACGAGGATCTAGATGAGGACCAGCGACGCAAACTTACCTACTTGTTCAACAAGGATTATGTGGTACTTACCGCCGAACCGCGCTTAAACGCTATTGCTAAAGACCTGGTATGGCACTTTAACGAAAGAGGTTACCAGGGTAAGGCGATGCTTGTGGCTCTGGATAAACCAACAGCAGTACGGATGTATCAGTTGATGCAAAAATACTGGCCGGTTTATATTGAAGATCTTAAAAGTAGGATTAAACAAGCCGACGATCTGCAAGAGGAATTGACACTAAAACGTAAACTCGCCAATGTAGAGAGTACCGAGATTTGTGTGGTTATAAGTCCGGAGCAAAACGAAGTTGACAAGTTCCGGAAAATGGATCTGGATATTGAGATCCACCGGAAAAAGATGGTTGAACGGGATCTGGAAAAAGAATTCAAAGACGAAGAAAACCCGTTTCGCTTTGCTATTGTCTGTGCTATGTGGATTACGGGTTTTGACGCGCCTTGTATCTCCACAGTCTATTTGGATAAACCAATTCAGGGTCATACCCTGATGCAAACCATTGCCCGTGCCAACCGTGTGTACGATGATGAGAAAGAGAACGGACTCATTGTCGATTACGGCAACGTATATACTCAGCTTGAAAAAGCTTACTCTGTGTATGGTGAAGGTACCGAAGGTGGAGCAAAGAAACCCGGTGAAAACCCAGATGACCCAAAGCGGCCGGTAGAACTGATTCTTGAACTCGAGCAAGAACTCAAAGAATCCATCCGGGCAGTACAGGGGTATTTGGCAGAGTTAGGCTTTCAATTATCAGAGCTGAGCAGTCCGGAACTTAAGCCAATGCAGAAGCTCGGTAAGATAAAATCTGCTATGGATTGCGTATGCCTGAATGAGACTACCCGTACCAAGTTTGAGGTTATGGCCAGGGAAGTATTCCGTAAATACCATGCGCTCTATCCGGAGGAGCAGGTAAAAGCTTATATCCGAAGTTTTAACGCTATTGAAGCAATTTATCAACAGTTAAATCAGCAGGTGAAAACAGCTGATGTTACTTCCATCATTTTAGAATTGCAGCAGCTTATTGATGAAAGTGTATTTATAACAGATTCGAAAGTTGAAGAAATACAGATTGATTTAGGCAATCTTGATTTTGACAAACTAAAAGCCGCATTTAAGAAAGTCCAGCGTAAAAACACCATGTTGTTCGACTTGCAGCAAGCTGTCGAGCAAAAGCTGGAGCAGATGCTAAAAGAAAATCCGCTCCGCATTGAATTTTACGAACGCTATCAGCTTATCATTCAGGAATACAATAAAGGTAAAAGCCTGGAGGATACTGTGAAAGCTTTTGATAATCTAAGTGACTTTATCAAAGATTTAAATATCGAGGAAGCCAGAGCAGTTCGGGAGAATCTGAACGATGAAACCCTGGCAATTTTTGATTTACTGCGGGAAGGAAAGACGTTAAGTCAGAATGAAATTAAAGAAGTAAAGAAAGTGGCAGTAGCTACACTTCAATTATTGAAAGAGCAAAAACTTCAGGTTGAAAGATGGCGGGATAGCAGACAAATATCCGCACAGGTGAAAACGATGATTTTTGATAGTTTACAATGGTTGCCTGCATCGGTATATACAGATGATGATGTGAATGTTAAAACAAATTCATTATATCAGCATATTTACACAAATTATCCAGGCGGCGGACAAAGTATATACAGTGGCAGACTTTAACGATAGATAGGTGATTAGTATACATCTCGGAGAGGACTCCATTTTTACAGATTTTTCAGGTTTCCGGCAGCTTCTAAGGTTTTATGAGAACTGTCGCCAATATCATGACACAACTATCGCTATTGCATTGGATGATGTGCGATGGGTGGACGGAAACCTCTGTGCATTCCTTGGAGCAATCCTTTACAGACTTAATAAAGAAAATCAGTTGTCGTTTTCTATCGACGCAAAACAGGTATCCGAGAAGTGCGGAATCTTATTTCATAACAATTTTATCCCGCTCGACCAGAATCTGAGGCAATATCAAAAGAAGAGTTGTATCCCTTATAAGGGCTTTTTGCCAAAGCAAAAGGATGAGTTTATTAATTACCTGGAGAATGAATTGCTTGTTCACGCGGCAATGCCGAAATTTGCAGATGAGACCAAAGAAAAGTTAATTGATGACTTAACAGAGGTTTACGCTAACATTGATAAACATGCAGAAACAGACGACCCCTTCTTTGTTTGCGGCCAGCACTATGTTCGACAAGAAAAGATACATTTCACGATATGTGATTTAGGAGTAGGGTTTTATAAGAAGATTAAAGAGCGTAAGCCGGATAAAATAAATTCGGACGGCGATTCCATTTTATGGGCTATTGAAGGAAATAGTACTAAGCCTGACGCACCGGGTGGAAGTGGGCTTAAAAACCTTCACAAATATTTTGACGATAATAGTGGGGGGCTTCAAATCTATACTGGCGATGCTGGCTGGTGCAGCAAAACAATGAAGGCAGGTTCTATTTATCCCAATGGTGTAACTAGTTTAAGAAACACATATATTGGTTCAGTAATAAATTTGGAGTTCAATAAAAAAACACTAATTTCAGGAAAGTTTTAAGGTTTGATATTTATACTTAGCTTTGCAACCCTGAAAACAATCCAAAATAATTTTCGTTAGTATATTGAAAAACACCCCTTTAACAATGAAAATTAGCGTTATAAATATCTTAAATAGCTCAAATGCTTCCCTTCACGATGATGGCATTAAGGTATATGATGAGATAAGAAAGCATTTCGAATCTCCTCAAAAGGAAGAAGTAGAAGTAGATTTCGCTGATATTAAACGCTGTTCTACATTATTTCTTAATGCTTCATTTGGTAAGCTCTTAGCCGACTATGGAGAAGAAGAAGTGAAAAAGTATATTCACCCCGTTAGTTATACTCAAATCTTAAACTTTATGCATAAGTATTCTGACATGTGGGACAACTTTATTAATAAAGAAAACTACCAGGCCTACCGCGAGGAAGCTCTTGCTTAAGACACTTTGAATATTATTAATTTACATAATAATGGCAGTCCGAAAGACTGCTATTATATTTTAGACAGTAATGTTTGGCTGCCAATTTTAGGTATCGATGATGAACCAACAAGCCAGCACTATAAAATATTCTTCGATAAAATATTTAAGCTTGAGAATGCAAGAATATTACTTTGCACACTTCAGTTAAGTGAAATATTAAATCGTTTATTGCGCTTTAACGCCAACAAGCTTTATTTTAACAAGTACAAAGGAACCTCCGGTGCACCAAAGTTTCCGGAATTTTATAAATCTGAATTCCGAGGTAGCGATGAGTGCAAAATATATTATGAAAATATTATAGATGACATTGATGGATATTCATCTCACGTAATTTTTAAGGACTTGGATCAAAGCGATTTTTCCACTTTGACATCTTTTGATGCGAAAAAACTGGATTTTAATGACAACTATCTTTACTTGCTGGCAAATCACGAGTCAGCCATAATCATCACCCATGACGCCGACTTCTTCGGTTTGGATGTTACAGTAGGTACCTACAATAGAAAATTATATCAAGCATATACGGATTCCATTAAACCTAAGTTATAAGTGGGAGTTCCTTAAACCAGAATCACATCAGTAACTGAAATTTCATCCTGTAACCCTAATTCTTCTTCAGTCACCTCTCGTATGGCGAGTCTTTTTCCTTCTCCTTCAGCTTGCACAAGTAGCGGAAATATATCTTCTTGAATATGATAGAAAATGGTCATCAGCAGCTGCGCGTAAAGGTCATCTTCACTACCTGAAAAGTCGCGAATGGTAAGTTTCTCCAGTGATTGGTGTGGGGTCATTTACTAGCGGATATATCTAATATTAAGCGGATATTATCTCAGTTATAATGAGCCTCATTAATCATCTACACAAATTTCGGCCCTAACCCAGACACGGGTTCGCTTCGCTAGTGGTATTAAAAAAATGGGGATCCACCTTTGGGCAGAGCCTCCGCAATTTTTTTTATCTCCACTTTATCCTTTGTCCGTTTATAAGCCTTGGGTGCGAGGTTATTTATGGGCGGAGTTTTAATACCATGAATTACCTCGGCCTGAAAGCGACGAAGGTCATCCGAAAGGCCTGAAGTAAACAATGCACAACTTTCTTTATTCGGTCAGCTGAAACGGCTTCATGCAGTTCCATACGGCAGTCAGGCCCGGGTAGGATACTGGTTTTAAATTGCTATCCATCCATCTTGATCAGAATTTAGTGTCCGAATACTGTCCGAATCAAAACACAAAATCCTGCAAGTATCTAACTTACAGGATTCTACCGATTTTTACTGTGGTCCCGACGGGAATCGAACCCATATCTAAAGTTTAGGAAACTTCTATTCTATCCGTTGAACTACGGGACCAATATTCAATTGAAACTCTGCAAAATACACAGATGTGCAAATGTGCAGATTTTTGCCAAATAAGACAATGAGTATATCGAATATTAATTACCTGATCGTCGACCCATTCTGAAGTACTTCGCCCGGAGCAACAAAACTCAATTTTCCGTCGCTGTTTTCCGCCATCAGTATCATCCCCTGAGAAAGAATGCCTTTTATTTCTCTTGGCTCAAGGTTAACAATAAGGCTTACTTGCTTTCCAATGATATTTTCAGGCTCGAAATACTCCGCTATTCCGGAAACAACTGTCCGCTGATCGATTCCGGTATCAATCTTTAATTTCAATAATTTTTTTGTTTTTGCAACCTTCTCTGCCTCTAATATCGTCCCAATCCTAATATCCATCGCAGCGAACTGTTCAAAACTAATATTCTCTTTTGCAGGAGAAACTTCAATGGTAGCATCCATATTTTCTGATTTTTTACTTAATTTTTGTAATTGCTTTTCAATCACATCGTCTTCAACTTTCTCGAATAAAAGCTGGGGCTCATCCAACTGATGACCCCGGGCAAACTCAAGTTTCTGGTCGTAGAAAGCTGACTCTCCCAAATTAAGCATAGAAAATATTTTTTTCGCGGTCCGCGGAAGAATTGGTTGCAACAGTGTGCCTAAGTGAGCAATGATGTGCAAACTATTCTGCAGCACTTCTCTTGTAGCCAAAGGATCTGTTTTAAAAGTTTTCCATGGCTCATTTTCCGTAAGATAACGGTTCCCTATACGTGCAAGGTCCATAACAGACGATAAAGCCTGACGGAACTTATAACTCTCAATACTTCCCTCAACATCATTGTAAATAGCACTGATCTGGCTTTCAAGTGCAGGATCTGCCAAACTTGTGTTTCCCTCTACCTTGCCTTCATAATACTTGTGCATCAAAATCATAACGCGGTTCACAAAATTTCCAAGAATTGCTACTAATTCGTTATTGATACGAGACTGATAATCCTTCCAGGTAAACTCGCTATCGGATGTCTCGGGCAAAATTGAGGTTAGCACATAGCGCAATTCATCCTGCTTGCCAGGAAACTCCTCTAAATATTCGTGAAGCCAAACCGCATGATTTCGTGATGTTGAAAGCTTATCACCCTCCAGGTTCAAAAACTCATTGGCCGGAACATTTTGGGGTAAAATATATTCGCCATGAGCATGCAGAATTGACGGAAAAGTAATGCAATGAAAAACGATGTTATCTTTTCCGATAAAATGCACCAGGTAAGAATCCTCGGCTTCATTCTCCTGCTTTTTCCAGTATTTCTCCCAGTCCTTGCCATTATCCAGCGCCCACTGTTTTGTAGCAGAAATATATCCTATTGGAGCATCAAGCCATACATACAGTTTTTTTCCTTTAGCTTCCTCCAATGGAACATCAATACCCCAATCCAGATCCCGTGTCATCGAACGCGGTTGTAAGCCAGCCTTTAACCATGAACTGCATTGGCCATAAACGTTCGGTTTCCACAGATTCTTTTTGCCTTCCAAAAGCCATTCCTCCAGCCATGGCTGATATTTATCTAATGGCAAATACCAATGTTTTGTGACTTTCAATATCGGCTCTTTTCCACTTAAAGTGGACTTAGGATTTATTAAATCCATCGGGTTAAGAGATGTTCCGCATTTTTCGCACTGATCTCCGTATGCACCTTCATTGTGGCAATTCGGGCAGGTGCCAACAATATAACGATCGGCAAGAAACTGGTCATACTCCTCGTCATAATACTGCTCAGACTCTTTCTCTATAAACTCACCTTTTTCATACAGATTCAGAAAAAATTCCTGCGACAATTCATGGTGGATTTGAGAGGATGTCCGATGATATATATCGAATGCAATCCCAAACTCTTCAAAACTATTTTTTATCTGTGTATGATATTTATCTATAATCTCTTTTGGCGTTATGCCTTCCTTTTTTGCTTTTATCGTTATTGCAGCTCCATGCTCATCAGATCCGCACATGTAAATAATATCCTTGCGTTTTAGTCGCATGTGCCTTACGAAAATATCAGCTGGAATATAGGCGCCGGCTAAATGTCCGATATGTAAAGGACCGTTGGCGTAAGGAAGTGCGGAAGTAACTGTAAATCGTTTATATTTATCGAGCTCAGACATCAATCAAAATTATAATGGGCACAAAGATAAGGTAAATTTATATGTGCAAATATGAAGATGAATTTAATGTAAAACATCTCGTTTGTTTTTGAAATGCCTTTGTTAAAGACCTATGTTCTTCATTTTTAAATCGCCTTGTATTGCGCTTTCAGAGCTAAGCTTTTACCTTTAACCTTTTAGCTTAAATATGTTGTCACCTTTAACAACCCCGCCATTTTTAAAAAAAGGCGATAAAATTGCCATAACATGCCCTGCAAAGAAATTACCGGGCCCCATTGACAGCGCAATCAAATTATTAGAGAGCTGGGGACTGGAGGTTGTTCTTGGTGAAACAGTCACCGCTTCACATTTCCAGTATGCGGGGACAGATGAATTAAGGAGAGACGATCTTCAAAAGTTTTTAGATGATCCCTCAATAAAAGCAATTATCGCGGCTCGCGGCGGATATGGCACCATTCGAATTATTGATCAACTGGATTTCACCCGGTTTAAAATCCAGCCAAAATGGATTGTCGGATTCAGCGATATTACTATTCTGCACAGCCATATTTTTGAAACATGCCACGTACAAACTATACATGGTCAAATGCCTCTAAACGTTCCTGACGGCACAAAACCTTCGTTAGAGTCTTTGCGGAAAGCCCTTTTTGGCGAGCCTTTGAAATATGACTTGAAAGGTCACATTCTCAACAAACCTGGGGAGGTAAGTGCGCCATTGATAGGGGGAAATTTAACTCTCCTAGTGATGTTAGGTAGCTCTGTTTCGGAGATGGATTTTGCTGATAAAATTTTATTCATTGAAGATGTGGGCGAATACATGTATTCGATTGACCGGATGCTATGGAACTTAAAACGATCGGGGAAACTAGCCAGGCTAAAAGGCTTAATAGTAGGAGGCTTCACTGATTTAAAGGACAATGAAATATCGTTTGGAAGTAGTATTGAAGAAATAGTTTTAGAGCATGTTAAAGAATATAATTACCCCGTATGTTTTGATTTTCCCGCGGGGCATATTGAAAACAATCATGCTTTAATTTTGGGAGGGACTGTAACTTTATGTGTAGAGCAGGAGAAGGTTACACTAACGTTTTAAAAAAATGCCTTTTGCAATCAATGTTTACATTAACCACTAAGTGTTTTTTCGATATTCAGAAGTATACAATATACAAATGAGAATCTTTTTCGGATGTCAGTAGGTGGTGTTAAGTAGGTATATTATAAAAACAACCCAGCTTTTCCACCGGGTTGTTTTTCTGATAACTCTACTATAATCCAGGATTATTATTTACCTCATCAACTGGTATAGGAAATACATACCGGTCATCGGTAGGAGCAATGCTGGTTCCTGCGCCAACAGATGGAATGGGCAAATTTAATCTTAACAAATCATTAGATCTAAATCCTTCTCCAATTAATTCTATACGACGCTCCGTTAAAATCGCATTAATTAATTGCGTTTGTGTAAGAATACCAAAAATATAGGTCGGATCAGATCTATGATGAACTGCTTCCAACAAAGCACGTGCTCTCAATAACCCACTTACATTACCTACCCTTGCTTCTGCTTCAGCAACATTTAACAAAACTTCTGAATAACGGATAATTGGGACATAGTCGACAAATGGAGAAATACCGCTGTATTTTTTTAAGTATATGTCACCACCAGGATTTATTCCAGTTAAGTCAGTTTTTCTGTCATCAATTGATCTCCATTGAGCGTTAGAAAAAATCCCTGGAGAAACAGGATTTATAGAATACTCAAAAGAAGCATTATCGTCATAGTTAAAATAAGATCCAAGTTCATTCTGCGTGCCAGGGCTATTAGTCGCGGCCATAGCTAATGAGAATACAGATTCACTAGACGTAAACGGGGCTTTAAATACTGCACTAATGTCAGAGACTAAGGCGTGAGGAATGTTATTAGGAGACGTAAATGGAGCAGTGGCAGAAACTATCTTATTACCTTCGGTAAGAACACTTTGATAGTTTCCCATGAGAAGGTAAGCTCTTGTTTTCAAAGCAATCGCCGCATTTTTATGAGCCCTTGTTGTATTATATAACGCATCCCCATTGTCGGCGGCTAGTTCTGTTTCAGCATCGTTTAAATCCTTAAGTATTTGAGCGTATACCTGCGCTACTGTACTCCTTGCAAGACTATTATTTTCTGAGGTACTTTCCGGCTGAAGTCTCAACGGTAAGCCTGGCGAAGCTCCATCGTTTTTTGTATAAGGGTGAGCAAAAAACTGAACTAATGAAAGGTAAGATAGCGCTCTGACAAATCTAGCTTCCCCACGATATTGTGCTTCTAATGCAGGAGATATGACGCCTGGATTTTGCTGTAACCCTGCCAGGAAAGTATTTGCACGATTTATTGCCAAATAACCGGCAGTCCAGATATTAGCCAGGTATGTGTTATCTGCACCATTAGTATGTTGGTAAATATCGTATCCTGTTACAACGTTAGTTTTCTGGTTTTTAAACTCCTCGGCTCGGATGTCACTGAAAATTTGATATCTTCCACTTAAAAAACCCAATATATTACCATTTACGTCGACATACTGCGACCTTAGAGTACTATATAAACCATTTACCTGAGATAATATACGGTCAGGGGTATCGAAGGCAGTAGCATCAGAAACTGTGGTTTCGGGAATCGCTTCTAAAAAATTCTTTTTACAAGATGTTACGACAGTTAAAGGTAGCGCAAGTAAAAAACACTTTACTGTAAACGCTCTATATGATCTTAGAGTTAATTTCATTTTCTTTCGTATTAAAGGCCTAAACTAAGTCCAAACGTTACTGCACGCCCCTGTGGGATTGAGTTCCTTTCCACACCTGGAGTAGTATTTTCATTTCCATTTGTTGAAATTTCCGGATCAACGCCTTTATAATTTGTAATTATAAATGCATTATTGATTTGAGTATATACTCTTAATGAGGTTATACCAGTTTTTCCCAATAACCTTGTAGGTAAAGTGTATCCCAAGGCAGCACTCTGTAACCTAAGAAAATCTCCATCTTGGACATTGGAATCATTTGCGAAAGCAGAACCATTCGAAACGTTATCACCATATACAGGCCTGGGTATTTCAGCAATTTGACCAGGAGTAGACCATGCATTAAGCACCTCTATTGAATTATTCCAGTGCCGTTGATCTCTTAATCCTGCCTGAGAACCATTATAAATTTTATTACCCCCTGAAAATGTAAATAAAACGTTCAAATCAAAGTTGCTGTATTTTAAATTATTATTGAATCCACCATACCAGGTTGGTAAAGCGTTCCCCACAATTTGCGCATCCGCACCGGAAATAGCAGGAGCTGGAGAGCCATCTAAATAAGTATATCTATTTGCACCTCCATGGTGTAGGTATTGAACTTGCTCACCGTTTGCATTTATGAAGATTCGTCGACCGTTTGCAGGATTGACACCCCCTGTTTTAACCGCATAAATGCTCCCCACAGGATACCCTACAGCAGTAATACTTGTAGTTTCTAAAGAACCTGTCGTTCCAATTATCGGAGACCCGTCATTTGTAAGTGCTGTAACTCTATTCTTATTTGTAGAGAAATTCAGGTTAGTCGACCAATTAAGTCCGTTATTATTGATAGGCGTAGCATTAAGAGCGAACTCAAAACCTTTATTGTACATAGATCCTACGTTCGTTAAAATGACATTATCAGGTATTCCCTTTGACGGAGCTTGAGGCGCTTCCAGGATCAAATTGTCAATATCATTTTTATAGTAATTAACTTCCAACGTTACTTTGTTATTTAAGATCCCTATATCCAACCCTATGTTTTTTTGAGTACTGGTTTCCCAGCGCAAATCTTGATTACCTGCCTGACTAAATGCTAAAGCTGGTTCATCGCCATATAACTCTCCAGCAAATGTAGTATATGACCCGTAGTCGTTTTCTAATAAACCATTCCCCACTTTACCCCAACTTGCTTTAAACCTTAGGCTGGAAACTTTGTCAGCAATAAAAGACTTTGTAAAAAAGTTTTCCTTCGATATTGTCCACCCTATTGATGCACCTCCAAAATTCCCCCATTTGTTTTCTCGAGAAAGGGCTGAATTTCCATCTCGTCTAAAATTTCCGGTAATAAAGTACTTTCCTGCATAATTATAGTTAAGACTAGAAAGATAAGATTCATATGTACGAAGACTAATCGCATTATCTCCACTGAGATTGATACTGTAATTTCCTTGAAAATTCGTAAAGAAAGGATCTGAAAGGTCTTGACGTTGTGCCCCCCAAAGTTCAACCCGTGTTTTTTGAACATCTGATCCGACTAACAGGGTTAGGTTGTGATTATCAGCAAATGTTTTTTGATATTGTAAAGTATTAATAAAGTTCCAATTATTCCTTCTATAATTATTATTGTCTGCCAAGCCATTAGAGAACCAACCATCACCAGAAATAGGATTCCAGAATACTATATTTTCAGTATTTCCTCTGTCCCAAGAATAAGAGGTTTTGAAATTTAAATCCTCCACGATTTTGATTTGGCCTACAAGATTTGCAATTAATCTGTTATTTTCAGAAACGTTTCGATCCAAATCGCGCACAGCAAGAGGATTATACCAAGTTATTGGAACTAGATTATTTCCTCTGCCGATATATGGAGTGCCGGGCTGAATACTTAGTTCTCCAGCAGCATCATATGGGGCTAAACTTGGAGCTTGAGCAATAGCTAAACGACCAAGCCCACCAGAAGTAAAGGCACTCCCGGGATTAGAGCCACTAGGAGGCGAATTGTTAATCGAATTATTGTAATTAACATTAGCCGAAATCTTTAACCAACCTGTAGCTTGATGAGCAATATTGAAGCGGCCAGACTTTCTTTCAAAAGTATTGTTTGTTAAAAATCCCTCCTGATTTGAATAACCGCCTGAAAAATAAAAAGTTGTTTTATCGGACCCACCTGATAAAGACAGGCTATGATTATTGGAAAAAGCAGTTCTATAAATTTCATCCGCCCACTTAGTATTAACCATCGATCCATCCGGATTATAGTTAGCAAAAAAACCTCTGCCCTGCGCATCGCGTTGAGATGAATTTACAGCATTGGGATTTAAAGCCAGCGCGTTAGCCAGCGCATTATTTTTATGATCTATAAATTGTTGTGCGGTTAATACTTCTGGCAAACGAACGGCATTGTTAAAGCCCGCCCATCCACTGTAATTTACTTTGGTTACACCAGCTTTCCCTTTTTTGGTAGTTATTACCAAGACTCCGTTCGCTGCACGCGAACCGTAGATTGAAGTGGAAGCAGCATCTTTCAATATATCAATAGTCTCAATATCCGCAGGATTTATATCACCTAAGGGATTATTCACTGCTGCTGTATTTACTGTGATGTCTTGATCAGTAGAAATCGGAATACCATCAACTACAACTAAAGGAAATGAGCTCAGAGAAATTGAGTTAACGCCCCGCACGCGAATAACTGGCGGATTATTTAACAGACCATTCGGCTGAACAATATTAACTCCAGAAGCACGCCCGGTTAAAGCCTGATCAAAACTTTGTACTGGCCGATCCTCAATAGACGCTCCTGTAACACTGGCAGCGGCACCTGTAAATTCTGTACGCCTTTGAGTGGCATAACCCGTTACAACTACCTCTCCCAATTGCTTTGCATCAACAATTAATGCAACGTTGACTACAGTTCTCTCGCCGATAGTCACTTCCTGATTAGCGTATCCGATATAAGAAAATACCAGAACCGAATTATTCCCGGCAACACTCAAAGAATACTGCCCATTTGCACCCGTTTGTGTACCGGTGCTGCTACCTTTAATTTTCACACTTACTCCAGGAAGAGGTAGTCCATCCTCCTGGGCTGTTACTGTACCTGTTATGGTACGCTCCTGAGCCAGGACAATAGTTGCCCATAGCAACACGATTGACAAACTCGATAGAAGTTTTCGCATACTCTTTTTAAATTAATGATTACCTAAATATAAAAGCTTATTTTAAAA